>NZ_VATP01000011.1:0-26204 GCF_005781125.1 Escherichia sp. E2748
TTCGCAATCCGTGAAGGCGGCCGTACCGTTGGTGCGGGCGTTGTTGCTAAAGTTCTGAGCTAATTACGCGTTAATTAGTTTTGAATTAAAAAGGGCGCTTAGGCGCCCTTTTTGCTGCCCGTAATTTGAGTTCGAAATATTTCGTCGTAATTTCGCTGGCTGAACTGTGGCGCAAATAAAACTGTGCTATTGTAATCATAACTATTCTCATTTACACTTTGCGCAGAATTTGAACGGGAGTAATCATGTACGTTTGTTTGTGTAATGGTGTAAGTGACAAAAAAATTCGCCAGGCAGTCCGTCAGTTTCATCCTCAGTCTTTCCAACAATTACGCAAGTTTATTCCTGTGGGAAATCAATGCGGTAAGTGCATTCGCGCCGCACGCGAAGTGATGCAGGACGAATTGATGCAGATGCCCGAATTTAAAGAGATTGCCTGAAGCTCACGCTTATTTTTTGACATCCCGCTAGCCCCATCTACGCTCTAATAGTGGAAGCGGAGGGACTATAAAATGAAAGGTGATGTTAAAATCATAAATTATCTCAATAAACTATTGGGAAATGAGCTTGTCGCGATCAATCAGTATTTTCTTCATGCCCGTATGTTTAAAAACTGGGGCCTGATGCGCCTTAATGATGTCGAATACCATGAATCTATCGATGAGATGAAGCACGCCGATAAATATATCGAGCGTATTTTGTTCTTAGAAGGGATTCCTAACTTACAGGATTTAGGCAAGCTAGGGATCGGTGAAGATGTTGAAGAGATGCTGCAATCCGACCTGCGATTAGAGCTGGAAGGTGCGAAGGATCTTCGTGAGGCTATCGCTTATGCCGACAGCGTTCATGACTATGTTAGCCGCGATATGATGATCGAGATCCTTGCTGATGAAGAAGGTCATATCGACTGGCTCGAAACTGAACTGGATCTCATCGGTAAAATCGGCCTACAAAATTACCTGCAATCACAAATTAAAGTTAAAGATTAACGGTCTGCCAGCAGAGTATCCCAGCCTACAACGAAACCCGCAGCTGCCAGAAATGGCCCAAAAGGCAGCGGGTTTTTTAATGATTCTTTTCCTCTCATGAGCAGACCAATAACTACGGCTCCGCAAGCGAATGAGGCGGCAAGGAAAACCAGCCGTGGCAAGAAGGCCCATGTATGCCAGGCGCCAAGGGCGGCGAGAAACTTCACATCACCATAGCCTAATCCTTCTTTATGACGCAGCATGCGATATCCCCAGTAAATGACAGCGAATGTGCCGTAACCAATAATCGCCCCCCATAACGCATCGGCTAAACCGTCAGGATGACAAACCTGATAGAACAAAAGACCTGACCAGAGTAACGGGCAGGTAAACCTGTCAGGTAACAAGCCATGCTTTGCATCCCAGAAAAAAAGTAGGACTGATAAGCAAACGTACAAAATCAGAAAGGGAAGGGTAGCGACCATAAAACATCCTCTGTAATTGGAGTATCACCATCGAATAACTCCGGATACTCAGCAACAGCGAAATCGCTGATTTGTTAACCTGGTTCCGGTGAAAAACGCTATCTTCACGACCTTACAAATTTCGTGGAATGCAGCTCGCAATCTGTGCGTTGCGATTAATTTCTACCCGATGCTTGCGTCAATCTCAGATTTGCGTATAATGCGCGGGCTTGTCGTAGTTGACAGCAGGTTCAATCTGAACCTCAGTTAGCCGAATTTGGCTACCTAACAATGCTCCCAATCGGGGGGCTACGTAAGAACGGTTACACTCTCCCATCAATCGTAATGGGTCTGAGGAGTAATCATTTTCGTTTATAAAATAATTGGAGCTCTGGTCTCATGCAGAACCAAAGAATCCGTATCCGCCTGAAAGCGTTTGATCATCGTCTGATCGATCAAGCAACCGCGGAAATCGTCGAGACTGCCAAGCGCACTGGTGCGCAGGTCCGTGGTCCGATCCCGCTGCCGACACGCAAAGAGCGCTTCACTGTTCTGATCTCTCCGCACGTCAACAAAGACGCGCGCGATCAGTACGAAATCCGTACTCACTTGCGTCTGGTTGACATCGTTGAGCCAACCGAGAAAACCGTTGATGCTCTGATGCGTCTGGATCTGGCTGCCGGTGTAGACGTGCAGATCAGCCTGGGTTAATCAGGTCATTGAGCGATTGAGAGGTTGAAACAATGATTGGTTTAGTCGGTAAAAAAGTGGGTATGACCCGTATCTTCACAGAAGACGGCGTTTCTATCCCAGTAACCGTAATCGAAGTTGAAGCAAACCGCGTTACTCAGGTTAAAGACCTGGCTAACGATGGCTACCGTGCTATTCAGGTAACCACCGGTGCTAAAAAAGCTAACCGTGTGACCAAGCCTGAAGCTGGCCACTTCGCTAAAGCTGGCGTAGAAGCTGGCCGTGGTCTGTGGGAATTCCGCCTGGCTGAAGGCGAAGAGTTCACTGTAGGTCAGAGCATTAGCGTTGAACTGTTTGCTGACGTTAAAAAAGTTGACGTAACTGGCACCTCTAAAGGTAAAGGTTTCGCAGGTACCGTTAAGCGCTGGAACTTCCGTACCCAGGACGCTACTCACGGTAACTCCTTGTCTCACCGCGTACCGGGTTCTATCGGTCAGAACCAGACTCCGGGCAAAGTGTTCAAAGGCAAGAAAATGGCAGGTCAGATGGGTAACGAACGTGTAACCGTTCAGAGCCTTGACGTAGTACGCGTTGACGCTGAGCGCAACCTGCTGCTGGTTAAAGGTGCTGTCCCGGGTGCAACCGGTAGCGACCTGATCGTTAAACCAGCTGTGAAGGCGTAAGGAGATAGCAATGGAATTAGTATTGAAAGACGCGCAGAGCGCGCTGACTGTTTCCGAAACTACCTTCGGTCGTGATTTCAACGAAGCGCTGGTTCACCAGGTTGTTGTTGCTTATGCAGCCGGTGCTCGTCAGGGTACTCGTGCTCAGAAGACTCGTGCTGAAGTAACTGGTTCCGGTAAAAAACCGTGGCGCCAGAAAGGCACCGGCCGTGCGCGTTCTGGTTCTATCAAGAGCCCGATTTGGCGTTCTGGTGGCGTGACCTTCGCTGCTCGTCCGCAGGACCACAGTCAAAAAGTTAACAAGAAGATGTACCGCGGCGCGCTGAAAAGCATCCTGTCCGAACTGGTACGTCAGGATCGTCTGATCGTTGTCGAGAAGTTCTCTGTAGAAGCTCCGAAAACCAAGCTGCTGGCACAGAAACTGAAAGACATGGCTCTGGAAGATGTGCTGATCATCACCGGTGAGCTGGACGAGAACCTGTTCCTGGCTGCGCGCAACCTGCACAAGGTTGACGTACGCGATGCAACTGGTATCGACCCGGTTAGCCTGATCGCCTTCGACAAAGTCGTAATGACTGCTGATGCTGTTAAGCAAGTTGAGGAGATGCTGGCATGATTCGTGAAGAACGTCTGCTGAAGGTGCTGCGTGCACCGCACGTTTCTGAAAAAGCGTCTACTGCGATGGAAAAATCCAACACCATCGTACTCAAAGTTGCTAAAGACGCGACCAAAGCAGAAATCAAAGCTGCTGTGCAGAAACTGTTTGAAGTCGAAGTCGAAGTCGTTAACACCCTGGTAGTTAAAGGGAAAGTTAAACGTCACGGACAGCGTATCGGTCGTCGTAGCGACTGGAAAAAAGCTTACGTCACCCTGAAAGAAGGCCAGAATCTGGACTTCGTTGGCGGCGCTGAGTAAGTCGGAGGAGTAATACAATGGCAGTTGTTAAATGTAAACCGACATCTCCGGGTCGTCGCCACGTTGTTAAAGTGGTTAACCCTGAGCTGCACAAGGGCAAACCTTTTGCTCCGTTGCTGGAAAAAAACAGCAAATCCGGTGGTCGTAACAACAATGGCCGTATCACCACTCGTCATATCGGTGGTGGCCACAAGCAGGCTTACCGTATTGTTGACTTCAAACGCAACAAAGACGGTATCCCGGCAGTTGTTGAACGTCTTGAGTACGATCCGAACCGTTCCGCGAACATCGCGCTGGTTCTGTACAAAGACGGTGAACGCCGTTACATCCTGGCCCCTAAAGGCCTGAAAGCTGGCGACCAGATTCAGTCTGGCGTTGATGCTGCAATCAAACCAGGTAACACCCTGCCGATGCGCAACATCCCGGTTGGTTCTACTGTTCACAACGTAGAAATGAAACCAGGTAAAGGCGGTCAGCTGGCACGTTCCGCTGGTACTTACGTTCAGATCGTTGCTCGTGATGGTGCTTATGTCACCCTGCGTCTGCGTTCTGGTGAAATGCGTAAAGTAGAAGCAGACTGCCGTGCAACTCTGGGCGAAGTTGGCAATGCTGAGCATATGCTGCGCGTTCTGGGTAAAGCAGGTGCTGCACGCTGGCGTGGTGTTCGTCCGACCGTTCGCGGTACCGCGATGAACCCGGTAGACCACCCACATGGTGGTGGTGAAGGTCGTAACTTTGGTAAGCACCCGGTAACTCCGTGGGGCGTTCAGACCAAAGGTAAGAAGACCCGCAGCAACAAGCGTACTGATAAATTCATCGTACGTCGCCGTAGCAAATAATTTTAGAGGATAAGCCATGCCACGTTCTCTCAAGAAAGGTCCTTTTATTGACCTGCACTTGCTGAAGAAGGTAGAGAAAGCGGTGGAAAGCGGAGACAAGAAGCCCCTGCGCACTTGGTCCCGTCGTTCAACGATCTTTCCTAACATGATCGGTTTGACCATCGCTGTCCATAATGGTCGTCAGCACGTTCCGGTATTTGTAACCGACGAAATGGTCGGCCACAAACTGGGTGAATTCGCACCGACTCGTACTTATCGCGGCCACGCTGCTGATAAAAAAGCGAAAAAGAAATAAGGTAGGAGGAAGAGATGGAAACTATCGCTAAACATCGCCATGCTCGTTCTTCTGCTCAGAAGGTTCGCCTTGTTGCTGACCTGATTCGCGGTAAGAAAGTGTCGCAGGCTCTGGATATTCTGACCTACACCAACAAGAAAGCGGCTGTACTGGTCAAGAAGGTTCTGGAATCTGCCATTGCTAACGCTGAACACAACGATGGCGCTGACATTGACGATCTGAAAGTTACGAAAATTTTCGTAGACGAAGGCCCGAGCATGAAGCGCATTATGCCGCGTGCAAAAGGTCGTGCAGATCGCATCCTGAAGCGCACCAGCCACATCACTGTGGTTGTGTCCGATCGCTGAGACTCTGGAGACTAGCAATGGGTCAGAAAGTACATCCTAATGGTATTCGCCTGGGTATTGTAAAACCATGGAACTCTACCTGGTTTGCGAACACCAAAGAATTCGCTGACAACCTGGACAGCGATTTTAAAGTACGTCAGTACCTGACAAAGGAACTGGCTAAAGCGTCCGTATCTCGTATCGTTATCGAGCGTCCGGCTAAGAGCATTCGTGTAACCATTCACACTGCTCGCCCGGGTATCGTTATCGGTAAAAAAGGTGAAGACGTAGAAAAACTGCGTAAGGTCGTAGCGGACATCGCTGGCGTTCCTGCACAGATCAACATCGCCGAAGTTCGTAAGCCTGAACTGGACGCAAAACTGGTTGCTGACAGCATCACTTCTCAGCTGGAACGTCGCGTTATGTTCCGTCGTGCTATGAAGCGTGCTGTACAGAACGCAATGCGTCTGGGCGCTAAAGGTATTAAAGTTGAAGTTAGCGGCCGTCTGGGCGGCGCGGAAATCGCACGTACCGAATGGTACCGCGAAGGTCGCGTACCGCTGCACACTCTGCGTGCTGACATCGACTACAACACCTCTGAAGCGCACACCACTTACGGTGTAATCGGCGTTAAAGTGTGGATCTTCAAAGGCGAGATCCTGGGTGGTATGGCTGCTGTTGAACAACCGGAAAAACCGGCTGCTCAGCCTAAAAAGCAGCAGCGTAAAGGCCGTAAATAAGGAGCGTCGCTGATGTTACAACCAAAGCGTACAAAATTCCGTAAAATGCACAAAGGCCGTAACCGCGGTCTGGCGCAGGGTACGGATGTTAGCTTCGGCAGCTTCGGTCTGAAAGCTGTTGGCCGTGGTCGTCTGACTGCACGTCAGATCGAAGCAGCACGTCGTGCTATGACCCGTGCAGTTAAGCGTCAAGGTAAGATCTGGATCCGTGTGTTCCCGGACAAACCGATCACTGAAAAGCCGCTGGCAGTGCGTATGGGTAAAGGTAAAGGTAACGTGGAGTATTGGGTTGCCTTGATTCAGCCGGGTAAAGTCCTGTATGAAATGGACGGTGTTCCGGAAGAGCTGGCCCGTGAAGCATTCAAGCTGGCAGCAGCGAAACTGCCGATTAAAACCACCTTTGTAACTAAGACGGTGATGTAATGAAAGCAAAAGAGCTGCGTGAGAAGAGCGTTGAAGAGCTGAACACCGAGCTGCTGAACCTGCTGCGTGAGCAGTTCAACCTGCGTATGCAGGCTGCAAGTGGCCAGCTGCAACAGTCTCACCTGTTGAAGCAAGTGCGTCGCGATGTCGCACGCGTTAAGACTTTACTGAACGAGAAGGCGGGTGCGTAATGACCGATAAAATCCGTACTCTGCAAGGTCGCGTTGTTAGCGACAAAATGGAGAAATCCATTGTTGTTGCTATCGAACGTTTTGTGAAACACCCGATCTACGGTAAATTCATCAAGCGTACGACCAAACTGCACGTACATGACGAGAACAACGAATGCGGTATCGGTGACGTGGTTGAAATCCGCGAATGCCGTCCGCTGTCCAAGACTAAATCCTGGACGCTGGTTCGCGTTGTAGAGAAAGCGGTTCTGTAATACAGTACACTCTCTCGATACGAATAAACGGCTCAGAAATGAGCCGTTTATTTTTTCTACCCATATCCTTGAAGCGGTGTTATAATGCCGCGCCCTCGATATGGGGATTTTTAACGACCTGATTTTCGGGTCTCAGTAGTAGTTGACATTAGCGGAGCACTAAAATGATCCAAGAACAGACTATGCTGAACGTCGCCGACAACTCCGGTGCACGTCGCGTAATGTGTATCAAGGTTCTGGGTGGCTCGCACCGTCGCTACGCAGGCGTAGGCGACATCATCAAGATCACCATTAAAGAAGCAATTCCGCGTGGTAAGGTCAAAAAAGGTGATGTGCTGAAGGCGGTAGTGGTGCGCACCAAGAAGGGTGTTCGTCGCCCGGACGGTTCTGTCATTCGCTTCGATGGTAATGCTTGTGTTCTTCTGAACAACAACAGCGAGCAGCCTATCGGTACGCGTATTTTTGGGCCGGTAACTCGTGAGCTTCGTAGTGAGAAGTTCATGAAAATTATCTCTCTGGCACCAGAAGTACTCTAAGGAGCGAATCATGGCAGCGAAAATCCGTCGTGATGACGAAGTTATCGTGTTAACCGGTAAAGATAAAGGTAAACGCGGTAAAGTTAAGAATGTCCTGTCTTCCGGCAAGGTCATTGTTGAAGGTATCAACCTGGTTAAGAAACATCAGAAGCCGGTTCCGGCCCTGAACCAACCGGGTGGCATCGTTGAAAAAGAAGCCGCTATTCAGGTTTCCAACGTAGCAATCTTCAATGCGGCAACCGGCAAGGCTGACCGTGTAGGCTTTAGATTCGAAGACGGTAAGAAAGTCCGTTTCTTCAAGTCTAACAGCGAAACTATCAAGTAATTTGGAGTAGTACGATGGCGAAACTGCATGATTACTACAAAGACGAAGTAGTTAAAAAACTCATGACTGAGTTTAACTACAATTCTGTCATGCAAGTCCCTCGGGTCGAGAAGATCACCCTGAACATGGGTGTTGGTGAAGCGATCGCTGACAAAAAACTGCTGGATAACGCAGCAGCAGACCTGGCAGCAATCTCCGGTCAAAAACCGCTGATCACCAAAGCACGCAAATCTGTTGCAGGCTTCAAAATCCGTCAGGGCTATCCGATCGGCTGTAAAGTAACTCTGCGTGGCGAACGCATGTGGGAGTTCTTTGAGCGCCTGATCACTATTGCTGTACCGCGTATCCGTGACTTCCGTGGCTTGTCCGCTAAGTCTTTCGACGGTCGTGGTAATTACAGCATGGGTGTCCGTGAGCAGATCATCTTCCCAGAAATCGACTACGATAAAGTCGACCGCGTTCGTGGTTTGGATATTACCATTACCACTACTGCGAAATCTGACGAAGAAGGCCGTGCTCTGCTGGCTGCCTTTGACTTCCCGTTCCGCAAGTAAGGTAGGGTTACTAAATGGCTAAGCAATCAATGAAAGCACGCGAAGTAAAACGCGTAGCTTTAGCTGATAAATACTTCGCGAAACGCGCTGAACTGAAAGCGATCATCTCTGATGTGAACGCTTCCGACGAAGATCGTTGGAATGCTGTTCTCAAGCTGCAGACTCTGCCGCGTGATTCCAGCCCGTCTCGTCAGCGTAACCGCTGCCGTCAAACAGGTCGTCCGCATGGTTTCCTGCGGAAGTTCGGGTTGAGCCGTATTAAGGTCCGTGAAGCCGCTATGCGCGGTGAAATCCCGGGTCTGAAAAAGGCTAGCTGGTAATTGTCACCAATTGAATCACGGGAGTAAAGACAGATGAGCATGCAAGATCCGATCGCGGATATGCTGACCCGTATCCGTAACGGTCAGGCCGCGAACAAAGCTGCGGTCACCATGCCTTCCTCCAAGCTGAAAGTGGCAATCGCCAACGTGCTGAAGGAAGAAGGTTTTATTGAAGATTTTAAAGTTGAAGGCGACACCAAGCCTGAACTGGAACTTACTCTGAAGTATTTCCAGGGCAAAGCTGTTGTAGAAAGCATTCAGCGTGTCAGCCGCCCAGGTCTGCGCATCTATAAACGTAAAGATGAGCTGCCGAAAGTTATGGCGGGTCTGGGTATCGCAGTTGTTTCTACCTCTAAAGGTGTTATGACTGATCGTGCAGCGCGCCAGGCTGGTCTTGGTGGCGAAATTATCTGCTACGTAGCCTAATCGGAGGAAAAAATGTCTCGTGTTGCTAAAGCACCGGTCGTTGTTCCTGCCGGCGTTGATGTAAAAATCAACGGTCAGGTTATTACGATCAAAGGTAAAAACGGCGAGCTGACTCGTACTCTCAACGATGCTGTTGAAGTTAAACATGCAGATAATACCCTGACCTTCGGTCCGCGTGATGGTTACGCAGACGGTTGGGCTCAGGCTGGTACCGCGCGTGCCCTGCTGAACTCAATGGTTATCGGTGTTACCGAAGGCTTCACTAAGAAGCTGCAGCTGGTTGGTGTAGGTTACCGTGCAGCGGTTAAAGGCAATGTGATTAACCTGTCTCTGGGTTTCTCTCATCCTGTTGACCATCAGCTGCCTGCGGGTATCACTGCTGAATGTCCGACTCAGACTGAAATCGTGCTGAAAGGCGCTGATAAGCAGATGATCGGCCAGGTTGCAGCGGATCTGCGCGCCTACCGTCGTCCTGAGCCTTACAAAGGCAAGGGTGTTCGTTACGCCGACGAAGTCGTGCGTACCAAAGAGGCTAAGAAGAAGTAAGGTAACACTATGGATAAGAAATCTGCTCGTATCCGTCGTGCGACCCGCGCACGCCGCAAGCTCCAGGAGCTGGGCGCAACTCGCCTGGTGGTACATCGTACCCCGCGTCACATTTACGCACAGGTAATTGCACCGAACGGTTCTGAAGTTCTGGTAGCTGCTTCTACTGTAGAAAAAGCTATCGCTGAACAACTGAAGTACACCGGTAACAAAGACGCGGCTGCAGCTGTGGGTAAAGCTGTCGCTGAACGCGCTCTGGAAAAAGGCATCAAAGATGTATCCTTTGACCGTTCCGGGTTCCAATATCATGGTCGTGTCCAGGCACTGGCAGATGCTGCCCGTGAAGCTGGCCTTCAGTTCTAAGGTAGAGGTGTAAGATGGCTCACATCGAAAAACAAGCTGGCGAACTGCAGGAAAAGCTGATCGCGGTAAACCGCGTATCTAAAACCGTTAAAGGTGGTCGTATTTTCTCCTTCACAGCTCTGACTGTAGTTGGCGATGGTAACGGTCGCGTTGGTTTTGGTTACGGTAAAGCGCGTGAAGTTCCAGCAGCGATCCAGAAAGCGATGGAAAAAGCCCGTCGCAATATGATTAACGTCGCGCTGAATAACGGCACTCTGCAACACCCTGTTAAAGGTGTTCATACGGGTTCTCGCGTATTCATGCAGCCGGCTTCCGAAGGTACCGGTATCATCGCCGGTGGTGCAATGCGCGCCGTTCTGGAAGTCGCTGGGGTTCATAACGTTCTGGCTAAAGCGTATGGTTCCACCAACCCGATTAACGTGGTTCGTGCAACTATCGATGGCCTGGAAAATATGAATTCTCCAGAAATGGTCGCTGCCAAGCGTGGTAAATCCGTTGAAGAAATTCTGGGGAAATAAACCATGGCAAAGACTATTAAAATTACTCAAACCCGCAGTGCAATCGGTCGTCTGCCGAAACACAAGGCAACGCTGCTTGGCCTGGGTCTGCGTCGTATTGGTCACACCGTAGAGCGCGAGGATACTCCTGCTATTCGCGGTATGATCAACGCGGTTTCCTTCATGGTTAAAGTTGAGGAGTAAGAGATGCGTTTAAATACTCTGTCTCCGGCCGAAGGCTCCAAAAAGGCGGGTAAACGCCTGGGTCGTGGTATCGGTTCTGGCCTCGGCAAAACCGGTGGTCGTGGTCACAAAGGTCAGAAATCTCGTTCTGGCGGTGGCGTACGTCGCGGTTTCGAGGGTGGTCAGATGCCTCTGTACCGTCGTCTGCCGAAATTCGGCTTCACTTCTCGTAAAGCAGCGATTACAGCCGAAGTTCGTCTGTCTGACCTGGCTAAAGTAGAAGGCGGTGTTGTAGACCTGAACACGCTGAAAGCGGCTAACATTATCGGTATCCAGATCGAGTTCGCGAAAGTGATCCTGGCTGGCGAAGTAACTACTCCGGTAACTGTTCGTGGCCTGCGTGTTACTAAAGGCGCTCGTGCTGCTATCGAAGCTGCTGGCGGTAAAATCGAGGAATAAGTAGCAGATGGCTAAACAACCGGGATTAGATTTTCAAAGTGCCAAAGGTGGCTTAGGCGAGCTGAAACGCAGACTGCTGTTTGTTATCGGTGCGCTGATTGTGTTCCGTATTGGCTCTTTTATTCCGATCCCTGGTATTGATGCCGCTGTACTTGCCAAACTGCTTGAGCAACAGCGAGGCACCATCATTGAGATGTTTAACATGTTCTCTGGTGGTGCTCTCAGCCGTGCTTCTATCTTTGCTCTGGGGATCATGCCGTATATTTCGGCGTCGATCATTATCCAGCTGCTGACGGTGGTTCACCCGACGTTGGCAGAAATTAAGAAAGAAGGGGAGTCTGGTCGTCGTAAGATCAGCCAGTACACCCGTTACGGTACTCTGGTGCTGGCAATATTCCAGTCGATCGGTATTGCTACCGGTCTGCCGAATATGCCTGGTATGCAAGGCCTGGTTATTAACCCGGGCTTTGCATTCTACTTCACCGCTGTTGTAAGTCTGGTCACAGGAACGATGTTCCTGATGTGGTTGGGCGAACAGATCACTGAACGAGGTATCGGCAACGGTATTTCAATCATTATCTTCGCCGGTATTGTCGCGGGACTCCCGCCAGCCATTGCCCATACTATCGAGCAAGCGCGTCAAGGCGACCTGCACTTCCTCGTGTTGCTGTTGGTTGCAGTATTAGTATTTGCAGTGACGTTCTTTGTTGTATTTGTTGAGCGTGGTCAACGCCGCATTGTGGTAAACTACGCAAAACGTCAGCAAGGTCGTCGTGTCTATGCTGCACAGAGCACACATTTACCGCTGAAAGTGAATATGGCGGGGGTAATCCCGGCAATCTTCGCTTCCAGTATTATTCTGTTCCCGGCTACCATCGCGTCATGGTTCGGGGGCGGTACTGGTTGGAACTGGCTGACAACAATTTCGCTGTATTTGCAGCCTGGGCAACCGCTTTATGTGTTACTCTATGCGTCTGCAATCATCTTCTTCTGTTTCTTCTACACGGCGTTGGTTTTCAACCCGCGTGAAACAGCAGATAACCTGAAGAAGTCCGGTGCATTTGTACCAGGAATTCGTCCGGGAGAGCAAACGGCGAAGTATATCGATAAAGTAATGACCCGCCTGACCTTGGTTGGTGCGCTGTACATTACCTTTATCTGCCTGATCCCGGAGTTCATGCGTGATGCAATGAAAGTACCGTTCTACTTCGGTGGGACCTCACTGCTTATCGTTGTTGTCGTGATTATGGACTTTATGGCTCAAGTGCAAACTCTGATGATGTCCAGTCAGTATGAGTCTGCATTGAAGAAGGCGAACCTGAAAGGCTACGGCCGATAATTGGTCGCCCGAGAAGTTACGGAGAGTAAAAATGAAAGTTCGTGCTTCCGTCAAGAAATTATGCCGTAACTGCAAAATCGTTAAGCGTGATGGTGTCATCCGTGTGATTTGCAGTGCCGAGCCGAAGCATAAACAGCGCCAAGGCTGATTTATTCGCATATTTTTCTTGCAAAGTTGGGTTGAGCTGGCTAGATTAGCCAGCCAATCTTTTGTATGTCTGTGCGTTTCCATTTGAGTATCCTGAAAACGGGCTTTTCAGCATGGAACGTACATATTAAATAGTAGGAGTGCATAGTGGCCCGTATAGCAGGCATTAACATTCCTGATCATAAGCATGCCGTAATCGCATTAACTTCGATTTATGGCGTCGGCAAGACCCGTTCTAAAGCCATCCTGGCTGCAGCGGGTATCGCTGAAGATGTTAAGATCAGTGAGCTGTCTGAAGGACAAATCGACACGCTGCGTGACGAAGTTGCCAAATTTGTCGTTGAAGGTGATCTGCGCCGTGAAATCAGCATGAGCATCAAGCGCCTGATGGATCTTGGTTGCTATCGCGGTTTGCGTCATCGTCGTGGTCTACCGGTTCGCGGTCAGCGTACCAAGACCAACGCACGTACCCGTAAGGGTCCGCGCAAACCGATCAAGAAATAATCGGGGTGATTGAATAATGGCAAAGGCACCAATTCGTGCACGTAAACGTGTAAGAAAACAAGTCTCTGACGGCGTGGCTCATATCCATGCTTCTTTCAACAACACCATCGTGACTATCACTGATCGTCAGGGTAACGCGTTGGGTTGGGCAACAGCCGGTGGTTCCGGTTTCCGTGGTTCTCGCAAATCCACTCCGTTTGCAGCTCAGGTTGCAGCAGAGCGTTGCGCTGACGCCGTGAAAGAATACGGCATCAAGAATCTGGAAGTTATGGTTAAAGGTCCGGGTCCAGGCCGCGAATCTACTATTCGTGCTCTGAACGCCGCAGGTTTCCGCATCACTAACATTACTGATGTGACTCCGATCCCTCATAACGGTTGTCGTCCGCCGAAAAAACGTCGCGTATAACGCTTCGTTTTCCAGGTTTGTTGGAGAAAGAAAATGGCAAGATATTTGGGTCCTAAGCTCAAGCTGAGCCGTCGTGAGGGCACCGACTTATTCCTTAAGTCTGGCGTTCGCGCGATCGATACCAAGTGTAAAATTGAACAAGCTCCTGGCCAGCACGGTGCGCGTAAACCGCGTCTGTCTGACTATGGTGTGCAGTTGCGTGAAAAGCAAAAAGTTCGCCGTATCTATGGTGTGCTGGAGCGTCAGTTCCGTAACTACTACAAAGAAGCAGCACGTCTGAAAGGCAACACCGGTGAAAACCTGTTGGCTCTGCTGGAAGGTCGTCTGGACAACGTTGTATACCGTATGGGCTTCGGTGCCACTCGTGCAGAAGCACGCCAGCTGGTTAGCCATAAAGCAATTATGGTAAACGGTCGTGTTGTTAACATCGCTTCTTATCAGGTTAGTCCGAATGACGTTGTAAGCATTCGTGAGAAAGCGAAGAAGCAGTCTCGCGTGAAAGCCGCTCTGGAGCTGGCTGAGCAGCGTGAAAAGCCAACCTGGCTGGAAGTTGATGCTGGCAAGATGGAAGGTACGTTTAAGCGTAAGCCGGAGCGTTCTGATCTGTCTGCGGACATTAACGAACACCTGATCGTCGAGCTTTACTCCAAGTAAAGCTTAGTACCAAAGAGAGGACACAATGCAGGGTTCTGTGACAGAGTTTCTAAAACCGCGCCTGGTTGATATCGAGCAAGTGAGTTCGACGCACGCCAAGGTGACCCTTGAGCCTTTAGAGCGTGGCTTTGGCCATACTCTGGGTAACGCACTGCGCCGTATTCTGCTCTCATCGATGCCGGGTTGCGCGGTGACCGAGGTTGAGATTGATGGTGTACTACATGAGTACAGCACCAAAGAAGGCGTTCAGGAAGATATCCTGGAAATCCTGCTCAACCTGAAAGGGCTGGCGGTGAGAGTTCAGGGCAAAGATGAAGTTATTCTTACCTTGAATAAATCTGGCATTGGCCCTGTGACTGCAGCCGATATCACCCACGACGGTGATGTCGAAATCGTCAAGCCGCAGCACGTGATCTGCCACCTGACCGATGAGAACGCGTCTATTAGCATGCGTATCAAAGTTCAGCGCGGTCGTGGTTATGTGCCGGCTTCTACCCGAATTCATTCGGAAGAAGATGAGCGCCCAATCGGCCGTCTGCTGGTCGACGCATGCTACAGCCCTGTAGAGCGTATTGCCTACAATGTTGAAGCAGCGCGTGTAGAACAGCGTACCGACCTGGACAAGCTGGTCATCGAAATGGAAACCAACGGCACAATCGATCCTGAAGAGGCGATTCGTCGTGCGGCAACCATTCTGGCTGAACAACTGGAAGCTTTCGTTGACTTACGTGATGTACGTCAGCCGGAAGTGAAAGAAGAGAAACCAGAGTTCGATCCGATCCTGCTGCGCCCTGTTGACGATCTGGAATTGACTGTCCGCTCTGCTAACTGCCTTAAAGCAGAAGCTATCCACTATATCGGTGATCTGGTACAACGTACCGAGGTTGAGCTCCTTAAAACGCCTAACCTTGGTAAAAAATCTCTTACTGAGATTAAAGACGTGCTGGCTTCCCGTGGACTGTCTCTGGGTATGCGCCTGGAAAACTGGCCACCGGCAAGCATCGCTGACGAGTAACCGGATCACAGGTTAAGGTTTTACTGAGAAGGATAAGGTCATGCGCCATCGTAAGAGTGGTCGTCAACTGAACCGCAACAGCAGCCATCGCCAGGCTATGTTCCGCAACATGGCAGGTTCACTGGTTCGTCATGAAATCATCAAGACGACTCTGCCTAAAGCGAAAGAGCTGCGCCGCGTAGTTGAGCCGCTGATTACTCTTGCCAAGACTGATAGCGTTGCTAATCGTCGTCTGGCATTCGCCCGTACTCGTGATAACGAGATCGTGGCAAAACTGTTTAACGAACTGGGCCCGCGTTTCGCGAGCCGTGCCGGTGGTTACACTCGTATTCTGAAGTGTGGTTTCCGTGCAGGCGACAACGCGCCGATGGCTTACATCGAGCTGGTTGATCGTTCAGAGAAAGCAGAAGCTGCTGCAGAGTAATCTGTAGTAACGTAAAAAAACCCGCCCCGGCGGGTTTTTTTATATCTGTAGTATCCCCACTTATCTACAATAGCTGTACTCTTTTTGTTCATCCCCTGGAGTATTTATGTGGTTACTTGACCAGTGGGCAGAGCGCCATATTACTGAAGCACAGGCTAAAGGTGTGTTTGAAAATCTCCCTGGCAGTGGTGAACCATTAATCCTGGAAGATGACACACATGTGCCGCCGGAACTGCGTGCGGGCTATCGCTTGTTAAAGAATGCCGGCTGTTTACCGCCAGAACTTGAGCAGCGCAAGGAAGCTATTCAGCTTCTGGATATTCTCAACGGTATCCGTCAGGATGATCCGCAATATCAAGATGTTAGCCGTCAGTTGTCTTTACTGGAGTTGAAACTGCGGCAAGCAGGTTTGAGTACTGAATTTTTACGTGGCGAATATGCAGATAAGCTTCTGCATAAAATTAATGACAACTGAGAGATAATTTATGTATCGCATTGGTGAGTTGGCAAAACTGGCAGAAGTTACGCCCGACACAATACGTTATTACGAAAAACAACAGATGATGGATCATGAAGTTCGTACGGAAGGAGGCTTTCGCCTATATACCGAAAGCGATCTCCAACGGTTGAAATTTATTCGGCATGCCAGACAACTTGGTTTCAGTCTTGAGTCGATCCGTGAGTTACTTTCGATCCGTATCGATCCTGAACATCATACTTGTCAGGAATCAAAAGGTATTGTGCAGGAAAGATTACAGGAAGTGGAAGCGCGGATAGCCGAGTTGCAGAGCATGCAGCGCTCCTTGCAACGTCTTAACGATGCCTGTTGTGGTAGCGCCCATAGCAGCGTTTATTGCTCTATCCTTGAAGCTCTTGAACAAGGAGCCAGCGGTGTCAAAGCAGGTTGTTGATTTTTTGCACTGACGGGATTACACTCGCGCCGTTAAATAACCAACTGGAGTTTTTATGAGTCGATATCAGCATACGAAAGGGCAGATAAAGGATAATGCGATTGAAGCATTACTACATGACCCTTTGTTCAGGCAGCGTGTAGAAAAAAATAAAAAAGGGAAAGGCAGTTATATGCGAAAAGGAAAACATGGCAATCGGGGTAGTTGGGAGGCCAGTGGCAAGAAAGTAAATCACTTTTTTACCACTGGCCTTCTGCTTTCAGGCGCTTGTTAAGATCGGTTATTCTGCTCTTTCAGCAAATCACGAATTTCTGTCAGTAATACTTCTTCTTTAGTTGGTGCAGGTGCTGCTGCCGGTTCTTCTTTCTTACGATTCAGTTTGTTGATTAGTTTAATCGCCATAAAGATGGCAAAGGCCACAATCAGAAAATCAAAGACGTTTTGAATGAAGACACCGTAATGCATCACAACAGCAGGGATATCCCCCTGCGCATCGCGTAGCGTGACAGCAAACTGTTTAAAGTCGATCCCGCCAATTAATAAGCCTAAAGGTGGCATGATGATATCGGCAACCAGTGAAGAGACGATCTTCCCGAATGCCGCACCGATAATGACACCCACCGCCAAATCCACCACGTTCCCGCGCATCGCAAATTCGCGAAATTCTTTAATAATGCTCATGTTATTCTCCCTATGAAGCCGACAACCATAAGTCTAACAAATGTTAAGCCATTTTCCTGCCAGGAATGAATTTAATTAATCCTTGATAATCAAAGGGAAATAATAAGGCGTCATTAGACGCCTTATTAATTACAAAAAGAAAGGACTTGGCTGGAAGAGTCTTTCGACGTCGGTAATAAACTTTTTATCTGTGAGGAACATAATTACGTGATCGCCTTGCTCAATGCGCAGATTGTCATTGGCAATCATCACGTCGTTTCCACGTACCACCGCTCCAATAATCGTTCCTGGCGGTAGCTTGATTTCATCAATGACTCTGCCGACAACGCGCGAGGTGCTTTCATCACCGTGAGCAACGGCTTCAATAGCTTCTGCTACGCCGCGGCGCAATGAGGAAACACCAACAATATCTGCTTTTCGCACATGACTAAGCAACGCAGAAATAGTTGCTTGTTGTGGTGAAATCGCAATATCGATCACGCTCCCCTGAACCAGATCCACATAAGCGCGACGCTGGATCAATACCATCACCTTTTTCGCACCCATACGTTTGGCGAGCATGGCTGACATGATATTGGCCTCGTCATCGTTGGTGACGGCAATAAACAGATCAACTTGATCGATATGTTCTTCGGCCAGCAGTTCTTGATCCGACGCATCACCAAAAAAGACGATCGTATTCTGCAACTTTTCCGCCAGTTCGGCAGCGCGCTGCTGATTACGTTCGATGAGTTTGACGCTGTAATCTTTTTCCAGGCGACGCGCCAGCCCTGCACCGATATTACCGCCACCAACCAGCATGATCCGCTTATACGGTTTTTCCAGTCGCTGTAATTCACTCATCACCGCGCGTATATGCTGCGAGGCGGCAATAAAGAACACTTCATCACCAGCTTCAACAATAGTCGAACCTTGCGGGCGGATAGGGCGGTCGTGGCGGAAAATTGCCGCCACGCGGGTATCGATATGTGGCATATGCTCGCGCATGGTCGAAAGCGCATTACCAATAAGCGGGCCACCATAATAGGCTTTTACCACTGCAAGGCTCACTTTGCCCTCAGCGAAGTTCACCACCTGCAATGCGCCGGGATACTCAATCAGTCGGTAAATATTATCGATAACCAACTGCTCTGGTGCGATCAGATGATCAATTGGTACAGCATCTGTATGAAATAGCTTATCGGCATCGCGCACGTAGTCTGGTGAGCGGATACGAGCGATGCGATTAGGTGTGTTGAAAAGTGAGTAGGCTACCTGGCAGGCAACCATATTGGTTTCATCTGAACTGGTTACAGCAACCAGCATATCGGCGTCGTCGGCACCTGCCTCCCGCAATACGCGTGGATGAGAGCCATGCCCCTGCACGACTCGCAGGTCAAATTTATCCTGCAAGGTCCGCAGACGCTCACCGTTGGTATCGACAACGGTAATGTCGTTGTTCTCGCCAACCAGGTTTTCCGCCAGCGTGCCGCCAACCTGACCGGCACCCAGAATGATAATTTTCATCAGTCGCGACCCGTTATCTCATCACTTTTTGATTAGCTTAGCGTAAAAGAAGCCGTCACCCTCTTCAGCACCAGGCAGATTTTGCTTACCCGGTTGTTCTGGTGTTCCGGTTTCGCAAAGTTCAGCATCAGCGGTGCGTTGCAAGAAGGCTTTAATCTGCTGGCTATTCTCTTCCGGTAACACCGAGCAGGTGGCATAAACCAGGGTTCCACCGGATTTTAAATGTGGCCAGATGGCGTCGAGAATTTCAGACTGCAGTTGCGCGAGTTCCGGGATATCGCGATCGCGACGTAACCACTTGATATCCGGATGTCGACGAATCACACCTGTTGCTGAACAAGGCGCATCTAATAAAATGCGATCAAACTGTTGCTCGCCACACCATTGGGAAGGGGAGCGGCCATCACCTTGTTTCACGGTCGCCTTCATACCAAGGCGTTTTAAATTGTCGTAAACGCGAGAGAGGCGCTGTTCGTCAATATCAACCGCAAGAACCTGCGCTTCTGGTGCCACCTCAAGGATATGTGTTGTTTTACCGCCGGGGGCGGCACAAAGATCCAGAATGTGTTCACCGTTTTGTGGCGCAAGCCAGGTCATGCAACCTTGTGCTGATGCATCCTGAACGGTAACCCATCCGTCTTCAAAACCGGGTAGCGCATGAACAGGTGCAGGTGTTTCCAGCCGTACAGCATCAGGGTAATCCGAATGCGGGAAGCCTTTCATTCCTGCTTCATCCAGCAATGCAAGCCAACTGTCGCGGGAATGATGCGTACGATTAACGCGCAGCCACATTGGCGGACGCTGGTTATTGGCGTCAACGATAGATTGCCACTGCTCTGGATACGCTTTTTGCAGACGCTTCAGCAACCAGGAGGGATGCAGATAACGTGCATCACTGGCATTAAACTCGGCTAATAACTCTTCTTGCTGACGCTGGAACTGACGTAATACGCCGTTAATCAACCCTTTAAGTTGCGGGCGCTTAATTGTGACAGCGCCTTCAACCGTTTCAGCCAGCGCAGCATGCGGTGGAATGCGGGTATAAAGCAGTTGATACAAACCAACCATAATCAGGTAATGCACGGTCCGCTGTTTGCCTGTCATCGGACGGGCCATTAACTTATTAATCAGCCAGTCTAACTGTGAAAGCGTGCGCAGTACGCCAAAGCACAACTCTTGAAGAAGTGCTTTGTCTTTATCGGAAACCTTTTGCTGGAGCGCTGGCAAAATGTTGCTTAATGATTGCCCTTGCTCGACGACTTGTTCAACGGCCTGGGCCGCCATGCTACGTAAATTACGTTGTTTTTTCATAAGTATAAAAATGCCCGGCAAGACCGGGCTTAGAAGAGTGGACTATCAGGCCAGACGCTTGCCCGGAACAAACCATTCCCGACGAGAATTCAGGAGGTCTTGTGCGCTCATCGCTTTCTTACCCGCAGGTTGTAACGAGAGCAGGTTCAGGATGCCATCACCAGTCGCAACCTGGATGCCTTGTTTGTTGGCTTCAAGGATCGTTCCTGGGGCAGCGTTGGTTACCGTATCAATGACCGACGCTTTCCAGACTTTAACCGGCTGTCCTTCAATTTCCAGCCAGCTCATTGGCCATGGATTGAAAGCGCGAATGCAGCGTTCAAGCTGTGCTGCCGAAAGTGACCAGTCAATACGCGCTTCTTCTTTACTCAACTTTTCGGCGTAAGTAACAAGAGTTTCATCCTGAATTTCTGGTTTCGCCGTGCCGTCTGCCAGTTGTTTCAATGTGGCGATAAGCCCTTGTGGGCCAAGCTCTGCCAGTTTGTCATATAACGTGCCGCTGGTATCTTCTGCGGTAATCGGGCAGGAGAGCTTATAGAGCATGTCACCGGTGTCTAAACCAACATCCATTTGCATAATGGTCACACCAGTTTCTTCATCACCCGCCCATAGTGAGCGTTGGATTGGTGCAGCACCGCGCCAGCGTGGCAGCAGTGAACCATGAACGTTGATACAGCCAAGACGCGGCATTTCCAGCACCGCTTTAGGCAGAATCAGCCCATAGGCGACGACGACCATAACATCAGCCTGCAGATCGGCGACCAGTTGCTGGTTTTCTTGTGGACGCAGGGAAACAGGTTGAAAAACGGGTAGACCTTTTTCCTCAGCCAGAACTTTAACCGGGCTGGGCATCAGTTTTTTACCGCGTCCTGCCGGTCGGTCTGGCTGGGTGAACACGCCAACGACGTTATGACCAGAAGACAACAGCGCGTCGAGATGACGCGCTGCAAAGTCAGGTGTTCCCGCAAAAATAATACGTAGTGATTCTGACACGTTAGTTCTTATCCTTAAGCCCGGGCTTTCAGACGATCCAGTTTTTCAACTTTCTGACGAATACGTTGTTGTTTCAGCGGTGACAGGTAATCCATGAACAGTTTACCGACCAGGTGATCCATCTCATGCTGAATGCAGATGGCTAACAGACCATCAGCTTCCAGTTCAAATGGTTTACCATCGCGGTCCAGGGCGCGAATTTTCACTTGCTCTGCGCGCGGCACTAAAGCACGCTGTTCAGGGATCGACAGGCAACCTTCTTCAATGCCTGTTTCGCCGCTTTTTTCTAAAAGCTCCGGATTGATTAACACCAGCCGTTCGTCGCGGTTTTCCGAAACATCAATAACAATGATACGTTGATGGATATCAACCTGGGTTGCCGCCAGGCCAATACCTTCTTCCGCGTACATCGTCTCGAACATATCATCGACGATACGCTGAATTTCTGCATTCACTTCTTCTACCGGTTTAGCAACTTTGCGAAGCCGCTCGTCCGGAATATGTAACACTTGCAAAACTGACATAAATCTCCAGAGATGTGTTCAGGAGTTAGAAAGATTATTTCTTCTATTCTAGACAAATCCCCCTCTGATTGACAGCATCACTGACCAATCGCAAAGATTGCTAAGGCTGCTTATGGCAGGGAGATAAGGATGGTCGATACCGAAATTTGGCTGCGTTTAATGAGCATCAGCAGCTTGTACGGCGATGATATGGTCCGCATTGCTCACTGGCTGGTAGAACAGCCAAATATTGATGCAGTTGTACTGCAGCAAACAGGGCTTTCATCGCGACAGGCACAACGCTTTCTTACATTTTCACAGCAGAGTATTGAAAGCTCACTTTGTTGGCTGGAGCAACCTAACCATCATTTAATCCCAGCGGACAGTGAATTTTATCCTCCTCAACTTATTGCAACGGCTGATTATCCAGGTGCACTGTTTGTTGCTGGTGATCTACAAGCGCTGCAATCATTTCAGTTGGCCGTAGTGGGAAGCCGGGTGCATTCATGGTATGGCGAACGGTGGGGGCGGCTGTTATGTGAGGCGCTGGCGGCGCGAGGCGTGACAATTACCAGTGGGCTGGCGCGCGGAATCGATGGTGTAGCGCATAAAGCGGCCTTGCAGGTAAATGGTGTCAGTGTTGCTGTGCTGGGGAATGGGCTAAATACCATTCATCCGCGTCGCCATGCCCGACTTGCTACCAGTCTGCTTGAACATGGTGGGGCTCTTGTCTCGGAATTTCCCCTCGATACCCCTCCTCTTGCTTACAATTTCCCGCGAAGAAATCGCATTATTAGTGGTCTAAGTAAAGGTGTACTGGTGGTGGAAGCGGCTTTGCGCAGTGGTTCACTGGTGACAGCGCGTTGTGCGCTTGAGCAGGGACGTGAAGTCTTTGCTTTGCCCGGTCCATTAGGGAGTCCCGGAAGTGAAGGCCCCCACTGGCTTATAAAACAAGGTGCGATTCTTGTGACGGAACCGGAAGAAATTCTGGAAAATTTGCAATATGGATTGCACTGGTTGCCAGATGCCCATGAAAAATCATTTTATTCATCAGATCAGGAAGACGTGGCATTGCCATTTCCTGAGCTCCTGGCTAACGTAGGAGATGAGGTAACACCTGTTGACGTCGTCGCTGAACG
This sequence comes from Escherichia sp. E2748, assembly GCF_005781125.1. Classification (NCBI taxonomy): domain Bacteria; kingdom Pseudomonadati; phylum Pseudomonadota; class Gammaproteobacteria; order Enterobacterales; family Enterobacteriaceae; genus Escherichia; species Escherichia sp. E2748. Next base: position 22,531 of record NZ_VATP01000011.1, read on the forward strand.
TGCCGGCCAACCTGTGCCAGAGGTAGTTACTCAACTACTTGAACTGGAGTTAGCAGGATGGATCGCAGCTGTACCCGGCGGCTATGTCCGATTGAGGAGGGCATGCCATGTTCGACGTACTAATGTATTTGTTTGAAACCTATATTCACACTGAAGCTGAGTTGCGTGTGGATCAAGACAAACTTGAACAGGATCTTACCGACGCAGGTTTTGAGCGAGAAGATATCTACAATGCCCTGCTATGGCTGGAAAAACTTGCTGATTATCAGGAAGGGTTGGCAGAACCGATGCAACTGGCCTCGGATCCTCTCTCCATGCGTATTTATACACCGGAAGAGTGTGAACGACTGGATGCCAGCTGCCGTGGGTTTCTGCTTTTCCTTGAGCAGATTCAGGTGCTCAACCTTGAAACTCGTGAAATGGTGATAGAGCGAGTGCTCGCGCTGGATAACGCAGAGTTCGAACTGGATGATCTGAAATGGGTGATCCTGATGGTGTTGTTCAACATCCCGGGCTGCGAAAATGCGTACCAGCAAATGGAAGAATTACTCTTTGAAGTGAATGAAGGTATGCTGCATTAATCATTTCTTTAATTCAGCATAAGTTGTTATGGCGAAATCAGCACTGTTCACGGTGCGTAATAATGAGTCCTGCCCAAAGTGCGGGGCTGAACTGGTTATTCGATCCGGGAAACACGGTCCGTTTCTTGGGTGCTCACAGTATCCGGCGTGTGACTACGTCCGTCCTCTGAAATCTTCAGCGGATGGGCATATCGTCAAAGTTCTGGAGGGGCAGGTTTGCCCTGCATGCGGAGCAAATCTGGTATTACGCCAGGGACGCTTTGGTATGTTTATTGGTTGCAGTAACTACCCTGAATGCGAACATACCGAACTTATCGATAAACCGGACGAAACAGCAATTACCTGTCCTCAATGTCGGACGGGCCATCTGGTCCAGCGCCGCTCCCGTTATGGCAAAACATTTCACTCCTGTGATCGCTACCCTGAGTGTCAATTTGCTATTAACTTCAAACCAATAGCCGGAGAGTGCCCTGAGTGTCATTATCCGCTACTCATCGAAAAGAAAACCGCGCAGGGTGTTAAACATTTCTGTGCCAGTAAACAATGTGGAAAGCCGGTTTCGGCGGAATAATAACGTGAATAATAACCTGCAAGGAGACGCTATCGCAGCTGCGATAGATGTCCTCAATGAAGAACGTGTCATCGCCTATCCAACGGAAGCCGTTTTTGGTGTCGGGTGCGATCCTGATAGCGAAACAGCAGTGATGCGGCTGTTGGAATTAAAGCAGCGTCCGGTTGATAAGGGGCTGATTTTAATCGCGGCAAATTACGAGCAGCTTAAACCCTATATTGATGACAGCATGCTGACTGGCGCGCAGCGTGAAACCATTTTTTCTCGCTGGCCTGGTCCTGTCACCTTTGTCTTTCCCGCGCCTGCGACAACACCACGATGGTTGACGGGCCGCTTTGATTCGCTTGCTGTACGAGTTACCGACCATCCGTTGGTGGTTGCTTTGTGCCAGACTTATGGTAAACCGCTGGTTTCTACCAGTGCCAACTTGAGTGGATTACCACCTTGTCGAACAATAGAGGAAGTTCACGCACAGTTTGGTGCTGATTTCCCGGTTGTGCTAGGTGAAACGGGCGGTCGTTTAAATCCTTCAGAAATTCGTGATGCCCTGACGGGTGAACTGTTTCGACAGGGGTAACATAATGGAAACCTATGCTGTTTTTGGTAATCCGATAGCCCACAGCAAATCGCCATTCATTCATCAGCAATTTGCACAGCAACTGAATATTGAACATCCCTATGGCCGCGTGCTGGCACCTATCAATGATTTCATCAACACGCTAAACGCTTTCTTTAGTGCTGGTGGTAAAGGTGCGAATGTGACAGTGCCTTTTAAAGAAGAGGCTTTTGCCAGAGCGGATGAGCTTACTGAACGGGCAGCGTTGGCTGGTGCTGTTAATACCCTCAAGCGGTTAGAAGATGGACGCCTACTGGGTGACAATACCGATGGTGTAGGCTTGTTAAGCGATCTAGAACGTCTGTCTTTTATTCGCTCCGGTTTACGTATTCTGCTTATCGGCGCTGGTGGGGCATCTCGTGGGGTATTACTGCCGCTTCTCTCTCTGGACTGTGCGGTGACAATCACTAACCGAACGGTTTCTCGCGCGGAAGAGTTGGCGAAATTGTTTGCGCACACTGGTAGTGTTCAGGCGTTGGGTATGGACGAACTGGATGGTCACGAGTTCGATCTTATTATTAACGCGACATCCAGTGGCATTAGTGGAGATGTTCCGGCGATCCCGGCATCGCTCGTCCATTCAGGTATTTGTTGTTATGACATGTTCTACCAGAAGGGAAAAACGCCCTTTCTGGCATGGTGTGAACAGCAAGGCTCAAAACGTAATGCGGATGGATTGGGGATGTTAGTGGCGCAGGCGGCTCATGCCTTCCTTCTCTGGCACGGTGTTCTGCCTGACGTAGCACCAGTTATAAAGCAATTGCAGGAGGAGTTGTCCGCGTGAATCAGTCCATCCAATTTCCAGACAGGGAAGAGTGGAGCGAGAGTAAAAAATGCGTTTGTTTTCCAGCTCTTGTAAATGGTATGCAGCTCACTTGCGCTATTACTGGAGAGAGTCTGGCGAACCGCTTTGCAGGAGATACGCCAGAACAGTGGTTAGCGAATTTTCGTCAGCATCGCTGGGACCTGGAGGAAGAAGCGGAAAACTTAATTCAGGAACAAAGTGAAGATGATCAAGGTTGGGTCTGGTTACCCTGATCCAGATATCCGTCCTTCCATTTCACGTAATTATTTGCGGAATAGCGTAACCCAGCCTTCTCTTCATCACTTAACGGGCGGATCTGTTTGACGGGGCTACCGAGATACAGATATCCGCTCTCCAGTCGTTTATTTTGTGGGACCAGGCTACCTGCACCAATCATCACATCATCTTCTACTATTGCGCCATCAAGTAAAATTGAGCCCATCCCAACCAAAACTCGATTGCCAATGGTGCAGCCGTGGAGCATCACTTTATGTCCAACCGTAACGTCTTCACCGACGATCAACGGATTGCCTTGTGGATTAGCCGTTGATTTATGGGTCACGTGTAAGACGCTACCATCCTGAATATTAGTGCGGGCACCGATTTGTACATAATTCACATCGCCACGAATCACAACGAGCGGCCAGATCCCCACATCATCAGCCAGGCGGGCGTCACCAATAACCACACTACTACTGTCGATCATTACGCGCTGACCGATTTGTGGAAAAAGATCGCGGTATGGGCGTAAAACATCAGACATACTTACCTCAACAATAAATGATTTACTAATGACTTTGGGTGCATTATTGGCCTTGTGCAAGTCTTTTAGTATGCAAAAAAGCACCGTTTTGTGTGTGAATGCAGCAAAAAGGGTGAAAAAACAACAAACGGAAAAAAAGATCAAAAAAGTACTTGTGCAAAAAATTGGGATCCCTATAATGCGCCTCCGTTGAGACGACAACGTGAAACACTTCACAAGATGGTCGTAACAACAAAGAGAAAAATCCTGAAATTCAGGGTTGACTCTGAAAGAGGAAAGCGTAATATACGCCACCTCGCGACAGTAAGCTGAAAGCCACGTCGCAACTGCTCTTTAAC
>NZ_VATP01000012.1:0-112695 GCF_005781125.1 Escherichia sp. E2748
CTATTACTTCATCAAATTTTAATTGGTTGCGGGGGCCGGATTTGAACCGACGACCTTCGGGTTATGAGCCCGACGAGCTACCAGGCTGCTCCACCCCGCGTCCGTGGATGCGCACTATACTCCGCTCGCGTTTTCATGCAACCTTTTTTTTACTCTGATCACGGATTTGGCATGATTTTGAACAAAAACAAAGCATTGAAGTCTATTTTTTGTACAAAATTTGCATCAGGGAATACTACGGATTTCATTAAAGGCGACGGTTTGTTATCTTCATTAACGCCTTATTTTTTAACCTGAAGAAGAGAACAATGAAAGGACGTTGGGTAAAGTACCTTCTTATGGGCGCGGTTGTGACGATACTGGCCGCCTGCTCCTCCAAACCAACCGATCGCGGACAGCAATATAAAGACGGGAAATTTACCCAGCCTTTCTCTCTGGTGAACCAACCAGATGCTGTTGGCGCGCCGATTAACGCCGGTGATTTTGCCGAACAAATTAACCATATCCGCAACGCGTCGCCGCGTCTGTATGGCAACCAGAGTAGCGTTTATAACGCCGTGCAGGAGTGGCTGCGTGCAGGCGGTGATACCCGCAATATGCGCCAGTTCGGCATTGACGCCTGGCAGATGGAAGGTACGGATAATTACGGTAACGTACAGTTTACGGGCTATTACACGCCGGTGATTCAGGCGCGCCATACTCGTCAGGGCGAGTTCCAGTATCCTATTTATCGAATACCGCCAAAACGTGGGCGTTTGCCGTCTCGCGCGGAGATCTACGCGGGAGCATTGAGCGATAAATACATCCTCGCTTACAGCAACTCTCTGATGGATAACTTCATTATGGATGTGCAGGGTAGTGGGTATATCGACTTTGGTGATGGCAGTCCGCTTAACTTCTTCAGCTATGCCGGAAAGAATGGTCATGCCTATCGCAGTATTGGCAAGGTGTTGATCGATCGTGGCGAAGTGAAAAAAGAAGATATGTCGATGCAGGCGATTCGTCACTGGGGTGAAACACACAGTGAAGCCGAAGTTCGCGAGCTGCTGGAACAGAACCCGTCTTTCGTCTTCTTTAAACCGCAGTCTTTTGCACCGGTGAAAGGGGCAAGTGCGGTGCCGCTGGTTGGTCGCGCTTCAGTTGCCTCCGATCGTTCCATTATCCCGCCAGGTACAACCTTGCTGGCAGAAGTGCCGCTGCTGGATAATAACGGCAAATTTAACGGTCAGTACGAACTGCGTTTGATGGTGGCGTTAGATGTCGGTGGTGCAATCAAAGGCCAACACTTCGATATCTACCAGGGGATTGGACCTGAAGCCGGACACCGCGCAGGTTGGTACAACCACTATGGACGTGTCTGGGTGCTGAAAACTGCCCCGGGCGCAGGTAACGTCTTTAGCGGCTGATGTGATATTCTGTATGCCGTTTTTACGGATAAGGCAGGGTGAGGAATAACCTCACATCCTGATTGTTGACTAAGTGCGCGTTGTTCATGCCGGATGCGGCGTGAACGCCTTATCCGGCCTACAAATCATGCAAATTCAATATATTGCAGGAGTTATGTAGGCCTGATAAGCGTAGCGCATCAGGCATTTATGCGTTTAGGGTGAGGGATAACCTCGCCCTTTTTAATTCTGAGGTGCTATGTCTGTTGTAATTAGTGATGCATGGCGTCAGCGTTTTGGTGGCACAGCGCGTCTGTATGGTGAAAAAGCGTTGCAACTGTTCGCTGATGCGCATATTTGTGTGGTGGGTATCGGTGGTGTCGGTTCCTGGGCGGCGGAAGCGCTGGCGCGCACGGGGATTGGCGCAATCACGCTTATTGATATGGATGATGTGTGCGTCACCAATACCAATCGGCAAATTCACGCGCTGCGCGATAACGTCGGGCTGGCAAAAGCGGAAGTGATGGCGGAGCGCATTCGCCAGATTAACCCTGAGTGCCGTGTAACAGTAGTCGATGACTTCGTGACGCCGGATAACGTAGCGCAATACATGAGTGCAGGTTATTCGTATGTAATTGATGCCATTGATAGCGTGCGACCCAAAGCGGCGCTGATTGCTTATTGTCGGCGCAATAAAATCCCGCTGGTCACGACCGGTGGCGCTGGTGGGCAGATTGATCCGACGCAGATTCAGGTTACCGATCTGGCGAAGACGATTCAGGATCCGCTGGCGGCGAAGCTGCGCGAGCGCCTGAAAAGCGATTTCGGCGTGGTGAAAAACAGTAAAGGTAAGCTCGGCGTGGATTGCGTGTTCTCTACCGAAGCACTGGTGTACCCGCAGTCAGACGGCACGGTTTGTGCAATGAAAGCCACGGCGGAAGGGCCAAAGCGGATGGATTGCGCATCTGGATTTGGCGCTGCGACGATGGTAACCGCCACCTTTGGGTTTGTTGCGGTTTCTCATGCGCTGAAGAAGATGATGGCGAAAGCGGCGCGTCAGGGGTAAACATTAGGTCGGATGCGACGTCTGGTGTGTCTTATCCGACCAGAAACTGTGTAACATCAAGGTTGTTTCGCCGCGGCGAGAATTGCCTCGCTTAACGCATTCAACCCCTGACTGCGAGAGGCGCTAAGTTGCGCACGCAATCCCAGCTCATCAAACAATGCCAGCGGCGACAGTGCTTGTAACTCGGCGGCAGTTTTGCCCTCAACGGCAGTCAGCAATACGGCCAGCAGGCCGCGCACAATGCGCCCTTCGCTATCACCAAAGAAATGCATCCTGCCGTTTTCTGCGACGTTATATCCAAGCCAGACGCGGTTTTCACATCCGGCAATTTCTTTGGCCTGTGCTTTTAATTCGTCTGGCAACGCAGGCAGCTGTTTCCCCAACATAATCAGCTGGCGATATTTGTCTTCCCATTGCGTCAATGGCGCGAAAGTATCGCGTAACGTCTCTACGGTAACGGTTGTGCCGAACGGATGTCCGGCGAATTGCGGGTTCGTCATTAATCCACCAATAATTCCAGCGCGCGGTCAACGGCATTCACCAGCGCATCCACATCACTCTTTGTATTATATGGCGCAAAAGAGGCGCGCAGGGTGCCGGTTACGCCTAATTCTGCCAACAGCGGTTGAGCACAGTGCTGCCCGGCGCGCAGGGCAATACCATATTCCGCCAGTAGCGTCACCATATCGCTGTGATGAACACCCGCGAAATCAAAGGCCAGCAGGCTGGAGTCCTGACAGCGGAATGAACGAAAGCCTGGACGTTTTGCCAGAGCGTCTTCTGCAAGCGTCGCCAGGCTACGGCTCCAGCTTTCTGCCTGGTCGATATCATAATCGGCCAGCCATTCCAGCGCCGCGCTTAATCCTATGACACCAGCGACATTTGGCGTTCCGGCTTCCAGTTTCCACGGCGCGGATTGAGTAGTGAAGCCGTCAAAACTCACTTCGTGAATCATTTTGCCGCCGCCCAGCCAGGGCGACATCGCTTCCAGCAGTTCTGGTTTGCCGTAAAGCACGCCGATACCCGTCGGGCCATACAGTTTGTGACCAGAGAAAGCATAGAAATCGATATCCAGTTGCTGAACATCGGCAGGGAAATGCACTGCGCCCTGAGCACCATCAACCATCACCACCATCCCGGCTGAATGAGCAAAGGTAATCGCTCGCGCCAGATCCGGGCAACCGCCAGTGACGTTCGACATCTGGCCCAACGCCAGAATTCGACTACGGGGAGTAATTAACTCCGGCAATAAATCGACATCCGGCAACCGTTGCGCATTAAGCGGCAGTTTCACCACTTTGGCTCCGGTTTGTTGGGCAACCATTAGCCAGGGAACGAGGTTAGCGTGATGCTCTGCCACGCTGACAATAATCTCATCGCCCGGTTGCAGACGCGGACGGGCATAGCATTGTGCCACCATGTTGATGGATTCGGTGGTGCCGCGCGTCCAGACGATAGTTTTATCATCCGGTGCATTTAGCAATTGCGCTACTTTTTCCCGTGCAGCTTCATAACGTGCGGTCAGGCGTTGGGCTTCGGCAAACTGGCTGCGATGGACGTTTCCGGCGCTCAGGCTATAGAACTGCCGGGTTGCTTCAACCACAGCTTCGGGTTTGAGTGCGGTCGCTGCACTATCGAGATAAACGCCCGCATCCTGTAGCGCGGGAAACTGGGCGCGAAATTGCGCGGGATTAAAAACGTTCATGAGACTCCTCGGCTTGATTCGCCGATCGTGACGCAAAATTCACTTTGATACAAGGTGAGTGCTAACCATCGGAATTGTCTGGATATCCAGGCGAAACCGCAGCAGTGACATATGCTGAATAGTGTCAGGTGCAAATTTTAGCCTGTTAATTGATTTTCATTGCGAGCTAATAATCGCTTTAAGGAGAAGAAGATGAAAAAGACCGCCGCAATTATCTCTGCCTGTATGCTGACTTTTGCCCTTAGCGCCTGCTCCGGTTCAAATTATGTCATGCACACCAACGATGGGCGCACCATTGTTGCTGACGGCAAACCGATGACGGATGATGAAACCGGTATGATTTCTTATAAAGACGCTAATGGCAACAAACAGCAGATCAACCGTACCGACGTGAAAGAGATGGTCGAACTGGATCAGTAATTCGCGATCGCAAGGTAAAAAAAAGCACCGCAATTAGGCGGTGCTACATTAATCACTATGGACAGACAGGGTAAATGTACAGGAAGTGAAAAAAGGTAGCTTTGCTACCATGGTCTGAATCGCAGACCAATTGCAAACACAACAACACAACATCACAACCGTAAGCCAAAAGTTCACCAGAACACGCATTCCGATAAAACTTTTCGTTCCGGCTCAGGAAGTGCCGCCACTATAGGTATTTGCTGGTAGAAGCTCAACGGACAATTTATAATGGCTCAGATTAAAAAAACTAATAGGTTACACAGTGTGATCTAATTGTTAAATTCATTTAACATCAAAGTTTAAAAGCCATGTCTAAACGATTACCACCGCTAAATGCCTTACGAGTTTTTGATGCCGCAGCCCGCCATTTAAGCTTCACGCGTGCAGCAGAAGAGCTTTTTGTGACCCAGGCCGCAGTAAGTCATCAAATCAAGTCCCTTGAGGATTTTTTGGGGCTAAAACTGTTCCGCCGCCGTAATCGTTCACTTCTATTGACCGAGGAAGGGCAAAGCTATTTTCTCGATATCAAAGAGATATTTTCGCAATTAACCGAAGCGACGCGTAAACTCCAGGCCCGTAGCGCCAAAGGGGCATTGACGGTTAGCTTACTCCCCAGTTTTGCCATCCACTGGCTGGTACCGCGACTTTCCAGCTTTAATTCAGCTTATCCGGGAATCGACGTTCGAATCCAGGCGGTCGACCGACAGGAAGATAAACTGGCGGATGATGTCGATGTGGCGATATTTTATGGCCGAGGCAACTGGCCGGGGCTGCGGGTGGAAAAGCTTTACGCCGAATACCTGTTGCCAGTGTGTTCGCCTTTACTATTAACCGGTGAGAAATCCTTGAAGACGCCGGAAGATCTGGCTAAACATACGTTATTACACGATGCATCCCGGCGAGACTGGCAGACATATACCCGCCAGTTGGGGCTGACCCATATTAACGTTCAGCAAGGGCCTATCTTCAGCCATAGCGCCATGGTGCTACAAGCAGCTATTCACGGGCAGGGTGTGGCGCTGGCAAATAACGTGATGGCGCAATCTGAAATCGAGGCCGGACGCCTTGTTTGCCCGTTTAATGACGTATTGGTCAGTAAAAATGCTTTTTATCTGGTATGTCATGACAGCCAGGCAGAACTGGGTAAAATAGCCGCCTTTCGCCAATGGATCCTGGCGAAAGCCGCTGCTGAACAAGAAAAATTCCGCTTTCGTTATGAACAATAATTTATGTAGGGTACGACCATGACCAGCCGTTTTATGCTGATTTTCGCCGCCATTAGCGGCTTCATTTTTGTCGCTCTGGGTGCTTTTGGTGCGCATGTTTTAAGTAAAACCATGGGCGCCGTTGAAATGGGCTGGATCCAGACCGGCCTCGAATACCAGGCATTTCATACGCTGGCAATTTTAGGTCTGGCGGTGGCAATGCAACGTCGCATCAGTATCTGGTTTTACTGGAGTAGCGTCTTTCTGGCGCTAGGTACGGTGCTGTTCAGTGGCAGCCTTTATTGCCTGGCGCTGTCTCATCTGCGTTTGTGGGCGTTTGTCACTCCGGTCGGCGGTGTGAGTTTTCTCGCGGGCTGGGCGTTAATGTTAGTTGGTGCTATCCGTTTAAAGCGCAAGGGCGTAAGTCATGAATAAAGTTGTATTGTTGTGCCGTCCGGGCTTTGAAAAAGAGTGCGCCGCAGAAATTACCGATAAAGCCGGGCAGCGGGAAATATTCGGTTTTGCCCGTGTAAAAGAGAATGCGGGTTATGTGATTTATGAATGTTATCAAGCGGAAGATGGCGATAAGTTAATCCGTGAACTGCCATTTAGTTCATTAATTTTTGCCCGCCAGTGGTTTGTGGTGGGGGAACTGCTCCAGCATTTGCCGCAGGAAGACCGCATTACGCCAATAGTTGGCATGTTGCAGGGGGTGGTAGAGAAGGGTGGCGAACTGCGTGTTGAAGTCGCGGACACCAACGAAAGTAAAGAGTTACTGAAATTCTGCCGCAAATTTACTGTACCGTTACGGGCTGCCTTGCGTGATGCGGGCGTCCTGGCGAGCTATGAAACGCCGAAGCGTCCAGTGGTGCATGTGTTCTTTATCGCGCCAGGCTGCTGTTATACCGGCTACTCCTACAGCAATAATAACTCGCCGTTCTATATGGGCATTCCGCGCCTGAAGTTTCCGGCAGATGCGCCAAGTCGTTCCACGCTCAAGCTGGAAGAGGCATTTCATGTGTTTATTCCTGCGGATGAATGGGATGAACGCCTGGCGAACGGGATGTGGGCGGTGGATTTGGGCGCTTGCCCGGGCGGCTGGACCTACCAACTGGTGAAGCGCAACATGTGGGTTTATTCCGTCGACAACGGCCCGATGGCGCAAAGTCTGATGGATACCGGACAAGTAACGTGGCTGCGGGAAGATGGTTTTAAATTCCGCCCGACACGTAGCAATATCTCGTGGATGGTGTGTGACATGGTGGAAAAACCGGCGAAGGTCGCGGCTTTGATGGCGCAGTGGCTGGTTAATGGCTGGTGTCGTGAAACTATCTTCAACCTTAAATTGCCGATGAAAAAACGCTACGAAGAAGTATCACACAATCTGGCGTACATTCAGGCACAGCTTGATGAACATGGCATTAACGCCCAGATTCAGGCGCGTCAGTTGTATCACGATCGCGAAGAAGTGACGGTGCATGTCCGTCGCATCTGGGCTGCGGTAGGTGGTCGTCGCGACGAGCGCTAATCGCTGACTCCGTGTGCCGGAAGCTATAACTGTCTGCTCCCGGCATTGGTTTATCAGCGTTTAAGTCTTAGCTGCTGTAAATTGCCGTCGATATGCAAATCAGTCTGTAAGCGGGCGATATCACGGCACAGGAACGCCATCTCTTTATGGGCTTCTAATTTCTTGCGCCACTTTTCGGCAACCGCATCCAGATTCTCATATACGCCTTCCAGACTCTGAAACTCGACCAGCAACTGCGTGGCGCTTTTGGGCCCAATTCCCGCAACGCCTGGCACCTTTGAACTACTGATCCCCGCCAGCCCCCAGTAATCGGGCAATTGCTGCGGTTGAACGCCAAATTCTTTATCGATAAACGGTGCATCCAGCCAGCGTTTCTGGAAGTAATCGCGAATACGTAATGTAGGTGAAAGTAGCTGACAGTAGCCTTTATCTGTCGAAACGATGGTTGCCTGATGCCCCGCCTGGGTCACTTTGACCGCCAGCGTGGCGGCTAAGTCATCGGCTTCGTTGCCGCTGGCTGACCAGCACGGGACACCGCGTTGCTCAAAGGCTGCACGTAACGCGGGCATCTCGTTGTGCAACTCTTCCGGCATTGGCGGGCGACCCGCTTTGTAATCTGGCAGGCGCTGATGACGCCAGCCGCTACTGCGGTTTTCATCATCAAAAACGGCGACGGCGTGGGTCGGCTGGCTGTGCATAATAAGTTGATCAAGGGCGTGCTGACAGGTTTCCACGCAGGGTGAACCCTGCACGGCATGAATGCGACGAATAAGATTCAGTGCATCGACAATAAGCAAATGAACAGCCACGATAACCCCCTTAAAGATCAGGCGATAAGGGTAACATTCGATGCCGGAACAGGCTACGGCTGGATGAGAAAACAGGAAGAGGGCTCGCAAAACGAGATCTGATATTGATGACAACGCCAAATTGCCTGATGCGCTGCGCTTATCATGCCTACAAAAGAATCGCAATCTATTGAATTTGCGCTGTTTTATAGGTCGGATAAGGTGTTTACGCCGCATCCGACATAAACAACAGGTACATTATCAACAATGTGAGGCCTCGCAAAACGAGGCCTCTGGAGAGCGATTAATCGCAGGCAACGATCTTCATTGCCAGGCCGCCGCGAGATGTTTCGCGGTACTTGGCGTTCATGTCTTTACCTGTTTCGTACATGGTTTCGATAACTTTATCGAGGCAGACGCGCGGTTCGCTGGTACGGCGCAGTGCCATACGCGCGGCGTTCACCGCTTTCACTGCCGCAATGGCGTTACGCTCAATGCATGGTACCTGAACCTGTCCAGCAACCGGGTCACACGTCAGGCCGAGGTTATGCTCCATAGCGATTTCCGCCGCGATGCACACCTGCGCCGGGCTTGCGCCTAACAGTTCTGCCAGACCCGCCGCCGCCATTGAGCACGCCACGCCAACTTCACCCTGGCAACCCACTTCGGCACCAGAAATCGACGCGTTCATCTTATAAAGAGAACCAATGGCGCTGGCTACCAGCAGGTAACGAGCCAGTGAGTTAGCGTTCACTTCGCGGATAAACTTGTCGTAGTACGCCAGCACTGCCGGGATAATCCCGCACGCACCGTTAGTCGGCGCAGTCACCACACGACCGCCCGCAGCGTTCTCTTCGTTCACTGCCAGTGCGAACATGTTGATCCAGTCAACAACCGCCATCGGGTCAGTGGTGGTTTTATCCTGGCTGACCAGCATCCGGCGCAGTGCCGCGGCGCGACGTGGAACACGCAGTTTGCCCGGCAGCACACCTTCGGTGGAAATACCGCGTTCAATACCGCCACGCATCACTTCCCAGACGTTCGCCAGGTGCTGTTCCAGCTCTTCTTTGCTGTGCAGCGCCAGCTCGTTTTTCATCATCAGACCAGAGAGTGACAGCCCGGTTTCCTGGCAATGTTTTTGCAGGTCGGCTGCTGAACTGTAAGGATACGGAACTTCAACCGGTGCGCTATCCTGCTGGCCAAAATGCTCTTCATCAACGATAAAGCCGCCGCCGATGGAGTAATACGTCTGGCTGTAAACAACTTTATCGCCCGCCAGCGCGGTAATGCGCATGCCGTTCTCATGCAGAGAAAGGTTATCGGCATGGAAGTTCATGCATTCATCAACCGGAAACTCGACTTCGTGCTGACCGTTTGCCAGCATCAGGCGACCGTGAGTATTCACATCCTGAATAAAACCAGGGATAGAATCGATATCCACGGTATCCGGCAGGTTCCCTGCCAGGCCCATAATAATGGCGATATCAGTGTGGTGCCCTTTGCCGGTCAGAGAGAGCGAACCATAGACGTCAACCACCACGCGGGTCACGTCTTTAAGCAGGTTACGGGCAATCAGATCGTCGGTAAATTGTTTACCCGCTTTCATTGGTCCAACGGTATGAGAACTGGAAGGGCCAATGCCGATTTTGAAAATATCGAATACGCTAATCATAGGAAATACATCGCGTTAAAACGGAGGAAGCGCCGCCCGAAAGCGGCGCGAAAGGACTTAGCTGAACAGAGAGTAGAAGATTGCGGAGATTGCAATCAGACCCATCACGACAACGAATACGTTGCTGATGTGACCGCTGTATTTACGCATTGCCGGTACTTTCTGAATGGCGTACATCGGCATCAGGAACAGGATCATCGCGATGATTGGGCCGCCCAGGGTTTCAATCATACCCAGGATGCTCGGGTTCAGGGTGGCAACAATCCAGGTCGTTACCAGCATGAACAGCGCAGTGATACGGTTCAGCTTGTTGATTTCGATAGACTTACCTTTACCACGCAGTGATTTGATCACCATACCGTTGAAGCCTTCACGTGCGCCCAGGTAGTGGCCCAGGAAGGATTTGGTGATAGCGATAATCGCGATAATCGGAGCCATCCACGCGATGATCGGCGCGTTAAAGTGGTTAGCCAGGTAAGACAGAATCGAGATGTTCTGCTCTTTAGCCGCAGCCAGGTCTGCCGGAGTCAGGCTCAGTACGCAGCTGAATACGAAGAACATTACGGTCAGCACCATCATGATGTGAGCGAATGCCAGGATCTTCGAGCATTTCTGTTCTGCCATATCGCCGTACTCTTCACGCTTCGCAACGGCGAAAGAAGAGATGATCGGAGAGTGGTTGAACGAGAACACCATTACCGGAATTGCCAGCCACAGGGTCATCCACAGACCGTTTCCGGTTGCCGATGCAGTGTCCAGAGACAGAGTTTCCAGTGCTGCGCCGTTCCACTGCGGGATCAGGTACAGAGCCAGCAGCATCAGTACGCCAACAAACGGGAATACCAGAATACTCATCGCTTTAACGATCATCTGCTCACCGAAGCGAACGATGGTCATCATACCCACGATCAGGATCAGTGACAGAATCGCACGCGGCGGTGGCGTCATACCCAGCTGGTGAGACATGAAGCTTTCAACCGTGTTGGTGATTGCCACGCTGTAAACCAGCAGAATCGGGTAGATAGCGAAGAAGTAAAGCAGGGTAATCAGTTTACCTGCGCCAATACCAAAGTGTTCTTCTACTACCTCGGTGATGTCTTCGCCTGGGTTTTTGCCAGACAGCACGAAGCGAGTCAGGCCACGATGCGCAAAGTACGTCATCGGGAACGCAAGGATAGCCATGATGATCAGCGGGATCATACCGCCAACACCGGCGTTGATTGGCAGGAACAGCACGCCCGCGCCGATCGCCGTGCCGTAAAGGCCCAGCATCCACATGGTATCTGTCTTGCGCCAGGCACTGCGAGAGTCTTTCGACGCAATCGTGCTGGTTTGAGTCGTTTCCATCTATTTCTCCTGGAGGAATGCAAATAATTCAGCTTTTAGCCAGTTCAGCCCGGGAAGGTGCCTGGCCGTAAAAATGAAATCTGTCTATCGGCGATGGCTTAATCATTTTCCGCCGTAATAATTTGAGGGCGGAAAGATACACACAAGTTATGTATCTATCAGTGATCTTGATCTCAAATACAATAATCTACTTGGAAGATAGATAATCCCAATGCTTTACTCTGTAAATCAAAAGTAAAAGAGAATTTAAGGGCAATATTTGGCAGATTAACGACATCTGGCCTCTTCCGGGGCGCGCAATATATGTAGGTTGAACTGCAAAAATCAATACTTTTAGTTAATGATTACAAGATTTTCTTTTTTGCGGAGATAAAATGCGGTCTTCAAATGAAGGGAAACGTTTGCGTTGCAACATAAATTGTATGACATATTACAGGTGGTGATATTAATGACATGATGACGCGCTTAAACATTCATATAACAAATGAAATAGATTGATTAGTGAGCGACCAAAAAAAGAGAAAAACCCGGCAACAAACGTTACCGGGGAAGGGAGGATTAGGTGCAGATTTCGTAGCAAGGGATGTAGGCAGAGCCAGGTAATTTCATACGATGTTGGGCAACAAACCCCTGAAGCAGGTCGTCCATACGGCGCATGATCTCTTTATCACCGTTGATTTTGTATGGCCCAAACTCTTCAATGGCGCGAATGCCGACTTCTTTTACGTTACCGGCTACAATGCCAGAAAATGCACGACGCAGGTCGGCAGCCAGCACTTCAACGGGCTGATCCGGGTAAAGCTTCAGATTAGCCATATTCTCGTGAGACGGCTCAAACGGCATTTGCAAATCTGGCGTAATACGCATTGACCAGTTAAAGCTGTAGGCATCGCCCTTATCGCGACGGTTTTCTTTCACCTGCGCCATCGCTTTTTTCATCTGACGGGCTACTTCTGCAGCGTCATCAATGATGATGCGATAATGGCGGCGCGCGTTTTCTCCCAACGTATGCACGACAAACTCGTCCAGTACGCGGAAGTAATCAGCACTCTCTTTCGGGCCGGTGAGGATCAATGGCAAGACCTGATCTTTGTTGGCCGGATTCATTAAAATTCCCAGCAAATACAGTAGCTCTTCCGCTGTACCCACACCGCCAGGGAAGATAATGATGCCGTGGGCGATACGGACAAACGCTTCCAGACGTTTTTCGATATCCGGCATGATGATCAGCTCGTTAACCAGCGGGTTAGGCGGTTCAGCAGCGATAATCGATGGTTCAGTCATACCAATAAAACGGCTGTCTTTGTAACGCTGTTGGGCGTGTCCAACCGCTGCGCCTTTCATCGGCGCTTCCATCGCGCCTGGGCCACAGCCAGTGCAGATATTTAACTCACGCAGGCCCAACTGATTACCAACGCGACGGGCATACAAATACTCGTTTTCGTTGATGGAGTGACCGCCCCAGCACACCACCATATTGGGCGCTTCGCCCACGTGCAGCGCGCGAGCATTGCGCAAGATAGAAAAGACCAGGTTGGTAATATGAACAGAGTTGTCGAGATTCAGATTTGGAAAACGAACGGTGTTATGGATTTGCCCATAGACGAAGAGAATGTCGCGCAGAACGGCAAACAAGTTGGCCTGCAAGGCGCGAATGATACGCCCATCGACAAAAGCTTCTTCCGGGGGATTGATCAGTTCTAACTTAACGCCGCGTTCACGGCGTAGCACGTTAATGTCGAAATTTTCAAAACGGGACAGCAATTCTTTGCTGTTATCGGTGAGGCTACCGGAGTTCAGAACAGCGAGTGAACAGTTGCGAAATAGTTGATAGAGGTCGCTGCTGGCGGTGCGTTTAAGCATGTCCACTTCCAACTGCGACAACATATCCATGGAGCCAAGCGGGCTAATATGTGTAATCAAGAAAAACTCCTTATGGGACGATTATCGTCATTCCCTTTGATTACAATAGCCCTGCCTGATGACCTTTCACAACCTTATGCGTGAATCCAGCCCGCAAAATTGAGAAAAATTTTATTGCCGTGCCAGACGGGTTGTCGATGGGACAAAATCACAGTTACTGCGCCATGGGTTAATGTCCAGACCGCCACGACGGGTATAACGTGCGTAAACGCTTAATTTCTCTGGCTGGCAGAAGCGTAACAGGTCATTAAAAATGCGCTCTACGCACTGTTCATGGAACTCGTTATGATGACGGAAAGAAACCAGATAACGCAGCAGTTTTTCCCTGTCAATCTTGCGTCCACGATACTGAATCTGGATAGATCCCCAGTCTGGTTGATGAGTAATCAGGCAGTTTGATTTCAGCAGGTGGCTAACGAGTGTTTCTTCCACCACTTTCTCGCCGCTGGTGGCATTCTCAAGATAGTCAGTGGTGAATTCATAGTTATCGATAGCGATATCCTGGTCATCAATGCAGGTGCCATTGAAATGCCCCACCGGCTGACCTTCCAGTTCATCAAGACGATATAACGCCACGCTAACGTTACCCTGGGCGCAAGTGCTTAAGTCGCGATCCAGCGTCTGGCGCACTTCATCCCAATTGTTAAAGCGTGTCTGGTTAAAGCTGTTGAGATAGAGCTTAAAACTCTTCGACTCAATGAGATTTACGCTGGTGTAATCAAGTTCAACATGACCCACGGCAACCTGCGGCAAACCTTTCGCATTCAGCCAGGAAAGTTCATATAGCGTCCAGATATCCGTACCGTGAAAAGGCAGATTATCTGCTTTCAGGCCCAGCGGATCGCGATTCAAACTACGTGGAACGCCTTGTAGCAGGCTGGCGTCATAGGTATCCCGGTAATCGGTTGATTTTCCAAGAGTCAGGCCCGCAAGTGCCTGATGGTTTGCATAAGAAGACATGTTTCACCGTCATAAACCAGATAAACTAAACGACAAGTGTATCTGGTTTAAGTGAAGAGAGAAATTAGTGGACGAATTGACCGCACAAGCCTTGAGAGATTTTACCACGCGTTACTGTGATGCATGGCACGAACAGCACAATAGTTGGCCGTTAAGCGAGGAGCTGTATGGCGTTCCTTCACCGTGCATTATTTCAACCACTAATGATGCTGTGTTCTGGCAACCGCAGCCGTTTAGCGGTGAGCAAAATGTAAACGCGGTTGAGCGTGCGTTTGATATTGTGATACAACCCGCAATTCATACCTTCTATACGACCCAGTTTGCCGGGGATATGCATGCGCAGTTTGGCGATATCAAACTGACATTACTGCAAACCTGGAGCGAAGATGACTTCCGCCGGGTGCAGGAAAACCTGATTGGACATCTGGTTACCCAGAAACGTCTGAAACTGCCCCCCACGTTATTTATCGCCACACTGGAAGAAGAGTTGGAAGTGATTTCGGTGTGTAATCTCTCTGGCGAAGTATGCAAAGAGACGCTGGGGACGCGGAATCGTATGCATTTAGCCTCAAATCTTGCGGAATTCCTTATGCAGCTTAAGCCTCTTCTGTAATCCAAATACCCCGTCTAGTTGTGAGAGATCTCTTACAGACCCTGTAGGAGATCGCCAGGAAGTAAGTGAATACTTAAAAAGATAAGAATCGATATTTCTATTTTAAATCAATGCATTGAAGAAAGATTCTTAACTTTCATATGAAATTTTCCTTAAGGCATTGTCTGTAAGCGCCTTGTAAGACTCAGCGAAAAAGACGATTCTATCTTCGTCGACAGGGAGTCAGACAACGAAGTGAACATCAGGATGATGACACTTCTAAAGGACACGCCAGGATGGTGCTTCAGGGAAAGGCTTCTGGATGAAGCGAAGAGGAAAACGCTGGATGCGTTAAAGGACACCTCCAGGACGGAGAATGAGAACCGGTCAGGATGATTCGGTGGGTCAGGATGGCCAGGGACACTTCAGGATGAAGTATCACATCGGGGTGGTGTGAGCAGGAAGCATTAGTTCAGGATGAACGATTGGTCGCAAGACCACAGGAAAAGTTGTCAAGGATGAGCAGGGAGCAACAAAAGTAGCTGGAATGCTGCGAAACGAACCGGGAGCACTGTGAATACAGTGCTCCCTTTTTTTATTCCTGCTATCCTTCGCGGCAGTTTTTTCTTCTTGAGGTTGTTTTATGACCACTCATGACCGCGTTCGTCTTCAGTTGCAGGCGCTTGAAACATTACTGCGTGAACATCAGCACTGGCGGAGCGATGGACCGCAGCCGCATCAATTCAACAGTACCCAACCTTTCTTTATGGATACGATGGAGCCACTGGAATGGTTGCAATGGGTACTGATCCCACGAATGCACGATCTCTTAGATAATAATCAGCCATTGCCAGGGGCTTTCGCCGTGGCGCCGTATTATGAAATGGCGCTGGCGACGGACCACCCCCAGCGCGCGCTTATTCTGGCGGAGCTGGAAAAACTGGATGCGCTTTTTGCGGATGATACAAACTGATGCTGGAAATACTCTACCAGGATGAATGGCTGGTTGCGGTTAACAAACCGTCTGGCTGGCTGGTTCACCGCAGCTGGCTGGATCGCGACGAAAAAGTGGTGGTCATGCAAACCGTACGTGACCAGATTAGTCAGCACGTGTTTACCGCGCATCGGCTGGACCGACCGACTTCCGGCGTATTGCTGATGGGATTATCCAGCGAGGCCGGACGGCTGTTAGCGCAACAGTTTGAACAGCACCAAATCCAGAAACGTTACCATGCGATTGTGCGTGGCTGGCTGATGGAAGAAGCGGTGCTGGATTATCCGCTGGTGGAAGAACTGGATAAAATCGCCGATAAGTATGCCCGCGAAGATAAAGGCCCGCAGCCAGCAGTGACGCATTATCGCGGTCTGGCGACGGTTGAAATGCCAGTCGCGACCGGGCGTTACCCGACGACACGCTACGGTCTGGTGGAACTGGAGCCGAAAACCGGACGCAAACATCAGCTTCGTCGCCATCTCGCCCATTTGCGCCATCCGATTATTGGCGACAGCAAACATGGCGATTTGCGCCAGAATCGCAGCGCAGCTGAACATTTTGGCCTCCAGCGGTTGATGTTGCACGCCAGTCAGTTGTCATTGACGCATCCTTTTACTGGCGAGCCGCTGACTATCCACGCCGGTCTGGACGACACCTGGATGCGGGCATTATCACAATTTGGCTGGCGCGGTCTGCTTCCTGAAAATGAAAGGGTTGAGTTCAGCGCGCCATCGGGTCAGGATGATGAGATAAGTTCCTAATCCAGGGAGAAAACGGTATGGCGGAAATTGGTATTTTTGTAGGCACCATGTACGGGAATTCACTGCTAGTGGCCGAAGAAGCGGAAGCGATTCTGACCGCACAGGGCCACAAAGCAACGGTGTTTGAAGACCCAGAATTAAGCGACTGGTTACCCTATCAGGACAAGTATGTTCTGGTAGTTACGTCCACCACCGGGCAGGGCGACCTTCCTGACAGCATTGTGCCACTCTTTCTGGGCATAAAGGATAACCTCGGTTTCCAGCCGAACCTGCGTTACGGCGTGATTGCGCTCGGCGACAGTAGTTATGTGAATTTCTGCAACGGTGGCAAACAGTTTGATGCTTTGTTACAGGAACAGAGCGCGCAGCGGGTAGGGGAAATGCTGCTGATCGATGCCAGTGAAACCCCGGAACCAGAAACGGAATCCAATCCGTGGGTTGAGCAGTGGGGGACGCTGTTGCCCTGATTTGTTCAGCGATCGGCAAAATACCGTTTTAGCGGTGCTGAATCGAGTCTTTTCAGGCAAATGCCTGTAAAAACTGCTTCTTAGCGCGGATTTTTACTGGCGTTTGCCTGGAGTCAAGCGATCCATTTCATACTCTTCTTTATTTCTCCGATTTAACCCTTCCTTTCTTGTTCTTGTTTTCATTTCCGTGAAGTGGATTCCACCGTCCAGGGCTAATGCCAAAATCGAGCCTCATTGAACGCATTAATGTTGTGTTGTTGCACGGTGAGCCGCTATGGCGCGCTTTTTATACTGCTATTGCCAGATATAAAACACGCGCCGCATTCGGCGAACGACCTATAAAAACGGCAAAAACACCCTACGTCACCTCTGATTTCCTGGCGATGTCGCAGTCCAGAGTGAGCGTGGCTAACGCGAATTTTCAGGAGTGCAACAATGAGTTCTTTAAGTCAGGCTGCGAGCAGTGTGGAAAAACGCACGAATGCTCGTTACTGGATAGTGGTGATGCTGTTTATCGTCACATCTTTCAACTACGGCGATCGCGCTACGCTCTCGATCGCCGGTTCGGAAATGGCCAAAGATATCGGTCTTGATCCAGTGGGTATGGGCTATGTGTTCTCTGCTTTCTCATGGGCTTATGTTATTGGGCAGATCCCTGGCGGCTGGTTGCTGGATCGCTTTGGTTCAAAACGCGTCTACTTCTGGTCAATCTTTATCTGGTCGATGTTTACCTTGCTGCAAGGTTTCGTCGATATCTTTAGTGGATTCGGCATTATCGTTGCCTTGTTTACTCTCCGCTTCCTGGTAGGGCTTGCCGAAGCACCTTCTTTTCCCGGCAACAGCCGAATCGTGGCAGCCTGGTTCCCGGCGCAGGAAAGGGGAACGGCGGTGTCGATTTTTAACTCCGCCCAATACTTCGCAACGGTGATCTTCGCGCCGATTATGGGCTGGCTGACTCATGAAGTGGGTTGGTCACACGTCTTCTTCTTTATGGGCGGTCTGGGCATTGTCATCAGTTTTTTCTGGCTGAAAGTCATCCACGAGCCAAATCAACATCCGGGCGTAAATCAGAAAGAGCTGGAGTACATCGCCGCTGGCGGCGCGCTGATCAATATGGATCAGCAAAACACCAAAGTTAAAGTGCCGTTCAGCGTGAAGTGGGGGCAGATCAAACAGCTGCTCGGTTCGCGGATGATGATCGGTGTTTATATCGGTCAGTATTGTATCAACGCCCTGACTTACTTCTTTATTACCTGGTTCCCGGTTTATCTGGTGCAGGCGCGCGGGATGTCGATTCTGAAAGCGGGCTTTGTGGCTTCCGTTCCTGCTGTTTGCGGTTTTATCGGCGGCGTGCTGGGGGGGATTATTTCCGACTGGCTGATGCGCCGCACGGGCTCGCTGAACATTGCGCGTAAAACACCGATCGTGATGGGCATGTTGCTGTCGATGGTGATGGTGTTCTGTAACTACGTCGATGTTGAGTGGATGATCATCGGTTTCATGGCGTTGGCCTTCTTCGGTAAAGGCATCGGGGCGCTGGGTTGGGCGGTAATGGCAGATACTGCGCCGAAAGAGATTAGCGGTCTTTCCGGCGGCCTGTTCAATATGTTCGGTAACATTTCCGGTATCGTCACGCCAATCGCAATTGGTTATATCGTTGGCACGACTGGCTCCTTTAATGGGGCGCTGATTTATGTCGGGGTTCATGCCTTAATTGCGGTGCTGAGCTACCTGGTGCTGGTGGGCGATATTAAACGTATTGAGCTGAAACCTGTCGCGGGGCAATAAGATGACGACACAATCCAGTCCAGTCATTACTGATATGAAAGTCATTCCGGTCGCCGGACATGACAGCATGTTGCTCAATATTGGTGGTGCACATAACGCATATTTCACCCGCAACATTGTGGTACTCACCGATAATGCCGGACATACCGGCATTGGTGAAGCACCGGGCGGAGAGGTGATTTATCAAACGCTTGTCGATGCTATTCCGATGGTTCTGGGCCAGGAAGTCGCGCGACTGAATAAAGTGGTCCAGCGGGTGCATAAAGGTAATCAGGCCGCCGATTTTGATACCTTCGGCAAAGGTGCCTGGACCTTTGAATTGCGCGTTAACGCCGTGGCGGCGCTGGAAGCCGCTTTGCTTGACCTGTTAGGTAAGGCGCTGAATGTTCCGGTCTGTGAACTGCTTGGCCCAGGCAAGCAACGCGATGCTATTACCGTCCTCGGTTATCTGTTTTATATCGGTGATCGGACTAAAACCGATCTTCCTTATCTGGACAGTACGCCAGGCAACCATGAGTGGTATCAATTGCGCCACCAGAAAGCGATGAACAGCGAAGCCGTTGTGCGTCTGGCGGAAGCCTCACAGGATCGCTATGGCTTTAAAGATTTCAAACTCAAAGGCGGTGTATTACCCGGCGAGCAAGAAATCGACACCGTTCGTGCATTGAAGAAACGCTTCCCTGATGCGCGGATTACCGTTGATCCCAACGGTGCCTGGCTGCTTGATGAAGCCATTTCTTTGTGTAAAGGCCTGAATGATGTGCTGACCTATGCGGAAGACCCGTGCGGCGCTGAGCAGGGGTTCTCCGGTCGTGAAGTGATGGCGGAGTTTCGGCGGGCGACCGGCTTGCCCGTCGCGACCAACATGATCGCCACCAACTGGCGTGAAATGGGTCATGCGGTGATGCTCAATGCGGTAGATATTCCACTTGCCGATCCGCACTTCTGGACGCTTTCCGGTGCAGTCCGCGTGGCACAGCTTTGCGACGACTGGGGGCTGACCTGGGGCTGTCATTCCAACAACCACTTCGATATCTCTCTTGCGATGTTTACCCATGTGGGCGCGGCGGCTCCGGGTAATCCTACCGCAATTGATACCCACTGGATTTGGCAAGAGGGCGATTGCCGCCTGACGAAAAATCCGCTGGAGATTAAAAACGGAAAAATAGTCGTTCCTGATGCGCCCGGCCTGGGCGTGGAACTGGACTGGGAACAGGTACAAAAGGCGCACGAAGCCTATAAACGTCTGCCTGGCGGCGCGCGTAACGACGCGGGTCCGATGCAGTACCTGATCCCCGGCTGGACCTTTGACCGTAAACGTCCCGTTTTCGGCCGTCATTGATTTTGAATAAGGATATAAATATGAATTCTCAATTTACGACGCCTGTTGTTACTGAAATGCAGGTCATCCCGGTGGCGGGTTATGACAGTATGCTTATGAATCTGAGTGGCGCACACGCACCGTTCTTCACGCGTAATATTGTGATCATCAAAGATAATTCTGGTCACACCGGCGTAGGGGAAATTCCCGGCGGCGAGAAAATCCGTAAAACGCTGGAAGATGCGATTCCGCTGGTGGTAGGTAAAACGCTGGGTGAATACAAAAACGTTCTGACGCTGGTGCGTAATACTTTTGCCGATCGTGATTCTGGCGGGCGTGGTTTACAGACTTTTGATCTGCGTACCACTATCCATGTAGTTACCGGGATAGAAGCGGCAATGCTGGATCTGCTTGGGCAACACCTTGGAGTTAACGTGGCATCCTTGCTGGGCGATGGTCAACAGCGTAGCGAAGTCGAAATGCTGGGTTATCTGTTCTTTGTCGGCAATCGCAAAGCCACACCGTTACCGTATCAAAGCCAGCCGGATGACAAATGCGACTGGTATCGTCTTCGTCACGAAGAAGCGATGACGCCGGATGCGGTGGTGCGCCTGGCGGAAGCGGCGTATGAAAAATATGGCTTCAACGATTTCAAACTGAAGGGCGGTGTACTGGCCGGGGAAGATGAAGCCGAATCTATTGTGGCACTGGCGCAACGCTTCCCGCAGGCACGTATTACGCTCGATCCTAACGGTGCCTGGTCGCTGAACGAAGCGATTAAAATTGGTAAATACCTGAAAGGTTCGCTGGCTTATGCAGAAGATCCGTGTGGTGCGGAGCAAGGTTTCTCCGGGCGTGAGGTGATGGCAGAGTTCCGTCGCGCGACTGGTCTGCCGACTGCAACCAATATGATCGCCACCGACTGGCGGCAGATGGGCCATACGCTCTCCCTGCAATCTGTTGATATCCCGCTGGCGGACCCGCATTTCTGGACGATGCAGGGTTCGGTACGTGTGGCGCAAATGTGCCATGAATTTGGCCTGACCTGGGGTTCACACTCTAACAACCACTTCGATATTTCCCTGGCGATGTTTACCCATGTTGCCGCAGCTGCACCGGGTAAAATCACCGCGATTGATACGCACTGGATCTGGCAGGAAGGTAATCAGCGCCTGACTAAAGAGCCTTTTGAGATCAAAGGCGGTTTGGTACAAGTGCCGGAAAAACCGGGTCTGGGTGTAGAAATCGATATAGATCAGGTGATGAAAGCCCACGAGCTGTATCAGAAATACGGGCTTGGCGCGCGTGATGATGCGATGGGGATGCAGTACCTGATTCCTGGCTGGACGTTCGATAACAAACGTCCGTGTATGGTGCGTTAAGACAGAAAACAAAAACCGGCTCTGTCAGGAGCCGGTTTGAGACTGATGCCAAACACAAAATTGCCTGATGCGCTACGCTTATCAGGCCTACATACTTTTTTAATTCATTGAATTTGAATGGTTTCGTAGGCCGGATAAGGCGTTTTCGCCGCATCCGGCATAAACACAGGCACCTTGTTACCATTCTGAAACCGGCTTCATAAGAAGCCGATTTTTACTCGATAAAATATTTATTACCCAAGAATTTTACTGGCTTCGCGTGCCACATTATCCATCTCGTCCAACAATTCCAGTAGCTCCGGCTCCAAATCTTCTTCTTTAGTACCGCTTCGTAGCTGTTGTTCGATAAGTTGACAGAGATTCTTCATACGCGGCACACCGCTATAGCCGCAACTGCCATGCAGTTTATGAATCAAATCAACCAGGCCTTCCGGGTTTTCCCCAACCAGTTGTTCCTCAACTTTGTTGCGAACTTCTGGCAGGAAATCGAGCAACATTTGCAGCATATCGCGCGCCAGATCGGTTTTGCCAGCGGCCTGGCGTAGCGCCAGTTGCCAGTCCAGAGTCGCATTCTGGTTCACCACAATTTCGTTCACTTCTGGCGTCACAACGCGGGAAGAAATGCCGCTGCCGGGTTTGTAGCGCAGCAGCAAATTATGCAATCGCTCTTCTTCTATCGGTTTCGCCAGATAATCGCTCATCCCCGCGCCAAGTAATTTCTCTTTTTGCCCAGCCATCGCATGTGCAGTCACCGCGATGACTGGCGTTTGTTGCTGGTGCGGAAGCTGGTGGATAAGTTCGCATGCACGAATGCCGTCCATGTCCGGCATTTGAATATCCATTAAGATTAAATCGAACGGCATCTGTTTTGCTCGTTCAACCGCCTGATGTCCGCTATCGCACAACTCCACATGCTGAACCATGTCCTCCAGCAATGCGCCGATAAGTTTCAGGTTGGCGGGGTTATCATCAACAGCCATAACCGTCATTACCAGCTTACTTTCGTCGGTGACAGGCAACAGCGTATTTTGTGTTTGATGGCAAAACTCGGTCAGTACAGGTAACAGACGTGTAGGCGTCAGGGGTTTCAGCAGACACGCGCCGATACCATCTTGCTTGAGTTTTTCGGCATTGACCTGTGCATGGCACGGAAGGGCGAGCATCAGAAAATCGGTCATCGACACCGCTTTCGCTAACCGCTCATGTTGCATCGTTAGCGGTTCGCGGAAAGTCACCGCAATCCCTAACAACATCATGTCGTAATGCGCGGGAGGGAGTGCCGAGAAGCTTGGGCTGTAGACCACCTCAAGCGGTGTTTCGCTTAAAATATCCAGCGTGCACTGCGCGGCTGCCGAGTTCGGTTCGACATAAGCCAGGCGTTTGCCTGTGAGGCATTGGGTGGATGGTCCTTCAATAATAATATTCGGGTTCAGATCGAGATTAATATGGAACCAGAAGGTTGAGCCACGATTCGGCTGGCTATGGAACGAGATATCTCCGCCCATCTCATTAACCAGTTTTTGCGTAATTACCAGCCCCAGCCCGGTGCCGCCATGACGGCGTGAAATACTGGCATCTGCCTGCCTGAAGGCCTGGAACAGGCGCGATTGATCGCGTTCAGGAATACCAATACCGGTATCGCGGATCTGCACTTCAATCTGAACTTTGGTATTACTCAGCGCTCGTTTTTCCACCAGAATATCGATGTTGCCATTCTCGGTGAATTTAATCGCATTCCCTACCAGGTTAGTGATGATTTGCTGTAAACGCAGCGGATCGCCTATCACGTTATCTGGCACGTCGCTCTTAATATTGAGCGTCAATTCCAGCCCTTTATCGTGAGAAGAATGCGCCAGAAGAGTAACCACTTCATCCAGCGTGCTGCGCAGCGGGAACGGAATACTTTCCAGAATCAGCTTGTCCGCTTCCAGTTTCGAGAAGTCGAGAACATCATTAATAATTGCCAGCAAATTATTTGCCGAGCGTTCAATCGTGTTCAGGTGATCGCGCTGCGTTGGCGTTAATTCTGTTTTCAGCGTCAGGCGGGTAAAGCCAATAACCCCATTCAGCGGTGTACGCAGCTCATGTGACATGTTCGCCAGAAACTCGGACTTAATACGCGCCGCTTCCTGGGCGCGCTTTTTCGCCAGGTCCAACTCAACGTTCTGAATTTCCATCTGCTCCAGCGTTTCACGCAGATCGGACGTCGCCTGGTCGATATTGTGCTGCATCTCTTCGTGATAAGCCGCCAGAGACATTGCCATCGAGTTGATGCCGTTTTTCAGCATATCCAACTCGCCGAGCATAAATCCTTCCACCCGGCTGTCGAGTTGTCCTCGGCGGATGCGGTCGACAGTATTCACCATGTTGCGAATCGGGCCGGTTACATCGCGCATGAGTCGCCAGCCAAAAATAAGCGCAATACCAATACAGAACAGCATCATCACGCTGGAAATAAAAATCTCTTTATATTGCTGTAAGCGCACCGATTTAAGGTCCAGCTCAAGGGCAATATACCCCAGCATATTCTGACTATTTTTGGCATCGCTAATGGGCGATTCGTCGGGAGAATAACTCTCGGAGATAATCGGCGTACGCAAAATCATAATATCGCCATCACGTGTGACAGTGAGCTGGCGCGGAAATGGCACGTTACTACCGAGCTGCATTGCTGAAGGGTCGAGATGAAAATTGGAGGTGACAAAGAGTCGGTTATTTTCATCGTAAACTGAAATGGCGCGAACAATATCAGAATGGCGACGATGCAAAACGCTTATCAACTGACCGATAGATTCGCGATTTTGCAGGCTCATGCCATATTCAGTAGAAACTGCAAGCGGCTCAATAATGCTGGCACCGGCATCTTCCAGTTGACGCTGCAAGTCGTTATAGCGATGCACGACGAAAAAGATACTGAGCAATAAACCAATAAGGACGGTCGGCGCCAGGATCAGAATCATCATGCGTGCGCGCAGGCTGTAGTTGGTCATGGAGTTCCGTTATGGGACAATTAAGGTCACACTGTTAAATTGAGAAAGTCTCGCCAATGGCGCAATTCTACTCTGCAAAACGACGCGTGACGACGCGTCAGATCATAACCGTTTCAGTCAACGACCTCGACTCTTTTGGTCAGGGCGTGGCACGACATAACGGAAAAGCGTTATTTATCCCCGGGCTATTGCCGCAGGAAGACGCGGAAGTTACTGTTACTGAAGATAAAAAACAGTATTCCCGCGCTAAAGTCGTGCGCAGGCTAAGCGACAGCCCGGAACGCGAAACGCCACGCTGCCCTCATTTTGGCGTATGCGGCGGCTGTCAGCAACAACACGCCAGCATCGAACTACAGCAGCGAAGCAAAAGTGCGGCGCTCGCCCGGTTAATGAAGCACGACGTCTCTGAAGTGATCGCCGATGTTCCCTGGGGGTACCGTCGCCGCGCGCGCTTAAGCCTGAACTATCAGCCGAAAACACAACAATTACAGATGGGATTTCGCAAAGCGGGTTCCAGTGACATTGTCGATGTTAAGCAATGCCCCATTTTAGCGCCCCAACTTGAAGCATTGCTGCCCAAAGTCAGGGCATGCCTGACCAGCTTACAAGCCATGCGCCATCTTGGTCACGTTGAACTGGTGCAGGCAACCAGCGGCACGCTGATGATTTTACGCCATACCGCACCGCTAAGTTCGGCTGATCGTGAAAAACTGGAACGCTTTTCGCATTCTGAAGGCCTGGATCTGTTTCTCGCTCCCGATAGTGAGATACTCGAAACCGTCTCTGGCGAGATGCCCTGGTATGACTCAAATGGGTTGCGTTTAACTTTTAGCCCGCGTGATTTTATTCAGGTCAACGCGGGTGTGAACCAGAAAATGGTGGCTCGCGCGCTGGAGTGGTTGGATGTGCAGGCTGAAGACAGCGTGCTTGATCTGTTCTGCGGTATGGGCAATTTCACACTGCCATTAGCGACACGAGCGGCTAGCGTGGTAGGGGTAGAAGGTGTTGCGGCGCTGGTGGAGAAAGGTCAGGAAAATGCGCGACTTAATGGTTTACAAAATGTGACGTTTTATCATGAGAATCTTGAAGATGATGTCACAAAGCAACCGTGGGCTAAAAACGGCTTTGACAAAGTGTTGCTGGACCCGGCGCGAGCAGGTGCTGCTGGCGTCATGCAGCAAATTATAAAACTGGAACCCATTCGTATAGTTTATGTATCCTGTAACCCTGCGACGCTGGCTCGGGATAGCGAGGCGTTATTAAAAGCAGGATATACCATTGCGCGACTGGCGATGCTGGATATGTTCCCACACACGGGGCATCTGGAATCGATGGTGCTTTTTTCGCGCGTTAAATAGTTACGATTTGCTGATTTCGGCAGGTCAGGTCCCTAAAGGAGAGGACAATGGTTGCGGTAAGAAGTGCACATATCAATAAGGCTGGTGAATTTGATCCGGACAAATGGATCGCAAGTCTGGGGATTGCCAGCCAGAAGTCGTGTGAGTGCTTAGCCGAAACCTGGGCGTATTGTCTGCAGCAGACGCAGGGGCATCCGGATGCCAGTTTGCTGTTGTGGCGTGGTGTCGAGATGGTGGAGATCCTCTCGACATTAAGTATGGACATTGACACGCTGCGGGCGGCGCTGCTGTTCCCTCTGGCCGATGCCAATGTAGTCAGCGAAGACGTACTGCGCGAGAGCGTCGGTAAGTCGGTCGTTAATCTTATTCACGGTGTGCGCGATATGGCGGCAATCCGCCAGCTGAAAGCGACGCACACTGATTCTGTTTCCTCCGAACAGGTCGATAACGTTCGCCGGATGTTATTGGCGATGGTCGATGATTTTCGCTGCGTGGTCATCAAACTGGCGGAGCGTATTGCTCATCTGCGCGAAGTAAAAGATGCGCCAGAAGATGAACGCGTACTTGCAGCAAAAGAGTGCACCAATATCTACGCGCCGCTGGCGAACCGTCTCGGGATCGGGCAACTGAAATGGGAACTGGAAGATTACTGCTTCCGTTATCTCCACCCGACTGAATACAAGCGCATCGCCAAATTGCTGCATGAACGCCGTCTCGACCGCGAACACTATATCGAAGAGTTTGTCGGTCATCTGCGCGCTGAGATGAAAGCTGAAGGCGTTAAAGCTGAGGTGTATGGTCGTCCGAAACACATCTACAGCATCTGGCGCAAAATGCAGAAAAAGAACCTCGCCTTCGATGAGCTGTTTGATGTCCGTGCAGTTCGTATTGTTGCCGAGCGTTTACAAGACTGCTACGCCGCGCTGGGGATAGTGCACACTCACTATCGCCACTTGCCGGATGAATTTGATGATTACGTCGCAAATCCGAAACCAAACGGCTATCAGTCTATTCATACTGTGGTACTGGGGCCGGGTGGCAAAACCGTTGAGATCCAAATCCGCACCAAACAGATGCATGAAGATGCAGAGCTGGGTGTCGCTGCGCACTGGAAATACAAAGAAGGTGCGGCTGCTGGCGGGGCGCGTTCGGGACATGAAGACCGGATTGCCTGGCTGCGTAAACTGATTGCGTGGCAGGAAGAGATGGCTGATTCCGGCGAAATGCTCGACGAAGTACGCAGCCAGGTCTTTGACGACCGGGTATACGTCTTTACGCCGAAAGGTGATGTCGTTGATTTGCCTGCGGGATCAACGCCGCTGGACTTCGCTTACCACATCCACAGTGATGTCGGACACCGCTGCATCGGGGCAAAAATTGGCGGGCGCATTGTGCCGTTCACCTACCAGCTGCAAATGGGCGACCAGATTGAAATTATCACCCAGAAACAGCCCAATCCCAGCCGTGACTGGTTAAACCCAAACCTGGGCTATGTCACAACCAGCCGTGGGCGTTCGAAAATTCATGCCTGGTTCCGTAAACAGGATCGTGACAAAAACATTCTGGCTGGACGACAAATCCTTGATGACGAGCTGGAACATCTGGGGATCAGCCTGAAAGAAGCAGAAAAACACCTGCTGCCGCGTTACAACTTCAATGATGTCGACGAGTTGCTGGCGGCGATTGGTGGCGGGGATATCCGGCTCAATCAGATGGTGAATTTCCTGCAATCGCAATTTAATAAGCCGAGTGCCGAAGAGCAGGATGCCGCCGCGCTGAAGCAGCTTCAGCAAAAAAGCCATGCCCCGCAAAACCGCAGTAAAGATAACGGGCGCGTGGTAGTAGAAGGTGTCGGCAATCTGATGCACCACATCGCGCGCTGCTGTCAGCCGATTCCTGGTGATGAAATTGTTGGTTTCATTACTCAGGGACGCGGTATTTCTGTGCACCGCGCCGATTGTGAACAACTGGTGGAGCTACGCTCCCATGCGCCAGAACGCATTGTTGATGCAGTATGGGGCGAGAGCTACTCCGCCGGATATTCGCTGGTGGTCCGCGTGCTGGCTAATGATCGTAGTGGGTTGTTGCGTGATATCACGACCATTCTCGCCAACGAGAAGGTGAACGTGCTTGGCGTTGCCAGCCGTAGCGATACCAAACAGCAACTGGCAACCATCGATATGACCATTGAGATTTATAACCTGCAGGTGCTGGGCCGCGTGCTGGGTAAACTCAATCAGGTGCCGGATGTTATCGACGCGCGTCGACTGCACGGGAGTTAGGCCGAAATTTGCTCGTATCTACAATGTAGATTGATATATACTGTATCTACATATGATAGCGGTTTGAGGAAAGGGTTATGATCCACAGTAGCGTAAAGCGTTGGGGAAATTCTCCTGCAGTGCGGATCCCGGCTACGTTAATGCAGGCGCTCAATCTGAATATTGATGATGAAGTGAAGATTGACCTGGTGGATGGCAAATTAATTATTGAGCCAGTGCGTAAAGAGCCCGTATTTACGCTTGCTGAACTGGTCAACGACATCACACCGGAAAACCTCCACGAGAATATCGACTGGGGGGAGCCGAAAGATAAGGAAGTCTGGTAATGGTAAGCCGATACGTACCCGATATGGGCGATCTGATTTGGGTTGATTTTGACCCGACAAAAGGTAGCGAGCAAGCCGGACATCGTCCGGCTGTTGTCCTGAGTCCGTTCATGTATAACAACAAAACAGGTATGTGTCTGTGTGTTCCTTGTACAACACAATCAAAAGGATATCCGTTCGAAGTTGTTTTATCCGGTCAGGAATGTGATGGCGTAGCGTTAGCTGATCAGGTAAAAAGTATCGCCTGGCGGGCAAGAGGAGCAACGAAGAAAGGAACGGTTACCCCAGAGGAATTACAACTCATTAAAGCCAAAATTAACGTGCTGATTGGGTAAGTGTTACTAACTCACTTCTATTCTGGTCACAGGCTTCCACCTGACAGACCCGCAATTTTCAGGACATTCCAATGAATCAAATCGACCGTTTACTCACTATCATGCAGCGCCTGCGCGATCCGGAAAACGGCTGCCCGTGGGATAAGGAGCAGACATTTGCTTCTATTGCGCCTTATACCCTTGAAGAAACCTACGAAGTGCTGGACGCCATTGCCCGCGAAGATTTTGACGATCTGCGCGGTGAACTGGGCGATCTGTTGTTCCAGGTGGTGTTTTACGCGCAAATGGCCCAGGAAGAAGGGCGCTTTGACTTTAATGATATTTGTGCTGCGATCAGCGATAAATTAGAGCGTCGCCATCCGCATGTTTTTGCTGATAGTTCTGCCGAAAACAGCAGTGAAGTTCTCGCCCGTTGGGAGCAGATCAAAACCGAAGAACGCGCGCAGAAAGCACAGCATTCGGCGCTGGACGATATTCCTCGCAGTTTGCCGGCTTTAATGCGCGCACAAAAAATCCAGAAACGTTGTGCCAACGTTGGCTTCGACTGGACGACGCTTGGCCCGGTGGTTGATAAAGTCTACGAAGAGATCGACGAGGTGATGTACGAGGCGCGGCAGGCTGTTGTCGACCAGGCTAAACTGGAGGAGGAAATGGGCGACCTGCTGTTTGCCACGGTTAATCTGGCTCGCCATTTAGGGACGAAAGCAGAAATCGCATTGCAAAAAGCGAACGAAAAATTTGAGCGTCGTTTTCGCGAAGTGGAGCGTATTGTTGCCGCGCGTGGACTGGAAATGACAGGTGTTGACCTCGAAACAATGGAAGAAGTCTGGCAACAGGTAAAACGGCAGGAAATTGATCTCTAAGGGAATTACGCGGTCAAGCGCCATTTGTGTCATTTTTTAAATGACAAGCGCTTGATTTGCGTCAAAAACATTTACCCCAAAGGGGCTATTTTCTCACTCCTGATTTCAATGGTGCGCTGGCGAAGAGGAGGGATAATGAAAGTTTGTGGCACAGGTCATGTTCGGGTATACTGCTTTCCCGTCCTGGTTATTCCATCGTCTTTTCAACCTAACTTCTCAGGTTCAGCATGACAACGAACTATATTTTTGTGACCGGCGGGGTCGTATCCTCTCTGGGTAAAGGCATTGCCGCAGCCTCCCTCGCAGCCATTCTTGAAGCCCGTGGCCTCAATGTGACTATCATGAAACTGGATCCGTACATCAACGTCGATCCAGGTACTATGAGCCCAATCCAACACGGGGAAGTGTTCGTTACTGAAGACGGCGCTGAAACCGACCTGGACCTGGGTCACTACGAGCGTTTCATTCGTACCAAAATGAGCCGCCGCAACAACTTCACCACGGGTCGTATCTACTCAGACGTTCTGCGTAAAGAACGCCGCGGTGACTACCTCGGCGCAACCGTACAGGTTATTCCACACATCACTAACGCTATCAAAGAACGCGTTCTTGCAGGTGGCGAAGGCCACGACGTGGTTCTGGTCGAAATCGGCGGTACCGTAGGTGACATCGAATCCCTGCCGTTCCTCGAAGCGATTCGCCAGTTGGCTGTTGAAATTGGCCGTGAGCACACTCTGTTTATGCACCTGACGCTGGTGCCGTACATGGCAGCGTCTGGTGAAGTCAAAACCAAACCGACCCAGCACTCTGTAAAAGAGCTGCTCTCCATCGGTATCCAGCCTGACATCCTGATTTGTCGTTCAGATCGCGCCGTTCCGGCGAACGAACGTGCGAAGATTGCATTGTTCTGTAATGTTCCGGAAAAAGCGGTTATTTCTCTGAAAGACGTCGATTCCATCTATAAAATTCCGGGCCTGTTGAAATCTCAGGGGCTGGACGATTATATTTGTAAACGATTCAGCTTAAACTGCCCGGAAGCGAATCTGTCCGAATGGGAACAGGTTATCTTCGAAGAAGCGAATCCGGTGAGTGAAGTCACCATCGGTATGGTCGGTAAGTACATTGAACTGCCGGACGCTTACAAATCAGTGATTGAAGCACTGAAACACGGCGGGCTGAAAAATCGTGTCAGCGTCAACATCAAACTGATCGATTCACAAGATGTTGAAACGCGCGGTGTTGAAATCCTTAAAGGTCTGGACGCGATCCTCGTACCTGGTGGTTTCGGCTATCGTGGCGTAGAAGGCATGATTACTACCGCGCGCTTTGCGCGTGAGAACAATATTCCTTATCTGGGCATTTGCCTGGGTATGCAGGTGGCGCTAATTGATTACGCTCGCCATGTTGCCAACATGGAGAACGCCAACTCTACGGAATTTGTGCCAGACTGTAAGTACCCGGTTGTGGCGCTGATTACCGAGTGGCGCGATGAAAACGGCAACGTTGAAGTTCGTAGCGAGAAGAGCGATCTCGGTGGCACCATGCGTCTTGGCGCACAGCAGTGCCAGCTGGTTGACAATAGCCTGGTTCGCCAGCTGTACAATGCGCCGACAATTGTTGAGCGTCATCGTCACCGCTACGAAGTCAACAACATGCTGCTGAAACAGATTGAAGATGCAGGTCTGCGCGTTGCGGGCCGTTCCGGGGATGATCAGTTGGTCGAGATCATCGAAGTTCCGAATCACCCGTGGTTCGTGGCTTGTCAGTTCCATCCGGAGTTTACTTCTACTCCACGTGATGGCCACCCGCTGTTTGCTGGCTTTGTAAAAGCCGCCAGCGAGTTCCAGAAACGTCAGGCGAAGTAAGTAAAAAAGTTAGAACGGCAACGCGTACCCTGGGTACGCGTTGTTTGTCTGGAGTTTCAGTTTAACTAGTGACTTGAGGAAAACCTAATGTCCAAAATCGTAAAAATCATCGGTCGTGAAATCATCGACTCCCGTGGTAACCCGACTGTTGAAGCCGAAGTACATCTGGAGGGTGGTTTCGTCGGTATGGCAGCTGCTCCATCAGGTGCTTCTACTGGTTCCCGTGAAGCTCTGGAACTGCGCGATGGCGACAAATCCCGTTTCCTGGGCAAAGGCGTAACCAAAGCTGTTGCTGCGGTTAACGGCCCGATCGCTCAGGCGCTGATTGGCAAAGATGCCAAAGATCAGGCTGGCATTGACAAGATCATGATCGACCTGGACGGCACCGAAAACAAATCTAACTTCGGCGCAAACGCAATCCTGGCTGTGTCTCTGGCTAACGCCAAAGCTGCTGCAGCTGCTAAAGGTATGCCGCTGTACGAGCACATCGCTGAACTGAACGGTACTCCGGGCAAATACTCCATGCCGGTTCCGATGATGAACATCATCAACGGTGGTGAGCACGCTGACAACAACGTTGATATCCAGGAATTCATGATTCAGCCGGTTGGCGCGAAAACTGTGAAAGAAGCCATCCGCATGGGTTCTGAAGTTTTCCATCACCTGGCAAAAGTTCTGAAAGCGAAAGGCATGAACACTGCAGTTGGTGACGAAGGTGGCTATGCGCCGAACCTGGGTTCCAACGCTGAAGCTCTGGCTGTTATCGCTGAAGCTGTTAAAGCTGCTGGCTATGAACTGGGCAAAGACATCACTCTGGCGATGGACTGCGCAGCTTCTGAATTCTACAAAGACGGTAAATACGTTCTGGCTGGCGAAGGCAACAAAGCTTTCACCTCTGAAGAATTCACTCACTTCCTGGAAGAACTGACCAAACAGTACCCGATCGTTTCTATCGAAGACGGTCTGGACGAATCTGACTGGGACGGTTTCGCATACCAGACCAAAGTTCTGGGCGACAAAATCCAGCTGGTTGGTGACGACCTGTTCGTAACCAACACCAAGATCCTGAAAGAAGGTATCGAAAAAGGCATCGCTAACTCCATCCTGATCAAATTCAACCAGATCGGTTCTCTGACCGAAACTCTGGCTGCAATCAAGATGGCGAAAGACGCTGGCTACACTGCAGTAATCTCTCACCGTTCTGGCGAAACTGAAGACGCTACCATCGCTGACCTGGCTGTTGGTACTGCTGCAGGCCAGATCAAAACTGGTTCTATGAGCCGTTCTGACCGTGTTGCTAAATACAACCAGCTGATTCGTATCGAAGAAGCTCTGGGCGAAAAAGCACCGTACAACGGTCGTAAAGAGATCAAAGGCCAGGCATAAGTCTGACTTTATCTGATTTAAAAATGCCAGCCTTCGGGCTGGCATTTTTTATGGTCGAGTTACCAGCGGCCTGAGGAACCACCGCCTCCAGATGAACCACCGCCACCGCTAAATCCGCCACCGCCGCTAAACCCACCACCACTTGAGCCACCACCGGCAGAGGATGAAGAAGAACCTTTTCTTGAAGCTCTTTCTTTACCGAGTTTCTTATATTTGGCGCGTAGTTTTTTACTAACGATAAGCCAAAAGATAAGCAGCACTACGATCGCGAAAGGCGTTAACATACCGCAGGCAACGATTAAAGACGTCCATGGCCCAGGCTCGGCAACATAGAGGAATACCATCCCGTAAATGGCGCCAGTGAGTGCTATCCAGGGGAGATTTGACGGATCGGTAAAAACAATAAAATATGAAAGCACCGCCAGTAATATAATTACAGCAAGCGATAATGGAATAGGGGGATTGATACTGTAGTAATTCCCCCTGTTTTCCGGTAATTCACCATTCAGCAGAAGTGCGCCAATATTTTCGCTTGCCAGTGTTAACCCACCCATAAGGTCATCACTTTTGAAAGCAGGGATTAATATATCACGGATAATCTTCGCCGCTTGCAGGTCGGTAACCACCCCTTCCAGCCCGTAGCCCACTTCAATGCGAACTTTACGATCTTCCCAGACGACCAGGATCAGAATACCATCGTCACGCCGCTCATCCCCCAGTTTCCAGCTATCAAAAACGCGAGTTGCATATTGTTCAATGGTATCGTCCCCGGTGGATGGCACAATTAATACGGCGACCTGGGCTCGTGTTTTTTGTGTAATATCCTGCAGCTGTTGTGTCAGTGATTGTTGTTCAGACGAGCTTAACGTACCAGTAATATCGGTCACCTGTTGGCGCAACTCCGGCACAGCAATTTGCTGGGCAAGCACCGGAAGGCACCACAAAGCGAGTAAAATAAAGATTAAGCGCATTACGATCACCAGCGCCCGGAAGCGCCACCGCCACCAGACGAACCGCCGCCACCGCTGAAATTGTCATTGTCGAAAGAGGATGAAGAGGAAGATGACGACGATGATGAAGAATGCCAGGAGGCCGAGTTGCTTCTTTCGTAACGTGATGGTCGGTTGGCGCTACGCATTGAATCACGCACCTTTCTGCCGAAAGGTGTGAAAGCGATAGCTACGGTCAGGAATGGTGTGGCGAAACATAATAATGTGGCAAGAACTCCCCAGCTCCCGCTATATCCAGCGATGGGAAGTACAAAAGCCAGTACTATGGCAGCAAAGCAAATCACTCCCAGCGTTTTGACATATCCTCTGGCGGAAATAAAGGTCAGTACTATCGCCCAGACTATCAAAGCCCACCAACCGCTAAAGGGCAAAGGGTGATCGGGCGATGTGTTATTGACTAAATCATTTCCTGATAGTCGGGTTTCAATATCACTGATACCCTGTTGCAAGCCGCCAGTAAGGTCGCCTTTTTTAAACGCTGGAATAATACTGTTGCGAATAATTTGCCCGGACTGTGCATCAGTAAGAATACCCTCAAGCCCGTAACCGATTTCAATATGAACTGTATGATCTTGCCAGGCAACTACCAGTAAAATACCGTCATCACGACCTTTATGGCCGGGCTGCCAACTCTCGAACACACGTGTTGCATATTGCTCGATGGTTTCTTCGCCTGTGGTTTCAACCACCAATACCACAAGCTGCGTCTGTTCTTTTTGCGTCAGGGCTTTAATCTGGCTGGTCAGCGTACTTACTTCCCCTCTGGTTAATGTCCCTGTTAAATCATTCATATATTTAGGTAATTCAGGTACTGGAACTTGCACTGCAAACGCAGATGAACAGACCAGAACAAGAAGTAAGATAAAATTTTTCATATAATTAACTCGCCTAATGAGCATTAGAATTCTGGCTAAAATCTATTGTTGGGGCTTTGCTTACTGCGGCGACATCATCCGGCAAATAATTTTTCTTTGGTGTGTAATCCATGACCTTTGCGGTTAACACTGCGGGAAATTTGCGGATAGTGACATTATATTGTTCAATGGCTTTAATGTATCTTCCTCGCGCGACAGCAATTCGATTTTCGCTTCCTTCGAGTTGTACCATTAAATTTTGATAGAGTTCCTGAGCCTTTAATTCTGGATAACGTTCACTAATAATCGTTAACTGCCCGAGAGTGCGAGTTACCTGCGCCTGAGCTTGTTGCCAGGCTTGTAATTTTTGCTCATCTCCCGGAGCTTGCTGAAGATCGCTGCTGGCACGATTAGCTTGACTACGAGCTAACGTAACGGCCTCCAGTACCTCTTTTTCATGGCTGGAATAACCTTTAATGCTGGCGACAAGATTAGGAATAAGATCTGCACGGCGTTGATACTGATTCAATACTTCTGACCAGGAGGCATTGACCTGTTCATCATAGGTTTGAATATCGTTATAACCGCAACCTGATAAATTGAAAATAAATATAAATACGATGAATATTCTAAACATGTTTAAATCCCTTTTATTTAATTCCTTAAAACATAATACGCCGCTTCATTTTATTCTTAATGATCTGATTCACTTTTTACCTTAAACCCGCCTGTAACAGAATGTTAATAAAGCATGAATATTGCGGCAGGATCTGCAATAATTAACAATTATCCACTTCTCAGAGAATGCTATGCAGTACCCGATTAACGAGATGTTCCAGACCCTGCAAGGTGAGGGTTACTTTACCGGCGTCCCCGCCATTTTTATTCGTTTACAGGGATGCCCGGTCGGCTGTGCCTGGTGCGACACCAAACACACATGGGAAAAGCTTGAGGATCGGGAAGTTTCCCTTTTCAGCATTCTGGGGAAAACGAAAGAGAGTGATAAGTGGGGAGCAGCAAGCAGTGAAGACTTGCTCGCAGTCATCGGTCGTCAGGGATACACCGCGCGTCACGTGGTGATTACGGGTGGTGAACCTTGTATTCATGACTTGATGCCACTAACTGACCTGCTCGAAAAGAACGGTTTCAGTTGCCAGATAGAAACCAGCGGTACTCATGAAGTGCGTTGTACGCCGAATACCTGGGTCACCGTGTCGCCAAAACTGAATATGCGTGGCGGTTATGAAGTATTGTCGCAAGCCCTGGAGCGAGCTAACGAAATCAAACACCCAGTTGGACGCGTACGGGATATCGAAGCACTGGATGAATTGCTGGCGACGCTGACCGATGATAAACCGCGAGTCATTGCACTTCAGCCAATTAGCCAGAAGGAAGATGCTACGCGTTTGTGCATTGAAACTTGCATTGCGCGTAACTGGCGTTTGTCGATGCAAACACATAAATATTTAAATATTGCCTGATTAAACATTTATAAGCGTTGTAAATGGGTGGGGTTTGTAAAGACTCCCACTCATTTATATTTTTTGTCGCCTCTGAACACTCATCCATTTTGCCCATTCCGGGCTAATCATTGTCATTCTCTACAAATTCTGTGGCGTTAATTTTTCACTGGAGTGAAAATTATTACGTCGGAGTTTGGTAGATTTTAGTTTGTATAGAGTTATTTTATATATTTATCTTTTCAATCAATGGATTAAGTGCTCTTTAACATAATGGGTATGTTGTTTGTGTGATCCTGTAAAGTTGGTATATTGTGACTGGCTTAAAAAATCATTAATTAATAATAGGTTATGTTTAGAGAGTTCCCCGCGCCAGCGGGGATAAACCGCCTCCTTGCGGAGCCGCACCCTTTTTCCCTATGGAGTTCCCCGCGCCAGCGGGGATAAACCGAATATCAAGGAAGTCATGAAGACTTCGACTATGAGCTCCCCGCGTCAGCCGGGGATAACCATTCAGGTATGTTCAGGCCGGGCAGTTTCCCGCCCGGCCTTCCTCACTTACGCATTCGACCAGCTCTGGATTGAATCTGCATTCCCCAGCTCACCATGCATCACTTCATACGATTTTTTCAGGATCACATCAGTATGTTTGGTTAAATCTTTGAAAATACCTTTATTCATCGCATCGTAGCGTTTGGCATTGCTCTCAATCGGCATAAAGACATCTTTCACGCGAACCATTTTGTCGACAGCCGTTGCGTAATCTGGATACAGACCAAGCCCTACAGCCGTGTTGATCGCCGCCCCCAGGCTTGCACAACCGTTAATGGCATTACGGCGCGCCGGAAGATTGAATACATCGGC
This sequence comes from Escherichia sp. E2748, assembly GCF_005781125.1. NCBI lineage: Bacteria > Pseudomonadati > Pseudomonadota > Gammaproteobacteria > Enterobacterales > Enterobacteriaceae > Escherichia > Escherichia sp. E2748. The sequence continues at coordinate 36,940 of NZ_VATP01000012.1, forward strand.
AAAAATCTGCATAAACAGATCGCTGTTCGAACCACCGCCAGTAATGATTACATGCTTCGCAAAGTGATTCATTTCATTACACATATTGTCGTAATTGTTCTTCAGCGTTAGCGCCACGCTTTCCAGTATCGAGCGATATATCCATGCGTAATCCATGCTGGAATCAAAGCCGATCATAATCCCACGCTTGTAGGGTTCCCACGGATTGGTCAGCCAGTCCAGCACTGTCATCAGACCATTACAGCCAGGTGGCACACAAGAAGCTTTTTTGTTGAGCAAATCTTCCGGTGAAAGATCTTGTGCTTTGGCATCCTGAATTAACGACTCGCCTAACATGTCGCGCAGCCAGCTCACCGTCCACATGCCTTTTCGGATACCGTAACCTTCATAAAGCAACGTTTGCGGAATAGAAGACATAATCGGCCAGTACGCCAGCGGATCTTTCGGCAGTGCTTTACCGTTCATCATCAATGCGATGTAAGTGCCAAGAGAAATTACTGCCGTTTCATCATCCAGTAACCCGGCTCCCAGAGCTTCTACCGGTTTATCACTGGTGGTACAAACAACCGGCAGTCCTGCCGGGAAATGCGTCGCCAGCGCGGCTTGAGGTGTGATATGCCCAAGAACAGTGCCTGGCATTTGCACATCAAAAAGCATCTGGCGGGGGATATTAAACTTCTCCATTACCGCAGCATCTTCACTCCATGCCCAGCGCTTATAATCAACTGGCCACTGACCAAAATAGTTGGCGATATTATCTTTTAATTCCCCCGTTAAACGGTGCGCCAGATAACCCGAAAAAGAGGTGACATACGCCACATCAGGATTCGTATTTTCGTAAGGGCGTGTAACGCGTGCATCCTGCCAGCTAATCAACGGAGCAGCAGGCGTGCCATCGGCTTTTAGTAACGCACGACAGCAACGGATTGATCCCAGGCCGATGCCAACAATATCTTCTTTATTCCCGGCAAACTGGCTCATTAAATCGTGACCGGCAAAACATAATGATGCCCATAAATCGTCGTCAGGATGTTCTGCGGTATCGGCATCCGGCGTGTGCATCGGCTGTAATAAGCCTTTACCTTCGCAAACTACATTACCTTCCAGATCGTACATCACTACTTTTGTGCTCTGACTTCCGCCATCAATCCCTATGATGTATTTCTTCGACATGATTTTTCTCCTGTAATTTTTCTGGCTTACTTGCTGTTAGCCGTTGCGGGGGCGATATCAGCAGTACGAATTTTTTGGAACAGCAAAAAGGTAAAGACGATCACCATGCCGAGCGCCGCCATGCCCATCAGCCACATGTTGCGGTAGGCTTCTGCAGCGGGCAGGGTGTCCTGCCAGTGACCGATAATCGGGTAAACGAAGACATCCGGCAGGAATCCAATCACCGAACAAATACCTACCGTGGTACCCATAATGTAAGACGGTGTTCTCGCTTCGCCGGGGCAGGCCCAGTACAGCCCGCGTGAGGCGTAACAGGTGAATCCCAGTAGTAAAATCAGGCCAATCCCCATCGCGACCGATTGCGGGTTAGAGTTGGTAACGAGTAGGGCAGTCAGTGCCAGCAGGCCGATGATGGAAAGGATTTGGATCACGCGGGTAGGGGATTTCACTTTGCTGTAGGTGGTGATGATGCCGCCAAGTGGACCACACAGTGCGCGGAAGATTTTGTTGATCACAATCCCCATGTAGCTCGCCGCCACCAGCGACATGCCGTACATCTCGGTCAGATAGTTGGTGGAGTAACTCAGAATGGCGTAGATGGTGAAGACGCCAAAAATCACCATGCTGCAATACCAGGTGGTGCTGATGCGCAAAACGGCCAGGATGTCGCTAAGCTGGAATGACTGTTTTTCTTCGTTATTGGCACTGCGCAGGTTGTTGTTATCGCTAACAAAAAACCAGCACAGAATCCCCAATAAGATGTAAACCACACTGTAGATAATAATGACCGTTTTCAGGCTGGCGCTGTCATCCGGTGCAAAGCGAGAAAAGACCCACATGGTAAACACCGCCAGCGACATTACACCGACGCCGCGCAGCCCTTCCATCCAGCCCATGATCTTCCCTTGCTCGCTATGATCGCCAAGTAATGAGGCGGCTTTAATCGACACTGACCACAGCATTAAAATAGTGGTTATGGCAAAGGCGACCTGAATACAGAGCATTACCCAGAGTGGTGGATAGGTTGCCATTATCAGGCCCAGCAACCCAGTAATGATCATCGCGGAAGTAATCATTTTGCGGTGTGAAAATTTATCGGCAATAACGCCGCTGGGGGCATAAAGAATAATGGCCGCAATACCAAATGTACTCATTATTAAACCTATCTCGGTATTGCTGAATCCCATAAATTTCGCCATGGGAATTTGATAAATATAACGTAAATAAGCCAGGTCAAAACTTACGCCGCCGCTAAAACTAATTATCGCGAGGGTTATCCAACGGCGATATGAGTTGTGTTGCATATCGTATTCCCATTTGTAATAGACAAAAAAAAGAGAAAAGTAAGCCGCCCTTTCAGGTGGATTACTTTTCTCAGGTCTCTAGTAATTGCGATAAGAAATAACATGGAAAGAAAAGGTGTTGTGTGAGAGTAATCACGCTTCTGCTTTTTAAAACTATTTGATAATACGAACAGCACACTGTGATTACGATCACATTAGCAGTTATGCCCTTATGCTAAAAATTATCTCCAGTTACCAGAGATAATGAGAAAGGTAACTTCCCTCTCGCGGGGGAAGTTACCTTTCTTTTTTTTTGCCTTACGGAAATTGGAGCTAACTATGTCAATCGAATCTCTCAATGCGTTCTCAATGGATTTTTTCTCCCTGAAAGGTAAAACAGCAATTGTTACCGGCGGGAATAGCGGTTTAGGTCAGGCATTTGCAATGGCGTTGGCCAAAGCTGGCGCAAATATTTTTATTCCAAGTTTTGTCAAAGATAACGGCGAAACAAAGGAAATGATTGAAAAACAGGGTGTTGAAGTGGACTTCATGCAGGTGGATATCACCGCAGAAGGCGCACCGCAGAAGATTATCGCTGCCTGCTGTGAGCGCTTCGGTACCGTCGATATTCTGGTTAACAATGCCGGTATTTGTAAGCTGAATAAAGTGCTGGACTTCGGTCGTGCCGACTGGGATCCAATGATTGATGTGAACCTGACCGCCGCATTCGAGTTAAGCTATGAAGCGGCAAAAATTATGATCCCGCAGAAAAGCGGTAAAATCATTAATATCTGTTCATTGTTCTCTTACTTAGGTGGACAATGGTCACCTGCTTATTCTGCCACTAAACATGCTCTTGCCGGATTCACCAAAGCCTATTGCGATGAATTAGGCCAATATAATATTCAGGTGAATGGTATTGCTCCGGGATATTACGCTACCGATATCACTCTGGCGACCCGTAGTAATCCAGAAACTAACCAGCGCGTTCTTGATCATATTCCGGCAAACCGTTGGGGCGACACTCAGGATTTAATGGGCGCAGCCGTATTCCTCGCAAGTCCGGCTTCAAATTATGTCAACGGACATTTATTAGTGGTTGATGGCGGTTATTTAGTGCGCTAACCCATAACGGTGGTTTCTGTTTTCTCTTATTAATGATTATTCCATTTTTATTATCAGGAAGGAATTACTATGTCTTTATCTCGCGCAGCGATTGTCGACCAGCTAAAGGAAATTGTTGGTGCAGATCGCGTAATTACCGATGAAACCGTATTAAAGAAAAACAGTATTGACCGTTTTCGTAAATTTCCGGATATTCATGGCATTTATACTTTGCCGATTCCGGCAGCGGTCGTAAAACTCGGTTCCACAGAACAAGTCTCCCGTGTGCTGAATTTTATGAATGCGCACAAAATTAACGGTGTGCCGCGTACCGGTGCTTCCGCCACTGAAGGTGGGCTGGAAACCGTTGTGGAAAACTCGGTGGTGCTCGACGGCTCCGCCATGAATCAAATCATTAATATTGATATTGAGAATATGCAAGCCACGGCGCAATGTGGCGTTCCGCTGGAGGTGCTGGAAAACGCGTTGCGTGAAAAAGGTTACACCACGGGGCATTCTCCGCAATCAAAACCGCTGGCTCAGATGGGCGGCCTGGTAGCAACCCGCAGTATCGGGCAGTTCTCCACACTCTACGGCGCAATCGAAGATATGGTCGTTGGTCTGGAAGCAGTACTGGCAGATGGCACTGTGACACGCATTAAAAACGTGCCACGCCGCGCGGCTGGCCCGGACATTCGTCACATCATCATCGGCAACGAAGGTGCATTGTGCTATATCACTGAAGTAACAGTGAAAATCTTTAAATTCACCCCGGAAAACAACCTCTTCTACGGCTATATCCTGGAAGACATGAAAACCGGCTTCAACATCCTGCGTGAAATCATGGTGGAAGGGTATCGTCCGTCGATCGCTCGTTTGTATGACGCTGAAGATGGCACCCAACACTTCACCCATTTTGCCGACGGAAAATGCGTGCTGATCTTTATGGCTGAAGGTAACCCTCGCATTGCGAAGGCGACGGGCGAAGGGATTGCGGAAATCGTTGCCCGCTACCCGCAATGCCAGCGCGTGGACAGCAAGCTGATCGAAACCTGGTTTAACAATCTGAACTGGGGACCAGATAAAGTGGCTGCCGAACGTGTGCAGATCCTCAAAACCGGCAACATGGGCTTTACCACTGAAGTGTCCGGCTGCTGGAGCTGCATCCACGAAATCTACGAAAGCGTTATTAACCGTATTCGTACCGAGTTCCCGCACGCCGACGACATCACCATGCTGGGCGGTCACTCCTCTCATAGCTACCAGAACGGCACCAACATGTACTTCGTCTACGACTACAACGTCGTTGACTGTAAGCCGGAAGAGGAAATCGACAAGTACCACAATCCGCTCAACAAAATCATCTGCGAAGAAACCATTCGCCTCGGCGGTTCGATGGTGCACCACCACGGTATCGGTAAACATCGCGTTCACTGGAGCAAACTGGAACACGGCAGCGCGTGGGCGTTGCTGGAAGGGCTGAAAAAGCAGTTCGATCCTAACGGCATTATGAATACGGGTACTATCTATCCGATTGAAAAATAATGTGTCAGGCAGCGTCCCGTGATGTCGGGGCGTTGCCTTTTCGGCTTCTCAACCAGGAAGCCGTTCTTATTACCGGACAATGAAGGGGTAAAGATGAACACTTCACCGGTGCGAATGGATGATTTACCACTTAACCGTTTTCACTGCCGCATTGCTGCGCTCACTTTCGGTGCGCACCTGACCGACGGTTATGTCCTCGGCGTCATTGGTTACGCCATTATTCAGCTTACTCCAGCCATGCAACTGACGCCGTTTATGGCGGGTATGATTGGCGGCTCGGCGTTACTTGGCCTGTTTATCGGCAGCCTGGTTTTGGGGTGGATCTCCGACCATATTGGGCGACAAAAAATCTTCACCTTCAGTTTTTTGCTGATTACGCTTGCTTCGTTTTTACAATTTTTTGCCACCACGCCAGAGCATCTTATTGGACTGCGCATTTTGATTGGCATTGGTCTGGGAGGCGATTACTCAGTCGGTCACACCTTGCTGGCTGAATTTTCCCCGCGCCGCCATCGCGGTATTTTGCTGGGCGCATTCAGCGTGGTGTGGACCGTAGGCTATGTGCTGGCAAGTATCGCCGGACATCACTTTATTTCCGAAAACCCGGAAGCCTGGCGCTGGCTGCTGGCATCGGCAGCTCTGCCCGCGTTGTTGATTACGTTATTACGCTGGGGAACGCCAGAATCGCCACGCTGGCTACTTCGCCAGGGACGTTTTGCAGAAGCTCACGCTATCGTACATCGCTATTTTGGTCCCCATGTTTTATTGGGCGATGAAGTGGCAGCGGCGACCCATAAACACATCAAAACCTTGTTCTCTTCGCGCTACTGGCGGCGCACGGCGTTTAACAGCGTCTTCTTTGTCTGCCTCGTAATCCCATGGTTTGTGATTTATACCTGGCTGCCGACCATTGCCCAAACTATTGGTCTGGAAGATGCGCTGACCGCCAGCCTGATGCTTAATGCGTTGTTAATTGTGGGCGCGCTGCTGGGATTAGTTCTGACGCACTTGCTGGCACATCGCAAATTTTTGCTGGGAAGTTTTTTGCTGCTGGCGGCAACGCTGGTAGTGATGGCCTGTTTGCCTTCCGGCAGTTCATTAACGCTACTGCTTTTTGTTCTCTTCAGCACCACCATTTCGGCGGTCAGTAATCTGGTGGGCATTTTGCCTGCGGAAAGTTTTCCTACTGACATTCGCTCGCTGGGCGTCGGTTTTGCCACTGCCATGAGTCGACTTGGCGCGGCGGTAAGTACGGGTCTGCTGCCGTGGATTCTGGCGCAGTGGGGGATGCAAATTACCTTATTGATCCTGGCGGCAGTGTTGTTAGTTGGTTTTGTCGTGACCTGGCTATGGGCACCAGAAACTAAAGCCCTCCTGCTGGTGGCGGCGGGAAATGTATGAGGTGCGAATGAACATACTGTTAGCGTTTAAAGCCGAACCGGATGCCGGGATGCTGGCGGAAAAAGAGTGGCTGGCGGCGGCTCAGGGTAATAGCGGACCGGATGTTTCGCTACTGCGAAGTTTACTCGGTGCTGATGAACAGGCCGCTGCCGCGCTGCTGTTGGCGCAGAGAAAAAATGGCACGCCGATGACTTTAACCGCGTTGAGCATAGGCGATGAACGGGCGTTGCACTGGCTGCGCTATCTCATGGCTCTTGGGTTTGAGGAAGCTGTATTGCTGGAGACGGCGGCAGATCTGCGCTTTGCGCCGGAATTTGTCGCCTGGCATATTGGCGAATGGCAGCGCCAGAATCCGCTGGATCTGCTAATTACCGGCTGCCAAAGCAGCGAAGGACAGAATGGGCAAACGCCATTTTTGCTGGCGGAAATGCTGGGCTGGCCCTGTTTCACCCAGGTGGAGCGTTTCACTCTCGACGCGCCGTTTATCACCCTCGAACAGCGTACTGAAAATGGGCTGCGCTGTTGTCGTGTCCGCTTGCCCGTGGTGATTGCTGTGCGCCAGTGTGGCGAAGTGGCCTTGCCAGTACCGGGAATGCGCCAGCGTATGACGGCGGGGAAAGCGGAAATTATCCGCAAAACTGTTGCTGCTGAATCGCCAGCGATGCAGTGCCTGCAACTGGCAAGGCCAGAGCAACGACGCAGAGCGACGCTGATTGATGGGCAAACGGTAGCAGAAAAAGCGCAAAAGCTATGGCAGGACTATTTACGCCAAAGGATGCAGCCATGAATATCGCAATTGTGACAATAAATCAGGAACATGCCGCAATAGCGGGCTGGCTGGTGGAGCAGGATTTCAGCGGCAGCACACTAACGCACTGGCAAATCGAGCCGCAGCCGATGGTCGCGGAACAGGTGCTGGATGCGCTGGTAGAACAGTGGCAGCGAACGCCTGTGGACGTTGTTCTCTTTCCGCCGGGAACGTTTGGTGATGAACTGTCGACCCGGCTGGCCTGGCGTTTACATGGTGCAAGCATCTGCCAGGTGACTTCGTTAGATATTCCAACCGTAAGCGTGCGCAAATCCCACTGGGGAAATGCGCTAACGGCGACGTTGCAAACAGAAAAACGCCCGCTATGCCTTTCGCTGGCACGTCAGGTGGGAGCAGCGAAAAACGCCACGTTGCCCTCTGGTATGCAGCAACTGAACATTGTTCCCGGGGCGCTTCCCGACTGGCTGGTTAGCACAGAGGATCTTAAAAATGTTACCCGTGACCCATTAGCTGAGGCCAGACGAGTACTGGTAGTGGGGCAGGGCGGCGAGGCAGATAGCCATGACATCGCTACGCTGGCTGAAAAGCTGGGGGCAGAAGTGGGCTACAGTCGGGCGCGAGTGATGAACGGTGGCTTTGAAGCCGAAAAGGTCATTGGCATTTCCGGGCATTTGTTGGCGCCAGATGTTTGCATTGTGGCGGGCGCATCCGGTGCGGCAGCGTTAATGGCGGGCGTACGTAATAGTAAGTTTGTGGTGGCGATTAATCATGACGCCAGCGCGGCGGTATTTTCGCAGGCAGATGTTGGTGTGGTAGATGACTGGAAAGCCGTGCTGGAGGCACTGGTGACAAACATTCACGCAGACCGCCAATAACGTACAGTCGGATGCGGCGTGGACGGGGGCCAGGCTCGGGACTTGTAGGCCTGATAAGACGCGTCAAGCGTCGCATCAGGCGCTGAATGCCGGATTTGGCATACAGCCTACAAATCACACAAATTCAATTCGTTACGATTATCCCGTCAAAGCAATTTTTTCGCTAACGTCCAGACCCCGGTATTCGTGGTGGAAAGCGCCACCACACCCGCGTTAATCGCATTACGCGCATCTTCTTCATCGCACACCAACCCACCAGCAATCAGCGGTTGGCGGATTTTCTCCGTCACCCAGCCCAGCACTTTGGGCATGCAGCCTGGGAGGATCTCAATACAATCTGGGTTCGATTGCGCAACCTGCTTATCAATGTTGTGAAACGAAATCGAATCGACAATAAACAGGCGATGAATACAGAAAAAACCTTCCGCTCTTGCCGCTTTCAGCATCGATGCTTTCGTGCTGATAATGCCGTCCGCTTCGGTCACCAGTTTCAGAAACTGAATCACCACTTCTTTGTTCGATGCACCTTCCAGCAAATCGACATGAATAAAGGCATATTTCCCGGCGTTCTTAATCTTTTTAACGATATGGCTGATGGTGCAGATATTGCCGTACAACACGGAAATAAACTGGCATTCAGAATCGATTGCCAGTTGCAGGCTGGCATTATCTTTAACGGCAGCAATCACCGGATTCTGGCGGAGCAGGTGTAAGAGGGACATAAATTATCCTTATTATTTATCCAAAGCGGTAGGTGATGCCGAATCCGGAAGGCGGATAGCGCCACTGTTGTAGTGTTTTTTCGTCGCACAGCAAACGGCAGGTTCCGCACTCAAGGCAACCGCGATAATCAACACGTAAGTCCCCTTCCGGCGTGAGCGAAAAAAGACCTGCCGGACAGGCGTTAATCAATCGTTCTGCCGTCTGACGCTCAACGGAGTCAGCCGGAACAATGTGCGGCGCATCAGCAACGCGCCAGAGATTACGGGCTACAGACATCGCAGACTCCTGATAACATCGCCCGCCAGATGCCACAGGCCATGACGACGTATATGACGCCAGAGTAACTGGCGCAGCGGCGGAACAGGTTTATCCCCCTGATCCCATAAATCACGGGAAATATCCTGCATTAACGCAGGCCACGCACGGTACCATCCCGGGCGTTGCAAAAGCGCCGGAACATGCTGATAACGTTGTAGAACATCCCACAGCTGACTGCGTTCTATGTTTTGATGATAAAGCGGAAACAGATTTTGCGGCTCGCGGTGCTGGCAGGCGCTTATCAGCGTTTGTGCCGCCGCCTGTGCGCCAGTCAGCGCCATATCCATGCCGCGTACGGAAATTCCAGTATTGACGCAACTGCGTAACGCATCGCCCACCAGTAGCCAGCCGTTACCGGCGTATTGCACCGGCATACTGTGCAGGCCACCTTCTGGCACCAGATGCGCGCCATACTCCAGCGATTCCGTGTTTTTGATAAGCGGGCGCACTGCTGGATGCGTTTTAAAGCGGGCCAGCAGCTCGCTTGCCGGAACACGACTTTGCGTAAGGGAAGAGAGCGGGCAAACAATCCCTAACGAGAGCGTTTGTTGATTAGTATAAAGAAATGCGCCGCCGGGCAAGTCATCACAGATTTCGCCGCTGAACAGCAACGCTGCGCCTTCGTTATTCTCCAGATGAAAACGTTCTTCAATAGCGGATGTTTCCAGCGCCAGCACTTCTTTGATTCCTAACGCCATTGATTCGCCAGCAGGGCGGGTAACTAATCCGTGGCGTTCCGCCAGGAGGCTATTGGCACCTTCTGCCAGGACGACATAACGGGTGCGGAGAATATCGTCACCACAGATAACGCCACACACTCTGCCGTTTTCTTCATACAGCGCATCTACCGTCGCACCAGGGATACACTCGACACCTTCTTTTTCGGCTTCGGCAACCAGCCACGGATCGAATCGCGGGCGTAACACGCTCCATGACTCGCCGTTGGGCAGTAAGCTGGAAAATGTTGTGGCGCCATCTGGTGTTAATAAAGAAAGGCTTTCGTGGGTGATGCGACGCTCAAGGGGCGCGGTCAGATGAAATTGCGGGAGGAGTTCAGCGAGCGCATGGGTATATAAACGCCCGCCGGAAAGGTTTTTACTGCCGGGAATTTCAGCGCGTTCCAGTAACAGAACGGACAAACCTGCCCGCGCGCAGCGTAAAGCACAAGCGGTGCCTGCTATACCCGCACCGATGATAATAATGTCGCAGTCATCTTCCATGGTGTGCTCCAGATATCCTGAGCGCAACACCCTAACATAGCGTTACTTAAGGGAAATTGACCGCCGACACACTCTTATCATTCGCCGCGATAGATACAGCCTGCAGTGCAGGTTTCTTTCACCATCACCGCACTTAATAGCGGCACAACGGGTTTAACTTGATCCCAAATCCATTTTGCTAAAACTTCGCTGGTTGGGTTTTCCAGACCGGGTATATCATTGAGGTAATAGTGGTCGAGGCGATCGTAGGTTGGTTTAAACGCCGCTTTCAGTTCAGCGAAATCGATAATCCAGCCCGTATGTGGATCGACTTCCCCTGTGATTTCCAGGCGCACCATAAAAGAATGCCCGTGTAAGCGCCCGCACTTATGTCCCTGTGGGACGTGCGGCAGACGGTGAGCGGCTTCGAAGGTGAAATCTTTAAATAACGTGGTGGACATCATAATTTCTCTACAGGACGATAAAACCGCCGTAGAGTACCGGAAAGCCTGTTTTTTCGCATTACTAAAAACGGGTTTGTTGCGCAAAATGACCGATTTAACTTAATTGCGGTCGATATTTATTTATTTTTCATTGAGTTAATAAATCTATTTTGTTGTTAAAGACTATTGCTAAAACAGGTTAGTCGATTTGGTTATTAGTTATCGCTATCCCGTCTTTAATCCACCCCCTTCGCGCCGTTAACCTTACCTTCTCTTCTGTTTTATGGGCGCTGACAGGGCCGATAAACAGCTTTGCTTACTGGAACATAACGACGCATGACGACACAGGTCCCACCTTCCGCTTTGCTTCCGCTGAACCCGGAGCAACTGGCACGCCTCCAGGCGGCCACGACCGATTTAACGCCCACCCAGCTTGCCTGGGTTTCTGGCTATTTCTGGGGCGTGCTCAATCAGCAGCCTGCTACGCTTGCAGCGACGCCAGCGCCCGCCGCAGAAATGCCGGGTATTACTATTATCTCCGCTTCGCAAACCGGCAATGCGCGTCGGGTCGCCGAAGCGTTACGCGATGACTTATTAGCGGTAAAACTGAACGTTAAGCTGGTGAACGCGGGCGACTATAAATTCAAACAAATCGCCAGCGAAAAACTGCTTATCGTGGTGACGTCAACACAAGGGGAAGGGGAACCGCCGGAAGAAGCCGTCGCGCTGCATAAGTTTCTGTTCTCCAAAAAAGCGCCGAAGCTGGAAAACACCGCGTTTGCCGTGTTTAGCCTTGGCGATAGCTCTTATGAATTTTTCTGCCAGTCCGGGAAAGATTTCGACAGCAAGCTGGCGGAACTGGGCGGTGAACGCCTGCTCGATCGTGTCGATGCCGACGTTGAATACCAGGCCGCTGCCAGCGAGTGGCGCGCCCGCGTGGTTGATGCGCTTAAATCGCGCGCGCCTGTCGCAGCACCTTCACAATCCGTCGCTACTGGCGCGCTAAATGAAATCCACACCAGCCCGTACAGCAAAGACGCGCCGCTGGTGGCTAGCCTTTCGGTTAACCAGAAAATTACCGGGCGTAACTCTGAAAAAGACATTCGTCATATCGAAATTGACTTAGGCGACTCAGGCCTGCGTTACCAGCCGGGTGACGCGCTGGGCGTCTGGTATCAGAACGATCCGGCACTGGTGAAAGAACTTGTCGAACTGCTGTGGCTGAAAGGCGATGAACCTGTCACCGTTGAGGGCAAAACCCTGCCGTTGAATGAGGCGCTACAGTGGCACTTCGAACTGACCGTCAACACCGCCAATATCGTTGAGAACTACGCTACCTTAACGCGCAGCGAAACGCTGCTGCCGCTGGTGGGCGATAAAGCGAAGTTGCAGCATTACGCCGCGACCACGCCGATTGTCGACATGGTGCGTTTCTCGCCGGCACAACTGGATGCCGAAGCGCTGATTAATCTGCTGCGCCCGCTGACCCCGCGCCTCTATTCCATAGCCTCCTCGCAGGCGGAAGTCGAGAACGAAGTACACGTCACCGTTGGCGTGGTGCGTTACGACGTGGAAGGCCGCGCCCGTGCCGGTGGTGCTTCTAGTTTCCTCGCGGATCGCGTGGAAGAAGAGGGCGAAGTCCGCGTCTTTATCGAACATAACGACAACTTCCGCCTGCCTGCTAACCCGGAAACCCCGGTGATTATGATTGGCCCAGGTACTGGTATTGCGCCGTTCCGCGCCTTTATGCAGCAACGTGCCGCCGACGAAGCGCCGGGCAAAAACTGGCTTTTCTTCGGCAACCCACACTTTACGGAAGATTTCCTCTACCAGGTGGAATGGCAGCGTTACGAGAAAGAAGGCGTGCTGACGCGCATCGATCTCGCCTGGTCGCGCGATCAAAAAGAAAAAATTTACGTACAAGACAAACTGCGCGAACAGGGCGCAGAACTGTGGCGCTGGATCAATGACGGTGCCCACATTTATGTCTGCGGCGACGCTAATCGCATGGCGAAAGACGTTGAACAGGCGCTTCTGGAAGTGATTGCCGAATTTGGTGGCATGGACACCGAAGCGGCGGATGAATTTTTAAGTGAGCTGCGCGTAGAGCGCCGTTATCAGCGAGATGTCTACTAATGAGCGAAAAACATCCAGGGCCTTTAGTGGTCGAAGGTAAACTGGCAGACGCCGAGCGCATGAAGCTTGAAAGCAACTATCTGCGCGGCACGATTGCTGAAGATTTAAATGACGGCCTGACCGGTGGGTTTAAGGGCGATAACTTCCTGCTGATCCGTTTCCACGGTATGTATCAGCAGGATGACCGTGACATCCGCGCTGAACGTGCTGAGCAGAAGCTGGAACCGCGCCACGCCATGATGCTGCGCTGCCGTTTGCCTGGCGGTGTTATCACCACCAAACAGTGGCAGGCGATCGATAAATTTGCGGTGGAAAACACCATTTACGGTAGCATCCGCCTGACCAACCGTCAGACGTTTCAGTTCCACGGTATTCTGAAAAAGAACGTCAAACCTGCGCACCAGATGCTGCACTCGGTTGGTCTGGATGCGTTAGCCACCGCCAACGACATGAACCGTAACGTGCTGTGCACCTCGAACCCGTTCGAGTCGCAGCTGCATGCGGAAGCGTATGAATGGGCGAAGAAAATTTCTGAACATCTGCTGCCGCGTACTCGCGCGTACGCGGAGATCTGGCTCGATCAGGAAAAAGTCGCCACTACTGATGAAGAGCCGATCCTTGGTCAGACCTACCTGCCGCGTAAGTTTAAAACCACGGTAGTGATCCCGCCGCAGAACGATATCGATCTGCATGCCAACGACATGAATTTCGTGGCGATCGCGGAAAACGGCAAGCTGGTGGGCTTTAACCTGTTGGTGGGCGGTGGGCTTTCCATGGAGCACGGTAACAAGAAAACCTACGCCCGCACGGCGAGCGAGTTTGGCTATCTGCCGCTGGAGCATACGCTGGCGGTGGCGGAAGCCGTCGTGACAACTCAGCGTGACTGGGGTAACCGAACCGATCGTAAAAATGCCAAAACCAAATACACGCTGGAGCGCGTGGGTGTTGAGACGTTTAAAGCGGAAGTGGAGCGTCGCGCGGGGATCAAATTTGAACCGATCCGTCCGTATGAGTTTACCGGACGCGGTGATCGTATTGGCTGGGTTAAGGGCATTGATGATAACTGGCATCTGACGCTGTTTATCGAAAATGGTCGCATCCTTGATTATCCTGGGCGTCCGCTGAAAACCGGCTTGCTGGAGATCGCGAAGATCCACAAAGGCGATTTCCGCATTACGGCGAACCAGAATCTGATCATCGCCGGTGTACCGGAAAGTGAGAAAGCGAAGATCGAGAAGATCGCCAAAGAGAGCGGGTTGATGAATGCCGTCACGCCGCAGCGTGAAAACTCAATGGCTTGCGTGTCATTCCCGACTTGCCCGCTGGCGATGGCGGAAGCGGAGCGTTTCCTGCCGTCGTTTATCGATAACATCGATAATTTAATGGCGAAACATGGCATTAGCGATGAGCATATCGTGATGCGTGTAACAGGCTGCCCGAACGGTTGTGGTCGCGCGATGCTGGCGGAAGTGGGTCTGGTGGGTAAAGCGCCGGGTCGCTACAACCTGCATCTTGGCGGCAACCGCATGGGGACACGTATCCCACGGATGTATAAAGAAAACATCTCCGAGCCGGAAATCCTGGCGTCGCTTGATGAACTGATAGGGCGCTGGGCGAAAGAGCGTGAAGCGGGTGAAGGCTTCGGCGACTTTACGGTGCGTGCGGGCATCATTCGCCCGGTGCTCGACCCGGCGCGCGATTTGTGGGATTAACCATCAGCCCGGTCTTGTAGGCCTGATAAGACGCGCCAGCGTCGCATCAGGCAAGTTGGCACCTTTGCCGGATGCGGCGTAAACGCCTTATCCGACCTACGGTTGAGCCCGGTCTTGTAGGCCTGATAAGACGCGTCAGCGTCGCATCAGGCAAGGCAAACAGTGAGGAACTTATGTCCAAACTCGATCTAAACACCCTGAACGAACTGCCAAAGGTAGACCGGATTCTGGCGCTGGCCCAAACTAACGCCGAACTGGAAAAACTGGACGCTGAAGGCCGCGTTGCCTGGGCGCTGGATAATCTGCCCGGTGAATATGTGCTTTCTTCCAGCTTCGGCATTCAGGCGGCGGTGAGCCTGCATCTGGTGAATCAGATTCACCCGGACATTCCGGTGATCCTCACCGATACCGGTTATCTGTTCCCGGAAACTTACCGCTTTATTGACGAGTTAACGGACAAACTCAAGCTCAACCTGAAAGTGTACCGTGCTACCGAAAGCGCCGCCTGGCAGGAAGCGCGCTACGGTAAACTGTGGGAGCAGGGCGTTGAAGGCATTGAAAAATACAATGACATCAACAAAGTTGAACCGATGAACCGGGCGCTGAAAGAACTGAATGCGCAAACCTGGTTTGCTGGCCTGCGCCGCGAACAATCCGGCAGCCGCGCTAATTTACCGGTGCTGGCAATTCAGCGTGGCGTATTTAAGGTGCTGCCGATTATCGACTGGGATAACCGGATGATATATCAGTACCTGCAAAAACATGGCCTGAAATATCACCCATTATGGGATGAAGGATATTTATCGGTGGGAGATACCCATACAACCCGTAAATGGGAACCTGGCATGGCGGAAGAAGAAACGCGTTTCTTTGGATTAAAAAGAGAATGTGGGCTTCACGAAGGGTAATAAATCGGTACCGTTAATAAGCGCCCCTGTCGGAAACGATGGGGGCGTATTTATTTTGCGAGCAGCATTCCGGCATTTAAACGTGAGCGTCGCAGGGAGAATTAACAGGTATAGAATGGCATTGGGTGCTTGAGGCTGTCTGGCGTTAAGCATTCGCGAGGTTCCAGATGGACAAAAGCCCCAGGCGATATTTCTATCAACCTGAGGCTTACGTTCGAACCCAAACAATTCGAATGTTAGTCTCTTCTTTGCAGGGAGGCAAGACATGCTGACAAAATATGCCCTTGCGGCAATCATCGTACTGTGTTGTACAGTACTGGGATTCACGCTGATGGTAGGCGACTCGTTGTGTGAGTTGAGTATCAGAGAACGTGGTATGGAGTTTAAGGCTGTTCTCGCTTACGAATCGAAGAAGTAGCCACCACGCGGGGGTAAAACCCCGCGTACTGAATTGTGATGGTTTGGTCTCCTGCACCCTTTTTTAATTTATATTGTTTATGTGAATATTATGCCTGTATTTATTATTCATATATATTACGGATGAAAGTCATTTAATTATTCATAATGCAGATATTTTATTGAACGATATATATCACAGATAATTTTTAATATATGCATAAATATCCTTTAAGTTTTACTGAAGGATAAAAACATTGTGACTTTCTTTGATTTCTGGGGAAAAACCCGACGTGCCGAGAAAGAGGGGGGGACGACTATCATCTTCTTTGTTGGCATTCGCTCGATGTAGCCGCGATGGGCTATTTAATGGTCAAAAGTAATTGCTTCGGGCTGGCTGACTATTTTCGTCAATTAGGTATTTCAGATAGGGAACAGGCGGCACAATTTTTCGCCTGGTTGCTGTGCTGGCACGATATTGGAAAATTTGCCCGCTCATTTCAGCAACTTTACCTGAACCCACAACTCAAGGTTCCGGAAGGCGCAAGAAAGAATTACGAAAAGATCTCTCATTCATACTGGTTGTGGCATCATTATTTAAGTGAATGCGAAGAATTGCTTCCTTCCTCTTTACTCTCTCCGCGCAAACTTAAACGGGTGATGGAGATGTGGATGCCCATGACTACCGGGCATCATGGTCGGCCCCCAGATCGTATTGATGAACTGGATAATTTTCTGCCTGAAGACAAAGCTGCCGCACGAGATTTTCTCCTTGAAATCAAGGCACTGTTTCCGCTCATCGAGATCCCCGCATTCTGGAATGATGACGAGGGCGTTGAACTTTTAAAACAACTTTCCTGGTATATCTCTGCAACCGTCGTACTCGCAGACTGGACGGGTTCGTCAACGCGGTTTTTTCCACGCGTCGCACGTGCTATGGATATTGAAGATTACTGGCAGAAAATTTTAGTTCAGGCTCAAAACGCATTAACCGTCTTTCCTCCAAAAGCAAAAACTGCACCTTTCACCGGAATTAATACGCTGTTTCCTTTTATTGAGCACCCGACACCGTTACAGCAAAAGGTGCTGGATCTGGATATCAGCCAGCCAGGGCCACAATTATTTATTCTGGAAGATGTGACTGGCGCAGGTAAAACAGAAGCGGCTCTTATCCTGGCGCACAGGTTGATGGCTGCGGGGAAAGCACAGGGTTTGTTTTTTGGCCTGCCAACAATGGCAACGGCCAATGCCATGTACGATCGGTTGGTCAAAACCTGGCTTGCTTTCTATTCTCCAGAATCTCGCCCCAGCCTGGTGCTGGCACACAGTGCCCGCACATTAATGGACCGCTTTAATGAATCACTCTGGTCCGGTGATTTAGTCGGGTCAGAAGAATCGGATGAACAAACGTTCAGTCAGGGATGTGCGGCCTGGTTTGCCGACAGTAACAAGAAGGCGTTACTGGCTGAAATTGGCGTCGGCACTTTGGATCAGGCGATGATGGCGGTGATGCCGTTCAAACATAATAATCTGCGGCTTCTGGGGCTGAGTAATAAAATCCTGCTGGCTGATGAGATCCACGCCTGTGACGCTTACATGTCGTGCATTCTTGAAGGGTTGATCGAGCGGCGTGTTCCCCGCGCCAGCGGGGAACTCCCAACTCTCATTTTCAACCCCATCAAGACGCCTTCGCCAGCTCCTTCACCAACGGTAACATTATCCGCATAACATCACGGCAGCGGCGTTCTATTCTTCCAGGAAGTGCCTTATCTATATGCTGTTGATTATCCAGTCTTACGTCATGCCAGCTATTTCCCGCAGGGAATGCGGCTGTTTTTGCTCGTTGCTGATAACCATCCTTATTCCCAAGATTCCAGTTTGTCGCTTCCACCGAAAGTACAGCAATGCCCGCTTTGTCGAATATTTCTGCGTCATTACAACACCCAGTGCCTTTCGGATAGTTTTTATTCAAACCTGGATTTGTGGTGGCGGCAATTCCGTGACTGCGGGCAATTGCCAGCGCCCGGTCGCGCGTTAATTTCCTTACTGCTTCAGGTGTTTTTACGCCACTGTTGAAATACAGCTTATCGCCAACAATCAGATTATCGAGGTTAATCACCAATAAAGTATTTTTCTTTTCGGTATCACTCATGCGCTTGAGTAAATTCTCAGCACCTAATTTCCCTTCCTCTTCACCACTGGTGGCAATAAAACGAATCCCATACTCAGTCGGAATATCTTTCAGGCGTTCAGCCAGCTCCAGCATGACACCTAAACCTGCGGCATTATCATCCATTCCTTGTAACGTCAGCCCGCCGAGATTGGCATCTGCATCTGCGTCGCTCTGCGGGGCATAGGTATCCAGATGCGCCATAATGATGATCTGCTGCGGCGCTTTGCCTTCATGAGCGGCAATCACCGTACTTCCCGTCACGTTGTGCCAGTTTTTGCGGTTATCGCGTGCGGTATAAATATATCGGCTATTAAATGTTCGAATGTCACTGCGGTAACCCATTTGCTGAAACTGTTGCCGAATATAATCGGCAGATAACATTTCTGCGGGTGTTCCGGTCATTCGTCCCGGAAAGAAAGTGGCAATATGTCGCGCCTGTGTATTGGCAAAATCACCAGGTTTAGGTGATGAGGCGTAAACGGGGAGAATAAAGCATACGCCGAGCGCCAGGGCAGCGGTACGGTGGCGCAATGCGGAAAACATAGTGAGTCCTTAAATACCATGCAAAATTTTTACCGCCATAGTATGAAACTGCCGCTGCGCTAAAACAATTTCAAATCTTCCTAAACGCCCGAAATTCGGTAGCTTAAGCACTTTTTGATATTTGCTTTGCCAAAGCGTTATTCCGTTAAGGAACTACTCATTCCAATTGGTAATTTCATTCGTTCTCCTGCGCTCCCTATAGTCGAAACATCTGATGGCAAGAAAATAGCGGTATTGCAAAGGAACGGTTATGGATCAAAAACGACTTACCCACCTACGACAGCTGGAGGCGGAAAGCATCCACATCATTCGCGAGGTGGCGGCAGAATTCTCAAATCCGGTGATGCTTTACTCCATCGGCAAAGATTCCAGCGTCATGCTGCATCTGGCGCGCAAGGCGTTTTATCCTGGTACGCTGCCGTTCCCACTGCTGCATGTCGATACCGGCTGGAAATTCCGCGAGATGTATGAGTTCCGCGATCGTACGGCGAAAGCTTACGGCTGCGAGTTGCTGGTACATAAAAACCCGGAAGGCGTGGCGATGGGGATTAACCCGTTCGTGCACGGCAGCGCCAAACATACCGACATTATGAAAACCGAAGGTTTGAAACAGGCTCTGAACAAATACGGTTTTGATGCCGCCTTCGGTGGCGCACGTCGCGATGAAGAGAAGTCCCGCGCCAAAGAACGAATCTACTCTTTCCGTGACCGATTTCATCGCTGGGATCCGAAAAACCAGCGTCCGGAGTTGTGGCACAACTATAACGGGCAGATCAACAAAGGCGAAAGCATCCGCGTCTTCCCGCTCTCTAACTGGACCGAGCAGGATATCTGGCAATACATCTGGCTGGAAAATATCGACATTGTTCCACTGTATCTCGCCGCTGAACGTCCGGTTCTGGAACGCGACGGTATGTTGATGATGATTGATGACAACCGTATCGACCTGCAACCGGGCGAAGTGATTAAAAAACGGATGGTGCGCTTCCGCACGCTGGGCTGCTGGCCGCTGACCGGTGCGGTTGAGTCGAATGCACAAACGCTGCCGGAGATCATCGAAGAGATGCTTGTTTCCACCACCAGTGAACGTCAGGGGCGCGTGATTGACCGCGACCAGGCAGGCTCTATGGAGCTGAAAAAACGTCAGGGGTATTTTTAAGATGAACACCGCACTTGCACAACAAATCGCCAATGAAGGCGGCGTCGAAGCCTGGATGATTGCGCAACAACATAAAAGCCTGCTGCGTTTTCTGACCTGTGGTAGCGTCGATGACGGCAAAAGTACCCTGATTGGTCGCCTGCTGCACGATACCCGCCAAATCTACGAAGATCAGCTCTCATCGCTGCATAACGACAGTAAACGTCACGGCACCCAGGGCGAAAAACTGGATCTGGCGCTGCTGGTGGACGGCCTGCAAGCGGAACGCGAACAGGGCATCACAATCGATGTGGCTTATCGCTATTTCTCCACCGAGAAGCGTAAATTTATTATCGCCGATACCCCTGGGCACGAGCAGTACACCCGCAATATGGCGACTGGCGCGTCAACGTGTGAGCTGGCGATCTTATTGATCGACGCCCGTAAAGGCGTGCTCGATCAAACCCGTCGTCACAGTTTTATCTCCACGCTGTTGGGGATCAAACATCTGGTCGTAGCGATCAACAAAATGGATCTGGTGGATTACAGTGAAGAGACATTCACCCGCATTCGTGAAGACTACCTGACTTTTGCCGAACAATTGCCGGGCAATCTGGATATTCGCTTTGTGCCGCTCTCTGCGCTGGAAGGCGACAATGTAGCTTCGCAAAGTGAAAGAATGCCGTGGTACAGCGGCCCAACATTACTTGAAGTGCTGGAAACCGTGGAGATTCAGCGAGTGGTTGATGCCCAGCCGATGCGCTTCCCGGTTCAGTACGTTAACCGCCCTAATCTCGATTTTCGTGGCTACGCCGGAACGCTGGCTTCCGGCAGCGTGCAAGTCGGGCAACGTGTCAAAGTGCTGCCCTCTGGTGTGGAGTCAAGCATCGCGCGGATCGCCACTTTTGATGGCGATCGCGGAGAAGCTTTTGCTGGAGAAGCGCTCACCCTGGTGCTGACGGACGAGATCGATATCAGCCGTGGCGATCTGCTGCTGACAGCAGATGAAGCGTTACCGGCAGTGCAGAGCGCGTCAGTTGATGTGGTATGGATGGCGGAGCAACCGCTTTCCCCTGGGCAGAGTTACGACATCAAAATCGCCGGTAAGAAGACGCGCGCCCGCGTTGATGGTATTCACTATCAGGTTGATATTAATAACCTTACCCAGCGTGAAGTTGAAAACCTGCCACTGAATGGGATCGGCCTCGTGGATCTCACCTTTGACGAGCCGTTGGTGTTAGATCGTTATCAACAAAATCCGGTGACGGGTGGGCTGATTTTTATCGATCGCCTGAGCAACGTGACTGTTGGTGCCGGTATGGTGCATGAGCCGAAAAACGAGGCCGCCGTTGCGCCGTCGGAATTTAGCGCATTCGAGCTGGAGCTGAATGCGTTAGTACGCCGCCACTTCCCGCACTGGGGAGCGCGCGATTTACTGGGAGGTAAATGATGGCGCTGCATGACGAAAACGTCGTCTGGCATAGCCATCCGGTTACTGCACAACAACGCGAGCACCACCACGGTCATCGAGGTGTTGTGCTGTGGTTTACCGGCCTCTCTGGTTCCGGTAAATCAACGGTCGCGGGGGCGCTGGAGGAGGCGTTACATAAACTTGGCGTCAGTACATATTTACTGGATGGCGACAATGTCCGCCACGGTTTATGCAGCGATCTCGGTTTTAGCGATGCCGATCGCAAAGAAAATATCCGTCGGGTCGGTGAGGTGGCGAATTTAATGGTCGAAGCCGGACTGGTGGTGCTGACGGCGTTTATCTCACCACACCGTGGCGAACGGCAGATGGTTCGCGAACGTGTAGGAGAAGGGCGGTTTATCGAAGTGTTTGTCGATACGCCGCTGGCGATTTGTGAGTCTCGCGATCCAAAAGGCTTATATAAAAAAGCACGCGCTGGTGAACTGCGTAACTTTACCGGAATAGATTCCGTTTACGAAGCGCCTGAATCGGCAGAAATTCATCTCAATGGTGAACAATTAGTAACAAATTTGGTTCAGCAATTATTAGATCTACTGAGACAGAACGATATTATCAGATCCTGAGACACCACCGGGTTTTCATGCCCGGTTCGTCAAAGTAACAGGATCTGATATGCGTAATAGCCATAACATTACACTAACAAATAGTGATAGCCTTACCGAGGATGAAGAAACCACATGGTCGCTACCAGGGGCCGTGGTCGGTTTTGTGTCCTGGCTGTGTGCACTGGCGATTCCGATGTTGATTTATGGCTCTAACACGCTGTTTTTCTTTATCTACACTTGGCCTTTCTTTCTGGCGCTGATGCCTGTTGCGGTGGTGGTAGGTATTGCGCTGCATTCCTTGATGGACGGGAAATTACGCTACAGTATTGTTTTCACTTTTATCACCGTTGGCATTATGTTTGGTGCACTGTTTATGTGGTTGTTGGGCTAATCTGTTCTTTCCTGTTCATTCTGTCCATAATTCAAACCGTAACCAATAATGAGATTATGTTCTGCGCGCCCTGGGTATACGTAACAGTGGACAAATGTGGTACATTTGCCCGCGTTGTCGCGGTATCCCCAACAGAGGATGTAGAGTCGTCTTCGGATGCATGGGATGAGGATGCCGTTTTTCAGGGGGCAGGATGGGTAAACTAACGCTGCTGTTGCTGGCTATTCTGGTCTGGCTACAGTATTCGCTGTGGTTCGGTAAGAACGGTATACATGACTATACCCGCGTCAATGATGATGTGGCGGCACAGCAAGCTACAAACGCGAAACTTAAAGCGCGAAACGATCAGCTTTTTGCCGAAATTGACGATCTCAATGGCGGCCAGGAGGCGCTCGAAGAGCGTGCGCGTAATGAACTCAGCATGACCAGGCCGGGCGAAACTTTTTATCGTCTGGTGCCTGACGCGTCGAAGCGCGCGCAGTCTGCGGGGCAAAACAATCGATAAATCAGCCCAGGAATTAACATGGCAACCACTCATTTGGATGTTTGCGCCGTGGTTCCGGCGGCCGGATTTGGCCGCCGAATGCAAACGGAATGTCCTAAGCAATATCTCTCAATCGGTAATCAAACCATTCTTGAACACTCGGTGCATGCGTTGCTGGCGCATCCCCGGGTGACGCGTGTCGTCATTGCAATAAGCCCTGGCGATAACCGCTTTGCTCAACTTCCTCTGGCGAATCATCCGCAAATCACCGTTGTTGCTGGTGGTGAAGAGCGTGCTAATTCCGTGCTGGCTGGTCTGAATGCCGCTGGCGATGCGCAGTGGGTGTTAGTGCATGACGCCGCTCGCCCTTGTCTGCATCAGGATGACCTCGCGCGCCTGTTGGCGTTGAGCGAAACCAGCCGCACGGGAGGGATCCTCGCCGCACCGGTGCGCGACACGATGAAACGCGCCGAGCCTGGCAAAAACGCCATTGCTCACACCGTTGATCGCAACGGCTTATGGCACGCGCTTACGCCGCAATTTTTCCCTCGTGAGCTGTTACATGACTGCCTGACACGCGCTTTAAATGAAGGCGCTACCATTACTGACGAAGCCTCAGCGCTGGAATACTGCGGTTTTCATCCACAGCTTGTCGAAGGTCGAGCGGATAACATTAAAGTCACGCGCCCGGAAGATTTGGCGCTTGCCGAGTTTTACCTCACCCGAACCATCCATCAGGAGAATACATAATGCGAATTGGACACGGTTTTGATGTTCACGCCTTTGGCGGCGAAGGCCCAATTATCATTGGTGGCGTGCGCATCCCTTATGAAAAAGGGCTGCTGGCACATTCTGATGGCGACGTGGCGCTGCACGCGCTGACCGATGCATTACTTGGTGCAGCGGCGCTGGGGGATATCGGCAAGCTATTCCCGGATACCGATCCGGCATTTAAAGGCGCTGACAGCCGCGAGCTGCTACGCGAAGCCTGGCGACGCATTCAGGCGAAGGGCTATACCCTCGGCAACGTCGATGTCACTATCATCGCTCAGGCACCGAAGATGCTGCCGCACATTCCACAAATGCGCGTGTTTATTGCCGAAGATCTCGGCTGCCATATGGATGATGTTAACGTGAAAGCCACTACTACGGAAAAACTCGGATTTACCGGACGTGGGGAAGGGATTGCCTGTGAAGCGGTGGCGCTACTCATTAAGGCAACAAAATGATTGAATTTGATAATCTCACTTACCTCCACGGCAAACCGCAAGGAACCGGGCTGCTGAAAGCTAACCCGGAAGATTTTGTGGTGGTGGAAGATTTAGGCTTTGAGCCTGATGGTGAAGGTGAGCATATCCTGGTGCGGATCCTCAAAAACGGCTGCAATACCCGTTTTGTGGCCGACGCACTGGCGAAATTCCTGAAAATTCATGCTCGCGAAGTCAGTTTCGCCGGGCAGAAAGACAAACACGCCGTTACGGAACAGTGGTTATGCGCTCGGGTACCGGGCAAAGAGATGCCTGATCTAAGTGCGTTTCAACTGGAAGGCTGCCAGGTGCTGGAGTATGCACGCCACAAGCGCAAACTGCGTTTAGGGGCGCTGAAAGGCAACGCTTTTACCCTGGTGCTGCGAGAAGTGAGCAATCGTGATGACGTTGAACAGCGACTGATCGATATTTGCGTGAAAGGTGTACCGAATTACTTTGGCGCGCAACGTTTTGGTATTGGCGGTAGTAACTTGCAGGGTGCGTTGCGCTGGGCGCAAACCAATACTCCGGTGCGCGATCGCAATAAGCGTAGTTTTTGGTTGTCGGCAGCTCGTAGTGCGTTGTTTAATCAGATTGTTGCTGAGCGTCTCAAAAAAGCAGAAGTTAATCAGGTTGTTGACGGTGATGCGCTACAATTAGCCGGGCGCGGCAGCTGGTTTGTTGCCACGAATGAAGAACTGGCGGAATTACAGCGTCGCGTGAACGATAAAGAGCTGTTAATTACCGCTGCAATGCCGGGTAGCGGCGAATGGGGAACCCAGCGTGAGGCGCTGGCATTCGAACAAGCAGCTGTCGCCGAAGAAACGGAATTACAAGCCTTACTGCTGCGCGAAAAAGTTGAGGCGGCGCGCAGAGCGATGCTGTTATATCCGCAACAATTAAGCTGGAACTGGTGGGATGACGTCACCGTCGAAATCCGTTTCTGGCTTCCGGCAGGAAGCTTTGCAACCAGCGTTGTCAGGGAACTTATCAACACAACAGGTGATTATGCGCATATTGCTGAGTAATGATGACGGGGTACATGCACCCGGTATACAAACGCTGGCGAAAGCTCTGCGTGAGTTTGCTGACGTTCAGGTGGTCGCCCCCGATCGTAATCGCAGCGGCGCTTCAAATTCTCTAACGCTGGAATCCTCCCTGCGCACGTTTACCTTTGAAAATGGTGATATCGCCGTGCAAATGGGAACCCCGACCGATTGTGTCTATCTTGGCGTGAATGCTCTGATGCGTCCGCGCCCGGATATTGTGGTTTCGGGTATTAACGCCGGGCCGAATCTGGGTGATGATGTTATTTATTCCGGCACGGTAGCCGCCGCGATGGAAGGCCGTCATTTAGGCTTTCCGGCACTGGCCGTTTCACTTGACGGGCATAAACATTACGACACTGCTGCAGCGGTCACCTGTTCCATTTTGCGTGCACTGTGTAAAGAGCCGCTGCGTACCGGACGTATTCTCAATATCAACGTACCTGATTTACCGCTGGATCAGATTAAAGGTATCCGCGTGACTCGCTGCGGTACACGACATCCGGCAGATCAAGTGATTCCGCAGCAGGATCCGCGCGGTAATACGCTGTACTGGATTGGCCCGCCGGGCGGTAAGTGTGATGCCGGTCCGGGGACCGATTTTGCTGCGGTAGATGAAGGCTACGTCTCCATCACGCCGCTGCATGTGGATTTAACCGCGCACAACGCGCAAGATGTGGTTTCAGACTGGTTAAACAGCGTGGGAGTTGGCACGCAATGGTAAGCAGACGCGTACAAGCACTTCTGGATCAATTACGTGCGCAAGGTATTCAGGATGAGCAGGTGCTTAATGCACTTGCTGCCGTGCCGCGTGAAAAATTCATCGATGAAGCGTTTGAACAAAAAGCCTGGGACAATATCGCATTGCCGATAGGTCAGGGGCAGACAATTTCGCAGCCGTATATGGTGGCGCGAATGACTGAATTACTTGAACTGACGCCGCAGTCGCGAGTGCTGGAGATCGGCACTGGTTCAGGATATCAAACAGCAATTCTGGCACATCTTGTCCAGCATGTATGCTCGGTCGAGCGGATTAAAGGGTTGCAGTGGCAGGCGCGCAGGCGTCTGAAAAATCTTGATTTACACAATGTTTCAACCCGTCACGGCGATGGATGGCAAGGTTGGCAAGCACGTGCGCCGTTTGACGCTATCATTGTAACGGCTGCACCGCCCGAAATTCCGACAGCGTTAATGACGCAACTGGACGAAGGCGGCATTCTCGTCTTACCCGTAGGGGAAGAGCACCAGTATTTAAAGCGGGTGCGTCGTCGGGGAGGCGAATTTATTATCGACACCGTGGAGGCTGTGCGCTTTGTTCCCTTAGTAAAGGGGGAGCTGGCTTAGCTCGTGAGGAAAATACCTGGAATTTTCCTGGTTATTTTGCAGCAGGTCAGCGTATCGTGAACATCTTTTCCAGTGTTCAGTAGAGTGCCTTGCACGGTAATTATGTCACTGGTTATTAACCAATTTTTTTCCTGGGGGATAAATGAGCGCGGGAAGCCCAAAATTCACCGTTCGCCGTATTGCGGCTTTGTCACTGGTTTCGCTATGGTTGGCTGGCTGTTCTGACACTTCAAATCCACCGGCACCTGTCAGCTCCGTCAATGGCAATGCACCTGCAAATACCAATTCTGGTATGTTGATTACGCCGCCACCGAAAATGGGGACGACGTCTACAACGCAGCAAACGCAAATTCAGCCGGTACAACAGCCACAAATTCAATCGGCTCAACAGCCGCAAATCCAACCGGTACAGCCTGTTGCCCAGCAACCGGTGCAAATGGAAAACGGACGCATCGTCTATAACCGTCAGTACGGAAATATTCCGAAAGGCAGTTATAGCGGCAGTACTTACACCGTGAAAAAAGGCGACACGCTTTTCTATATCGCCTGGATTACCGGTAACGACTTCCGTGACCTTGCCCAACGCAACAATATTCAGGCGCCTTACGCTCTGAACGTAGGTCAGACCTTACAGGTGGGGAATGCTTCCGGTACGCCAATCACTGGCGGAAATGCCATTACCCAGGCCGACGCAGCAGAGCAAGGAGTTGTGATCAAGCCTGCACAAAATTCCACCGTTGCTGTTGCGTCGCAACCGACAATTACGTATTCTGAATCTTCGGGTGAACAGAGTGCTAACAAAATGTTGCCGAACAACAAGCCAACTGCGACCACGGTCACAGCGCCTGTAACGGTACCAACAGCAAGCACAACCGAGCCAACTGTCAGCAGTACAACAACCAGTACGCCGATCTCCACCTGGCGCTGGCCGACTGAGGGCAAAGTGATTGAAACCTTTGGCGCTTCTGAGGGAGGCAACAAGGGGATTGATATCGCAGGTAGCAAAGGACAGGCAATTATCGCGACCGCAGATGGCCGCGTTGTTTATGCCGGTAATGCGCTGCGCGGCTACGGTAATCTGATTATCATCAAACATAATGATGATTACCTGAGTGCCTACGCCCATAACGACACAATGCTGGTCCGGGAACAACAAGAAGTTAAGGCGGGGCAAAAAATAGCGACCATGGGTAGCACCGGAACCAGTTCAACACGCTTGCATTTTGAAATTCGTTACAAGGGGAAATCCGTAAACCCGCTGCGTTATTTGCCGCAGCGATAAATCGGCGGAACCAGGCTTTTGCTTGAATGTTCCGTCAAGGGATCACGGGTAGGAGCCACCTTATGAGTCAGAATACGCTGAAAGTTCATGATTTAAATGAAGACGCGGAATTTGATGAGAATGGAGTTGAGGTTTTTGACGAAAAGGCCTTAGTTGAAGAGGAACCCAGTGATAACGATTTGGCCGAAGAGGAGCTGTTATCGCAGGGCGCAACACAGCGTGTGCTGGACGCGACTCAGCTTTATCTTGGTGAGATTGGTTATTCGCCACTGTTAACGGCCGAAGAAGAAGTTTATTTTGCGCGTCGCGCACTGCGTGGTGATGTCGCCTCTCGCCGCCGGATGATCGAGAGTAACTTGCGTCTGGTGGTAAAAATTGCCCGCCGTTATGGCAATCGTGGTCTGGCGCTGCTGGACCTTATCGAAGAGGGCAACCTGGGGCTGATCCGCGCGGTAGAGAAGTTTGACCCGGAACGTGGTTTCCGCTTCTCAACATACGCAACCTGGTGGATTCGCCAGACGATCGAACGGGCCATCATGAACCAAACCCGTACTATTCGTTTGCCGATTCACATCGTAAAGGAGCTGAACGTTTACCTGCGAACCGCACGTGAGTTGTCCCATAAGCTGGACCACGAACCGAGTGCGGAAGAGATCGCAGAGCAACTGGATAAGCCAGTTGATGACGTCAGCCGTATGCTTCGTCTTAACGAGCGCATTACCTCGGTAGACACCCCATTGGGTGGTGATTCCGAAAAAGCGTTGCTGGATATCCTGGCCGATGAAAAAGAGAACGGTCCGGAAGACACCACGCAAGATGACGATATGAAACAAAGCATCGTCAAATGGCTGTTCGAACTGAACGCCAAGCAGCGTGAAGTGCTGGCACGTCGATTCGGTTTGCTGGGGTACGAAGCGGCAACACTGGAAGATGTAGGTCGTGAAATTGGCCTCACCCGTGAACGTGTTCGCCAGATTCAGGTTGAAGGCCTGCGTCGTCTGCGTGAGATTTTGCAGACTCAGGGGCTGAATATCGAAGCGCTGTTCCGCGAATAAGCAAGCATCTGTCAGAAAGGCCAGTCTCATATGAGGCTGGCCTTTTTCTTTTGTATAGGGAGTTGGTGTGTTTTGTCGCCTGGATAAGATGCGACAGCGTTATGTGTTCATCATTTTTCGCACCAGCTGCATAAACAGCTCTTGCTCATCTCTACTCAAACGCCCCAAAAATTCTTCATCCACGCCGTCACCAATGGGGATAGCTGCCGCAAGTACCTTTTCTCCTTCGGCAGTCAGCCAGACAAAGCGACGCCGCTTATCGATGGTGTCATGCTCTCGTCTGACCAGGCCACGATTTTCCATTCTTGCCAACATTTCCGCCAGCGTTGCCTTCGTGCTGACAGCTGCTTCTATCAGCGCAACCTGCTCTATACCGGGGTGTTCAGCAATAGCGCGCATCACCGCATACTGCGGTTTGGTCAGATCAGGTAACTCATGCTGCCAGCGAGACGTGTGCTGCTGAAAAAGCTGTCGTAACTGATGGAACGCTTTATTTCGTAACGCCATGTAAACTCCGGGCTAATTCTCTGCCGTTATCATAGCGGTTTTTTAGTGACGAAGAAGATGTTGTTACTTTTCTGCACTTGCCGCTACGTGAATAGAAGGGTATGTTAATAATAACGTTCGTGTACGAACAATTAAGGGAATAAAAAATGAGACTGATCGTCGGGATGACTGGGGCTACAGGTGCGCCTCTTGGTGTGGCATTACTGCAAGCACTAAAGAAGATGCCCGGTGTTGAAACACATCTTGTGATGTCGAAGTGGGCGAAAACCACCATTGAACTGGAAACGCCCTACAGCGTCCACGATGTCGCGGCCCTGGGAGACTATTGCCATAACCCGGCGGATCAGGCGGCGACTATCTCCTCAGGTTCCTTTCGTACCGATGGCATGATCGTTATTCCGTGCAGCATGAAGACGCTGGCTGGTATTCGTGCTGGCTATGCCGATGGGCTGGTGGGGCGCGCAGCTGATGTTGTTCTCAAAGAAGGGCGCAAGCTGGTGCTGGTGCCGCGTGAAATGCCGCTCAGTACTATCCACCTTGAAAATATGCTCGCGCTTTCCCGTATGGGCGTGGCGATGATACCGCCCATGCCTGCCTTCTATAACCATCCCGAAACGGTCGATGACATTGTCCACCACGTGGTTGCCCGCGTGATGGATCAGTTTGGCCTCGAACATCCTCAAGCCAGGCGCTGGCAAGGATTGCCGCAGTCCGGGAGTTTTTCTCTGGAGAATGAATAATGGCTTTTGATGATTTACGCAGCTTTTTACAGGTACTTGACGACCAGGGGCAATTGCTGAAAATCAGTGAAGAGGTTAACGCCGAGCCAGATCTGGCCGCTGCTGCCAACGCCACCGGGCGTATCGGCGACGGCGCACCCGCGCTGTGGTTTGATAATATTCGCGGCTTTACCGATGCCCGCGTGGCGATGAACACCATTGGGTCCTGGCAGAACCACGCGATTTCCCTCGGCCTGCCGCCGAACACGCCGGTTAAAAAACAGATTGATGAGTTTATCCGCCGCTGGGATAACTTCCCGATTGCCCCGGAGCGCCGCGCCAATCCAGCCTGGGCGCAGAACACTGTCGATGGCGAAGAGATTAACCTGTTCGATATTCTGCCGCTGTTTCGCCTGAACGATGGCGATGGCGGTTTCTATCTCGATAAAGCCTGCGTGGTTTCCCGCGATCCGCTCGACCCGGATAACTTCGGCAAGCAGAATGTCGGCATCTACCGTATGGAAGTGAAGGGCAAGCGTAAGCTCGGCCTGCAACCGGTGCCAATGCACGATATCGCCCTGCATCTGCATAAAGCGGAAGAGCGTGGAGAAGATTTGCCGATAGCCATCACCCTTGGTAACGATCCGATCATCACGCTGATGGGCGCTACACCGCTGAAATACGATCAGTCTGAGTACGAAATGGCGGGCGCACTGCGCGAAAGCCCATACCCGATCGCTACCGCCCCGCTGACCGGTTTTGATGTGCCGTGGGGCTCGGAAGTAATCCTCGAAGGGGTTATCGAAAGCCGCAAACGCGAGATTGAAGGGCCGTTCGGTGAGTTTACCGGCCACTACTCCGGCGGGCGCAACATGACCGTGGTGCGCATCGATAAAGTCTCTTACCGCACGAAACCGATTTTCGAATCGCTCTATCTCGGTATGCCGTGGACTGAAATCGACTACCTGATGGGGCCAGCCACCTGTGTGCCGCTGTATCAGCAACTGAAAGCCGAGTTCCCGGAAGTGCAGGCGGTGAACGCCATGTACACCCACGGCCTGCTGGCGATAATCTCCACCAAAAAACGCTACGGCGGCTTTGCCCGCGCGGTGGGCCTGCGTGCGATGACCACGCCGCACGGTCTGGGCTATGTGAAGATGGTGATTATGGTCGATGAAGACGTTGATCCGTTCAACCTGCCGCAGGTGATGTGGGCGCTCTCGTCGAAAGTGAACCCGGCGGGCGACCTGGTGCAGTTGCCAAATATGTCAGTGCTGGAACTCGACCCAGGCTCAAGTCCGGCGGGGATCACCGACAAGCTGATTATCGACGCCACCACGCCTGTCGCCCCGGACAACCGTGGTCACTACAGCCAGCCGGTGGTCGATTTACCGGAAACTAAAGCCTGGGCTGAAAAACTGACCGCTATGCTGGCCGCACGTAAATAAGGAGAACAAGATGATTTGTCCACGTTGTGCCGATGAACAGATTGAAGTGATGGCGAAATCGCCGGTGAAAGATGTCTGGACGGTCTACCAGTGCCAGCATTGCCTTTATACCTGGCGCGATACCGAACCGCTACGTCGCACCAGCCGCGAACATTATCCGGAGGCGTTTCGTATGACGCAAAAAGATATTGATGACGCGCCGATGGTGCCGAGCATTCCGCCGCTGCTGGCGACAGATAAGCGTTAATAAAAAATGCCGGGTAGAGGCTTTACTTTACCCGGCTACGTTATTTAATTTTATAAAACGACAGGCGTCCGCTTTTCGGCGATCCGGTATCAATATAAATCTGGTTAGCGAACGTCTGAATGTTATCAAACATCATATGTCCAAATATAAAATAGTTAGCGCCGTTTATTTTTTGTAACTCGCCATTAAGCGATTTCTGCACACGATCAACAGGCCAGAGTAATTCGCTTTCCGCTATTTCTTTGTCAAAGAGATATTCATTCCCCGGATAATCTGCATGTGCGATGACATATTTTATTATGTCGTTGGTAATTTCAATAATATGCGGAAGGTGATGGAATTTCAGTAACAGGTCTATTGCCTCTTGTTGTTCCGTATCATTTAAATCGAAAAACCAGTCACCGCCGCTGGCTAACCACTTATTACCATCACCAGTAGCGAACGCATCAAGCGCCATCGCTTCGTGGTTGCCTTTTACGGTGGTAAACCAGGGCTGGTTTAACAGGCGCAGCACATTAAGACTCTCCGGCCCACGATCAATGTTATCGCCGACGGAAATAAGTAAGTCTGTTTCAGTGCAAAATGATAATTGATGTAAACGGGATTGTAATAATTGATAATCCCCATGAATATCACCAACGGCCCATACATGGCGATAGTGATGGGCATTGATTTTTTGATAGCGTGTAGATGGCATAGTTTTACCCTGTAAAATAATATCTACTATTATACAGGGTATTTTTATTTGATTTGTCAGTTGTCGTTAATATTCCCGATAGCAAAAGACTATCGGGAATTATTTTTACACCAAACTTTTCAACCGATAAATCCACTCTAACGCCTGACGCGGGGTGAGTGAATCTGGATCAAGATTTTCCAGAGCTTCGACCGCAGGCGAAGTTTCTTCTGGTACTGATAGCAAAGACATTTGTGTACCATCCACCTGCGTAGCGGCTACATTCGGCGAAATGCTTTCCAGCTCGCGCAGTTTTTGCCGCGCGCGTTTGATCACCTCTTTCGGCACGCCTGCTAGCGCAGCAACCGCCAGGCCGTAGCTTTTGCTCGCCGCGCCGTCCTGCACGCTGTGCATAAAGGCGATGGTGTCGCCGTGCTCCAGCGCATCGAGGTGCACGTTAGCGACGCCTTCCATTTTCTCCGGTAGTTGAGTCAGCTCGAAGTAGTGGGTGGCAAACAGCGTCAATGCCTTAATCTTATTCGCCAGATTTTCCGCGCACGCCCATGCCAGTGACAGACCATCGTAAGTGGACGTCCCGCGTCCAATCTCATCCATCAACACCAGACTGTACTCGGTGGCGTTATGCAGAATATTAGCGGTTTCGGTCATCTCCACCATAAAGGTTGAACGCCCGGATGCCAGATCGTCCGCCGCGCCCACACGGGTAAAGATACGGTCAATCGGGCCAATCTCGACTTTTTGTGCCGGTACATAGCTGCCGATATAGGCCATCAGCGCAATCAGTGCGGTCTGGCGCATATAGGTACTTTTACCGCCCATGTTCGGACCGGTAATAATCAACATCCGACGCTGTGGCGACAGATTCAGCGGGTTAGCGATAAACGGCTCATTCAGTACCTGTTCAACCACCGGATGGCGGCCTTCGGTAATGCGAATGCCAGGTTTATCAATAAAGGTCGGGCAGGTGTAGTTCAGGGTATAGGCCCGTTCTGCCAGGTTCACCAGCACGTCGAGTTCTGCCAGCGCGCTCGCGCTCTGTTGCAGCGCTTCCAGATGCGGCAACAGCAGGTCGAACAACTCTTCATAAAGCTGTTTTTCCAGTGCTAGTGCTTTGCCTTTTGAAGTGAGGACTTTGTCTTCGTACTCTTTCAGCTCTGGAATAATGTAACGTTCAGCGTTTTTCAGCGTCTGGCGGCGCATATAGTTGATTGGCGCCAGATGGCTTTGCCCACGGCTGATCTGAATGTAATAACCATGAACCGCGTTAAAGCCGACTTTCAGCGTGTCCAGGCCGGTACGTTCACGCTCGCGGATTTCCAGACGCTCCAGATAATCGGTCGCGCCGTCAGCCAGCGCCCGCCACTCATCCAGTTCTTCGTTATAGCCTGGTGCGATAACACCACCGTCGCGTACCAAGACCGGCGGCGTGTCGATGATTGCGCGCTCCAGCAGATCGCGCAGCTCGGCAAACTCGCCCATCTTCTCACGTAGCGCCTGCACCGGTGCACTATTGACAGTTTCTAACTGCGCGCGCAGTTCTGGCAGCTGTTGGAAAGCGTGACGCATACGGGCCAGATCGCGCGGGCGAGCGGTACGCAACGCCAGACGTGCCAGAATACGCTCCAGGTCGCCCACCTGACGCAGCACAGGCTGTAACTCAGCGGTAAAATCCTGCAATGCGCCAATAGTTTGCTGGCGCTCTAGTAACACGCGGGTATCGCGCACTGGCATATGCAGCCAGCGTTTCAGCATACGGCTACCCATCGGCGTGACGGTGCAATCAAGCACAGAAGCCAGAGTATTTTCCGCACCGCCCGCCAGATTCTGGGTGATTTCCAGATTACGGCGTGTCGCGGCATCCATAATGATGCTGTCCTGCTCACGTTCCATGGTGATAGAACGAATATGCGGCAGAGTCGTACGTTGGGTATCTTTCGCATACTGCAACAGGCAACCGGCAGCACAAAGCCCGCGTGGTGCATTCTCTACACCGAAACCAATCAGATCACGAGTGCCAAATTGCAGGTTCAACTGCTGGCGCGCGGTGTCGATTTCAAACTCCCACAGCGGGCGACGACGCAGGCCGCGACGACCTTCAATCAGCGACATCTCGGCGAAATCTTCTGCATACAGCAGCTCTGCCGGATTGGTGCGTTGCAGCTCTGCCGCCATCGTTTCGCGGTCAGCCGGTTCGCTCAGACGAAAACGCCCGGAGCTGATATCCAGCGTCGCATAGCCAAAACCTTTGCTGTCCTGCCAGATAGCCGCCAGCAGGTTATCCTGGCGCTCTTGCAACAGGGCTTCATCACTGATAGTCCCCGGCGTGACGATACGGACAACCTTGCGCTCAACCGGCCCTTTGCTGGTTGCAGGATCGCCAATCTGTTCGCATATAGCGACGGACTCGCCCTGATTCACCAGTTTGGCGAGATAGTTTTCCACTGCATGGTAGGGGATACCCGCCATCGGGATCGGCTCGCCCGCAGACGCGCCGCGTTTGGTCAGCGAAATATCCAGCAGCTGCGACGCCCGTTTTGCGTCGTCATAAAATAGCTCGTAAAAGTCACCCATCCGGTAGAACAGCAGGATCTCAGGATGCTGGGCTTTCAGCTTGAGATACTGCTGCATCATAGGCGTATGGGCGTCGAAATTTTCTATTACACTCATGGAATTAGATCCGGTTCCCTGATGTTAAATGTAGTGTGATGGTTTTTATTTTCGTTGTAATCACATAAGGCGCACATGATACCGGAGTTAATCATTTCAGGGGAAGACGCGAAAGGTCAGTTCTTGATGCCGGTTCCGCGAAAAATGCTGCTTTGCAGCTTTTGCGTGATGACTATGAAACAAGATCGCAAAATTACATCGGTTGAAGAAACCTCCTCCTTCAGAGCCATAGTCCCCTTTAGAATTAAGTTGTAATATAAATGCACCTTAAGAGTATGGAGGCAGCATGTCCGGCAAGCGTATCTCTCGTGAAAAACTGACGATTAAAAAAATGATCGATCTTTATCAAGCGAAATGCCCGCAGGCGTCAGCGGAGCCGGAGCATTACGAGGCGTTGTTTGCTTACGCGCAAAAACGGCTGGATAAATGTGTGTTTGGCGAAGAGAAACCTGCCTGTAAACAGTGTCCGGTGCACTGTTACCAGCCTGCGAAGCGTGAAGAGATGAAGCAGATTATGCGGTGGGCGGGGCCGAGAATGCTGTGGCGTCATCCGATCTTAACCGTGCGTCATCTGATTGATGATAAACGTCCAGTGCCAGAACTGCCGGAAAAATATCGCCGGAAGAAATAAATTTGCCGGAGGAATTTATTCTCTCCGGCAAATACGGCGCTTACGCTTTGGTCGCAATCAGGATTGCTGATGCCTTGATCAATGCAATAACGCGCGATCCTGTGGTGAGTTTCATTTCATCCTGGCTTTCATTGGTTACCACTGCCACAACTTCAAAACCCGCATCTGTTTTGATATGGACAGTGGCATTCACTGCGCCTTCGGTGATTTTCGACACGCTGCCAGCAAACTGGTTGCGAGCAGAGAATTTCAGTCCACAGTCTTCCGTTGCCAGTGTTACCCACGGGGCTTTAATCAGGGCAATCGCTTCTTTCCCTTTTGCCAGCCCCAGGGCTTGCTGGCTACTGTGGGTAACAACCGCTACCAGCTTTGCGCCACCTGCCAGCGTCAGTTCTACTTCATCATTCACCGCGCCCATTGCGACTGCGCTAACTGTTCCGGTTAATTGATTTCTTGCTGAAACTGCCATACTGCCTCCTTTCATTGAATGTTGATCGAGTATAACCACATCTGTTAAACCAATGCCGCTTTATCTATCCCCAGCCGCTTCATCCGTGACAGCAGAGTGGTGCGTTTTAATCCCAGACGTTGTGCAGCGCCTTTTGGCCCGGCAACCACGCCGTTCGTCTCTTTTAATACGCGGACAATCAGTTGATATTCATCCTCGCCTTCCTGGGCGACGACCGTCGCGGCCGGTGGTGTTTCAGGTTCTGACAGAGGGATATCGGGTAAAGAGAGTTGTAGAACGTTACCGCGAGTCAGCAACACCGCGCGCTCAATGACGTTTTCCAGTTCGCGCACGTTACCTGGCCATTCCATATTGCTCAATGCGCGCAGAGTCTCGGCAGGAATGCTGTCAATATTACGACCCAGGCGGCGGGCAATTTTAAATGTAAAGGCTTTAGCCAGCAGCGGAATATCTTCCGGGCGCTCGCGCAGCGGCGGCAGATGAATCGGGAAGACGTTCAGGCGGTAGTAGAGATCGCTACGGAACTCGCGGTCGGCGACCATTTTTTTCAGATCGCGGTTAGTCGCGGCGATTAAACGCACGTCCGTCTGAATGATTTTATTGCTCCCGAGGCGTTCAAACTCCTGTTCCTGCAATACGCGCAGCAACTTCGGCTGTAACTCCAGTGGCATATCGCCCACTTCATCGAGGAACAGCGAGCTTTTATCCGCCAGTTCAAAACGACCAATGCGCTGAGCGCTGGCACCAGTAAAGGCACCACGCTCATGACCAAACAGGTCACTTTCCAGTAATCCCGCAGGCATGGCGGCGCAGTTCATCTTCACCATTCGCCGACCATTGCGGTTGCTGAGATTGTGGATCGCGCGGGCAATCAGTTCCTTACCCGTCCCCGTTTCACCGAGAATGAGTACGGTACTGTCGCTTTGCGCTACCATCTCAACCTGCTTGAGCACGCTATACATGGCTTCGCTGCGACCAATAATCTCGCCAAATTCGCTATCCACATTATTGAGCTGTTCGGTCAGAGCAAGGTTTTCGTCAACCAGGCGCTCTTTCAGACGGTGGATTTCCTGATAGGCGAGGGCGTTATCTACGGCAATCGCCACACGTTCCGCAATCTGGCGCAGCAAACTCAGGTTAGTGGTGGTAAAGGTTTTCTCTTCGCACTGCGCCAGTTTCAGCACGCCCAGCATGGTGTTGCCAGACATCAACGGTAGCAGGCACAGCGTCTGGATCTGGTTGCCCCAGGTGTCGAACAACATGCGTTCGTAGGGGGCTAAATTGTCTCGCTCGTGGAGATTAAGCAGCAGCATCTCTTTGCTTTTAAATACGCGCTCGGTGAGGGTTCCGGCCTCATCAACTTCACTCTGTTCGTGAGTGGGATGCTGTTTATCGAGATAGTGAGTAGAGTAAACGTTGAGTTTGTTTTTGCGGTGGCTACGTAAGACGATGCTGATATCGTCGATATCGAAGTAGTAGTGGATTTCTTTAGCCACTTCGCTGACCAGCTCGTCCATGTCCAGGCGAGAAAGTACCGCGTTGGTGATGGCAACCAGGATGCGGAAGTTATCCCGTTCCCGGCATAGCAGTTCGTAGTCGACATTGTTGATGACGCGGCTCTGAATTTGCTCGCTGACAACAGAAACAATCTGCGTAAATGTTTGCAGTCGATTGAACTCTTTTTCGCTCCACGGGCGATCGTCATAACGAATAAATTCACAACCGCCAAAAATATGTCCTTCCGCGGCCTGCGGCATCAGGCAATAGTGACCAAATTTGGGGTATAGCCCACTCGTAGCCAGTTGCGGCCAGGTGTCACAAAATTCTTCGTAGCTGCAGTGCAGTGTGTCAGGGCGCGATAAAATGCTGCGCACCGGACCATGTGCCAGAATGGTTTCGTCTTCGTATTTAATGGGATTGTCTTTGTCACGCGACGCGTAATAAGTCGCACGTTGAGTCTGCGCTTGCCACAACACAATAGCTGCGTTGTCGGCGAGCGCAGAACGCTTTACCAGTTGCGAAAGAGCCTCACACAGCGAGGCCAGATCGGGCTGCTGCAATAGTGTCCGAGTGATGTCGAACAACCCTTGTTGCCCGAGATCACTCATCGGTGTATACGACATGTTGTTCTTCCAGGAAAGCACCGCTAAGCGGTGCAAAAGGTAAATGACAAATTCCAGGGGCTAGATTTTTATTAGCATATACGAGGTAGCGGTTCGGCGTGTGGTAGGTCGAGAGTTCGTTTCACGCCATAAAGTCCAGCGAGACGAACACCTTTACGCTCAACCACTTCGCCAATTAATGCTGCATCTTGTCCCAGTGGGTGGGAACGCAGCGCCGCCAGCACTTGCTCTGCCGCGTTACGCTCTACAGCAATCACCAGCTTACCTTCGTTGGCAAAGTTAAGGGCATCAAGACCCAGCAGCTCGCAAACGCCACGCACGGCAGGTTTAACCGGCAGCGCTGCTTCTGAAAGTTCAATACCGCAACCGCAGGCTGCCGCGAACTCATGAACTACCGCGTTCACTCCACCACGGGTAGCATCGCGCAGCGCTTTCACGCCGGGAATGTCGCGCAGCGTCTGAATCAGTGGCGTCAGTACCGCGCAATCGCTGACCAGTTCGCCATCCAGCCCCAGCTGCTCGCGCAGGTTAAGGATAGTCGCCCCGTGGTCGCCGAGCGTACCGCTAACCAGCAACACATCGCCTGCGGTTAGCGTCTGTGCTCCCCAGTGAATATTCGCCGGAATTGCGCCCATGCCTGCGGTGTTGATAAACAGTTTATCTGCCGCGCCGCGTTGTACCACTTTGGTGTCGCCAGTAACGATGGCAATGCCTGCCGCGCGGGCGGTTTCTGCCATGCTGGTAACCACGGCTTTCAGCGTCTCCATCGGCAATCCTTCTTCGAGGATAAATCCACAGGAGAGATAGCGCGGAATAGCGCCGCTGACCGCAACGTCATTGGCCGTGCCGCAAATCGCCAGCTTGCCGATATTACCGCCAGGGAAGAACAGCGGGTCGATGACGTAGCTGTCAGTGGAGAAGGCCAGACGATCGCCTTCTGCCATTAATTGCGCCAGGTCAAGACGTGCCTGATCTTCCTGTTCTGCCAGCCACGGATTGGCAAAGGCTTCCATAAACAGGCTGTTGATTAATTGCTGCATCGCCTGGCCGCCGCTGCCGTGGGCGAGTTGGATATTGTTCACACTTCACTCTCCTGCTGACGATACTGATACCATGCGGCACATGCTCCTTCGGAGGAAACCATAAGTGCGCCGAACGCGGTTTGAGGATTACAGGTGTTACCAAACAGCGGGCATTGATGCGGCTTACATTTGCCGGTCAATACTTCACCACAACGTGCGCGCGGGTCATCGCAAACCTGCTGCGGTGCTGGGCGGAAATGTGCTTCGGCATCGAATCGTTGATAATCCGGCGTCAGGTGCACACCAGAAGATTCAATCACGCCTAAGCCGCGCCATTCGCTGTCGCCATTGACGCAGAAGACGTCAGCAATCGCCTGTTGTGCCAGCAAATTACCCGCATCTGGCACCACTCGCCGGTACTGATTCTCTACCTTGCTGTGGGCCGCTATTTTCTGCTCTACCAGCATCACCACGCCTTGCAGTAGATCAAGAGGTTCGAAACCAGCGACCACCAGAGGACGATGAAAATCGCTGGCGATAAAATTATAGGCGTCGGTGCCAATTACCATACTGACGTGGCCCGGCGCGAGGAACGCGTCGATGCCATTGTCCGGCTGTTCCAGCAAACTGCGCAGCGTGGGGATCAGCGTAATGTGCTGGCAGAAGAAGTAAAAATTCTGCACATCGCGGGCTTTTGCCTGTTGCAGAGTGATGGCAGTGGTCGGCATGGTGGTTTCAAACCCTAAGCCGAAGAACACCACTTTACGAGTTGGGTTCTCCTGCGCCAGTTTCAACGCATCCATTGGCGAGTAGACGATGCGCACATCAGCACCGCGTGCTTTTGCCTGCAACAACGACCCCTGTTTCCCCGGTACGCGCATGGCGTCGCCAAAAGTACAGAAGATGACTTCCGGATGGCTGGCAATCTCCACGCAGGTGTCGATTCTGCCCATCGGCAGAACGCACACCGGACAACCAGGTCCGTGGATAAACTCAACGTTTTCCGGCAGTAACTGGTCGAGGCCGAATTTAAAGATGGCGTGGGTATGACCGCCGCACACTTCCATAATCCGCAGAGGGCGTTCGGCGGTGTATGAAAGATGTGAAGCACGTTCGCGCAGATGCTCAATTAACTGCATCACCTGTTCCGGCGCGCGATATTCATCAACAAAACGCATTATTTTTCCTCGCCATACAACAGCGCACCGACATCCGGCTCAACATCAAACATATTTTGTAAGGCGTCGAGAGTGTCACGCGCTTCGGCTTCATTAATTACGCTCATGGCAAAGCCAACGTGAACCAGTACCCACTGGCCCACGCGTGGCTGACCGTTTTCATCGCAGCTGCCGACTAGCGTTAAATCGACATCGCGCTGAATGCCGCAGACGTCGACTTTCGCCAGGTTTCCGTCAATGGTGCGAATCTGGCCAGGAACGCCTATGCACATCGCTGTGCCTCCAGCCAGTTCAGCCACTGGTCCATCCCTTCGCCGCTGGTGGCGGAAATAAGGATGATTTCAATTTCTGGATTGACTTCGCGGGCGCAGGCGATGCACTTCTCAACGTCAAAGTTGAGATACGGCAGCAAGTCAACTTTGTTGAGCAGCATCAGTGAGGCGGCGGCAAACATATGTGGATATTTCAGCGGTTTGTCTTCACCTTCGGTAACGGAAAGCACCGCCACTTTGTGTTTTTCACCGAGATCGAAGCTGGCCGGGCATACCAGGTTGCCAACGTTTTCGATAAACAGAATACCGTTATCGTCCAGTGGCAGGCGCGGTGCGGCATCAGCGATCATCTGTGCATCGAGATGGCAGCCTTTACCGGTATTCACCTGAATAGCTGGTGTGCCGGTAGCGCGAATGCGGGCTGCATCGTTCACGGTTTGCTGGTCGCCTTCAATCACCGCACACGGAACGCTATCTTTCAGGCGTATTAAAGTTTCCGTCAGCAGGGTGGTTTTACCGGAACCAGGGCTGGAAACCAGGTTGAGTACCAACTGATTGCGGGCAGCAAAGCGCGCGCGGTTGCGTTCAGCCAGACGGTTGTTTTTGTCCAGCACGTCAATTTCGACTTCCAGCATCCGACGCTGGCTCATACCCGGTGCATGAGTGCCAGCTTCGCCGTGACCATAATGCAGGTCGCCTTCTTCGGTCTGGCTCGGGGTAAATTCAGGCGCTTTAATGCCGGTGATTTTCATCTTCGGCCGTGCCGCCGGGGCAAATGGCGCGCTACGAAACGCGGAATGAGGGTTATGTTCATCACCCTCGATATACAGGTTGCCTTCACCGCAACCGCATGTTGTACACATCGCTCACTCCTGGTCTATTTCTATCCGCCGAATCTGTAAACCGTCGTCTGCCACAATGCGCAGCATGTCGCCATGACACTGTGGACAGCGGCGGACGCGCTGGGTCAGTAGCGTTACATACTGCTGGCATGTTTCACACCAGCACTCGGCCTCTTGTTCTTCGAGGTGCAGTTTACAACCTTCTGCCACGCTGCCGCGGCAAACCAGATCAAAACAAAA
Source organism: Escherichia sp. E2748 (assembly GCF_005781125.1). Classification (NCBI taxonomy): domain Bacteria; kingdom Pseudomonadati; phylum Pseudomonadota; class Gammaproteobacteria; order Enterobacterales; family Enterobacteriaceae; genus Escherichia; species Escherichia sp. E2748. The sequence continues at coordinate 78,727 of NZ_VATP01000012.1, forward strand.
GGCAAGAGAGCTGGTTTCGACACAAGAAAATGCGCCAATTTTGAGCCAGACCGCAGTTACGCGTTTTGCGCCGTGCTGTATGGCCTGCTGTTCGATCAATTCCAGTGCCCGCTGGCAGAGGGTTATTTCGTGCATATCGCCTCCCATTAACTGTTGCCCGTGATAAGCAATAATTATGCCAGTGTTGATTATCCCTGATGTGAACAATGTCGATGATGTCGAAATGACACGTCGTCATGGCGTCGAAAGTCGGCTGCCTTATGAAAAGTATATAAATAACAATGAGATAAAAATTGGCACAAAAAATGCTTAAGGCTGGCATCTCTGTTAAACGGGTAACCTGACAATGACTATTTGGGAAATAAGCGAGAAAGCCGATTACATCGCACAGCGGCATCGTCGCCTACAGGACCAGTGGCATATCTACTGCAATTCGCTGGTTCAGGGGATCACGTTATCAAAAGCGCGTCTGCACCACGCCATGAGTTGCGCGCCAGATAAAGAACTCTGTTTCGTACTTTTTGAACATTTTCGCATTTACGTCACCCTGGCGGATGGTTTTAACAGTCACACCATCGAGTACTACGTCGAAACGAAAGATGGCGACGACAAGCAGCTGATTGCACAGGCTCAGTTAAGCATTGACGGCATGATTGATGGCAAGGTCAACATCCGCAATCGCGAACAGGTTCTGGAACACTATCTCGAAAAAATCGCTGGTGTTTACGACAACTTATACACCGCCATTGAGAACAATACGCCGGTGAATTTAAGCCAACTGGTAAAGGGACAAAGCTCAGCAGCATGAGCTGAGGCTTTGTCCGGTTTGCAGGCATCATGCCTGTTTGGGGATGGGCGTGTCGATGAGTGTCGAAAATGACATTTCATCGGCATGTTTTCGTCAAAAATGACAATCACCTGAGGAATGCCCGGTGAATCGTTTTGTAATTGCTGACTCCACGCTCTGTATCGGCTGCCACACCTGTGAGGCCGCCTGTTCAGAGACGCATCGCCAGCACGGCCTTCAGTCTATGCCGCGCCTGAGAGTGATGCTAAATGAAAAAGAATCTGCGCCGCAGCTCTGTCACCACTGTGAAGATGCGCCCTGTGCGGTGGTCTGCCCGGTTAATGCTATCACTCGTGTTGATGGGGCCGTGCAGCTGAATGAAAGCCTGTGCGTAAGCTGCAAACTGTGCGGCATTGCCTGTCCGTTCGGCGCAATCGAATTTTCCGGCAGCCGTCCGCTGGATATTCCTGCAAATGCCAATACCCCGAAAGCGCCACCGGCACCGCCTGCTCCGGCGCGTGTCAGCACGCTGCTTGACTGGGTGCCAGGTATTCGCGCGATCGCCGTCAAATGTGACCTTTGTAGCTTTGATGAACAAGGTCCGGCCTGCGTGCGGATGTGCCCGACCAAAGCCCTGCACCTGGTGGATAACACCGATATCGCCCGCGTTAGCAAACGTAAGCGTGAGCTGACCTTTAACACGGACTTTGGCGATCTCACCTTGTTTCAGCAGGCTCAAAGTGGAGAGGCTAAATGAGCGCAATTTCCCTGATCAATAGCGGCGTGGCGTGGTTTGCCGCCGCCGCTGTTCTGGCATTTCTCTTTTCTTTTCATAAGGCACTAAGCGGCTGGATTGCCGGAATTGGCGGCGCGGTTGGTAGCCTGTACACCGCAGCGGCAGGTTTCACCGTGCTGACTGGCGCGGTTGGCGTGAGCGGTGCGCTGTCACTGATAAGCTACGATGTGCAAATCTCTCCGCTTAACGCGATTTGGCTGATTACGCTCGGCCTGTGCGGTCTGTTTGTCAACCTCTACAACATTGACTGGCATCGCCACGCGCAGGTGAAGTGCAACGGCTTGCAGATCAATATGTTGATGGCTGCGGCCGTCTGTGCCGTCATCGCCAGCAACCTGGGCATGTTAGTCGTGATGGCAGAAATCATGGCCCTGTGCGCGGTGTTCCTCACCAGCAACAGTAAAGAGGGCAAACTGTGGTTTGCGCTGGGGCGTCTTGGTACTTTGCTGCTGGCGATTGCCTGCTGGCTGGTCTGGCAGCGTTACGGCACGCTGGATCTGCGCCTGCTGGATATGCGTGTGCAGCAACTGCCGCTCGGTTCCGATATCTGGCTGCTCGGTGTGATTGGCTTTGGCCTGTTGGCCGGGATTATTCCTCTGCACGGCTGGGTGCCGCAGGCACATGCTAACGCCTCTGCGCCAGCTGCCGCGCTGTTTTCTACGGTGGTGATGAAAATTGGCCTGCTGGGCATTTTAACCCTGTCGCTGCTGGGTGGTAACGCGCCGCTGTGGTGGGGGATCGCGCTGCTGGTGCTCGGCATGATCACCGCGTTCGTCGGCGGTCTGTATGCGTTGATGGAGCACAACATCCAGCGTCTGCTGGCTTACCACACCCTGGAAAATATCGGCATTATCCTGCTGGGGCTGGGCGCTGGCGTAACGGGTATCGCGCTCGAACAACCGGCGCTGATTGCCCTTGGTCTGGTCGGTGGTCTGTACCATCTGCTTAACCATAGCCTGTTCAAAAGCGTACTGTTCCTCGGGGCCGGAAGCGTCTGGTTCCGTACCGGTCATCGCGATATCGAAAAACTCGGTGGTATTGGCAAGAAAATGCCGGTTATCTCCATCGCTATGTTAGTCGGGCTGATGGCAATGGCTGCGCTGCCGCCGCTGAACGGGTTTGCCGGGGAATGGGTTATCTATCAATCCTTCTTCAAACTGAGCAATAGTGGCGCGTTTGTTGCCCGTCTGCTGGGGCCGCTGCTCGCTGTGGGGCTGGCAATTACCGGTGCGCTGGCGGTGATGTGTATGGCGAAAGTCTATGGCGTCACGTTCCTCGGTGCGCCGCGTACCAAAGAAGCCGAAAACGCCACTTGTGCGCCGCTCCTGATGAGCGTCAGCGTGGTGGCACTGGCGATTTGCTGCGTAATTGGCGGTGTTGCTGCGCCGTGGCTGCTGCCGATGCTGTCGGCTGCTGTACCTCTGCCGCTGGAACCCGCCAACACCACCGTTTCTCAACCGATGATCACACTGCTGCTGATTGCCTGCCCGCTGCTGCCATTCATCATCATGGCGATTTGCAAAGGCGACCGTCTGCCGTCACGTTCCCGTGGCGCGGCCTGGGTGTGCGGCTACGACCACGAAAAATCAATGGTGATTACCGCTCACGGTTTTGCCATGCCGGTTAAACAGGCGTTTGCGCCAGTGCTGAAACTGCGCAAATGGCTGAATCCGGTGTCGCTGGTGCCGGGCTGGCAGTGCGAAGGTAGTGCGTTGCTGTTCCGCCGGATGGCGCTGGTTGAACTGGCGGTACTGGTGGTGATTATTGTTTCACGAGGAGCCTGAGAATGAGTGTTTTATATCCGTTAATTCAGGCGCTGGTGTTATTTGCCGTTGCGCCGCTGCTCTCCGGTATAACCCGCGTGGCGCGCGCCCGTCTGCATAACCGTCGCGGGCCGGGCGTGTTGCAGGAGTATCGCGACATTATCAAACTGCTGGGCCGCCAGAGCGTTGGCCCGGATGCCTCCGGCTGGGTGTTCCGCCTGACGCCGTATGTGATGGTGGGTGTCATGCTGACTATCGCTACTGCGCTGCCGGTAGTAACCGTTGGTTCTCCGCTGCCGCAACTGGCTGATTTGATCACCTTACTGTATCTCTTCGCCATCGCGCGTTTCTTCTTTGCCATTTCCGGTCTGGATACCGGTAGCCCGTTTACCGCTATCGGCGCGAGCCGTGAAGCGATGCTTGGCGTGCTGGTCGAACCGATGCTGCTGCTTGGTCTGTGGGTCGCCGCGCAGGTTGCTGGTTCTACCAATATCAGCAACATCACCGACACCGTTTATCACTGGCCGCTGAGCCAGAGCATCCCGCTGGTGCTGGCGCTTTGTGCCTGTGCATTCGCCACTTTTATCGAAATGGGCAAACTGCCGTTCGACCTGGCGGAAGCCGAGCAGGAATTGCAGGAAGGCCCGCTCTCTGAATACAGCGGTAGCGGTTTTGGCGTAATGAAATGGGGTATCAGCCTGAAACAGCTGGTGGTGTTGCAGATGTTCGTCGGGGTGTTTATTCCGTGGGGACAAATGGAAATCTTCACCGCTGGTGGACTGCTGCTGGCGCTGGTGATTGCCATCGTCAAACTGGTAGTCGGCGTACTGGTTATCGCGCTATTCGAAAACAGCATGGCCCGTCTGCGTCTTGATATTACTCCGCGCATTACCTGGGCTGGTTTTGGTTTTGCATTTTTAGCGTTCGTCTCCTTGCTGGCGGCGTGATTAAAGAGAGTTTGAGCATGTCTGAAGAAAAATTAGGTCAACATTATCTCGCCGCGCTGAATGAGGCATTTCCTGGCGTCGTGCTGGACCACGCCTGGCAGACCAAAGATCAGCTGACTGTCACCGTGAAGGTGAACTATCTGCCGGAAGTGGTAGAGTTCCTCTACTACAAACAGGGCGGCTGGCTGTCGGTGCTGTTTGGTAACGACGAACGCAAACTGAATGGTCATTACGCCGTTTACTACGTGCTGTCGATGGAGAAAGGCACCAAGTGCTGGGTAACCGTGCGTGTCGAAGTTGACGCCAACAAACCGGAGTATCCGTCCGTGACGCCACGCGTTCCGGCGGCGGTGTGGGGCGAGCGCGAAGTGCGCGATATGTACGGTTTGATTCCGGTTGGTTTGCCGGATGAACGTCGTCTGGTGCTGCCGGATGACTGGCCGGATGAACTTTATCCGCTGCGTAAAGACAGCATGGATTATCGTCAACGTCCGGCACCGACCACCGATGCTGAAACCTACGAGTTCATCAACGAACTGGGCGACAAGAAAAACAATGTCGTGCCGATTGGTCCGCTGCACGTCACTTCTGACGAACCGGGTCACTTCCGTCTGTTCGTCGATGGCGAAAACATTATCGACGCCGACTACCGCCTGTTCTATGTCCATCGCGGCATGGAAAAACTGGCGGAAACCCGCATGGGTTACAACGAAGTGACCTTCCTCTCTGACCGTGTGTGCGGGATCTGCGGCTTCGCCCACAGCACCGCCTACACCACGTCAGTGGAAAACGCGATGGGTATTCAGGTGCCAGAACGCGCGCAGATGATCCGCGCCATTCTGCTGGAGGTGGAACGCCTGCACTCGCACCTGCTGAACCTCGGCCTGGCCTGCCACTTCACTGGCTTTGACTCCGGTTTTATGCAGTTCTTCCGCGTGCGTGAAACCTCAATGAAAATGGCGGAGATCCTTACCGGTGCGCGTAAAACTTACGGCCTGAACCTGATCGGCGGGATTCGTCGCGATCTGCTGAAAGATGACATGATCCAGACCCGTCAACTGGCACAGCAGATGCGTCGTGAAGTGCAGGAGCTGGTGGATGTGCTGCTGAGCACTCCGAACATGGAACAGCGCACCGTTGGCATTGGTCGTCTGGACCCGGAAATCGCCCGCGATTTCAGTAACGTTGGCCCGATGGTTCGCGCCAGCGGTCACGCCCGCGATACCCGCGCCGATCACCCATTTGTCGGCTATGGCCTGCTGCCAATGGAAGTCCACAGCGAGCAGGGCTGCGACGTTATTTCCCGTCTGAAAGTGCGTATCAACGAAGTCTATACCGCGCTGAACATGATCGACTACGGTCTGGATAACCTGCCGGGTGGCCCACTGATGGTGGAAGGCTTTACCTACATTCCGCACCGCTTTGCGCTGGGCTTTGCCGAAGCGCCGCGCGGCGATGATATCCACTGGAGCATGACCGGTGACAACCAGAAGCTGTACCGCTGGCGCTGCCGTGCCGCGACCTACGCGAACTGGCCGACCCTGCGCTACATGCTGCGTGGCAACACTGTTTCCGATGCGCCGCTGATTATCGGTAGCCTCGACCCTTGCTACTCCTGTACCGACCGCATGACCGTGGTCGATGTACGTAAGAAGAAGAGCAAAGTGGTGCCGTACAAAGAACTTGAGCGCTACAGCATTGAGCGTAAAAACTCGCCGCTGAAATAAGGAATCGCCATGTTTACCTTTATCAAAAAAGTCATCAAAACCGGCACGGCGACCTCGTCTTATCCGCTGGAGCCGATTGCGGTTGATAAAAACTTCCGTGGTAAGCCAGAGCAGAACCCGCAGCAGTGCATCGGCTGCGCGGCCTGCGTCAATGCCTGCCCGTCAAACGCCTTAACGGTTGAAACTGACCTCGCCACCGGTGAGCTGGCCTGGGAGTTCAATCTTGGCCGCTGCATCTTCTGTGGACGCTGCGAAGAAGTCTGCCCGACGGCGGCGATCAAACTGTCGCAAGAGTACGAACTGGCGGTGTGGAAGAAAGAAGATTTCCTGCAACAGTCCCGCTTCGCGCTGTGCAACTGCCGCGTCTGCAATCGTCCTTTCGCCGTCCAGAAAGAGATCGACTACGCCATTGCGCTGCTTAAGCACAACGGCGACAGCCGCGCGGAAAACCACCGCGAAAGCTTTGAGACTTGCCCGGAATGTAAGCGCCAGAAATGCCTGGTGCCGTCCGACCGTATTGAACTGACTCGCCATATGAAAGAGGCCATCTGATGAGCAATTTATTAGGCCCCCGTGACGCCAACGGCATTCCGGTCCCGATGACGGTGGATGAGTCCATCGCCAGCATGAAGGCGTCGTTGCTGAAAAAAATCAAACGTTCTGCCTACGTTTACCGCGTGGACTGCGGCGGCTGCAACGGCTGCGAAATCGAAATTTTCGCCACGCTTTCGCCACTTTTCGATGCAGAACGCTTCGGCATTAAAGTCGTTCCGTCACCGCGTCATGCGGATATTTTACTGTTTACCGGCGCGGTCACCCGTGCAATGCGATCCCCTGCGCTACGTGCGTGGCAGTCCGCGCCGGACCCGAAAATCTGTATCTCCTACGGTGCCTGCGGCAACAGCGGCGGCATTTTCCACGATCTTTACTGCGTGTGGGGCGGTACGGATAAAATCGTCCCGGTGGATGTTTATATCCCTGGCTGCCCGCCAACACCAGCCGCCACGCTGTACGGCTTTGCAATGGCACTCGGCCTGCTGGAGCAGAAAATTCACGCCCGTGGCCCGGGTGAGCAGGATGAACAACCGGCTGAGATCCTGCATGGCGATATGGTGCAGCCGCTGCGCGTGAAAGTGGACCGCGAAGCACGCCGCCTGGCAGGTTACCGTTACGGTCGCCAGATTGCCGATGACTTCCTGACACAGTTAGGGCAGGGCGAAGAACAGGTTGCACGCTGGCTGGAAGCGGAAAACGATCCGCGTCTGAACGAGATTGTCAGCCATCTGAATCATGTTGTTGAAGAGGCGCGTATCCGATGAGTGAAAAGGTGGTGTTCAGTCAACTGAGCCGTAAATTTATTGATGAGAACGATGCCACGCCCGCAGAGGCGCAGCAGGTGGTCTATTACAGCCTGGCGATTGGTCACCACCTTGGGGTTATCGATTGCCTGGAAGCGGCGCTCACCTGCCCGTGGGATGAATATCTGGCATGGATTGCCACTCTGGAGGCGGGCAGCGAAGCCCGCCGCAAAATGGAAGGCGTGCCGAAATATGGTGAGATCGTCATCGACATTAACCATGTGCCGATGCTGGCCAACGCATTCGATAAAGCCCGGGCAGCGCAAACTTCGCAGCAGAAGGAATGGAGTACAATGCTGTTAAGTATGCTGCACGATATTCATCAGGAAAACGCCATCTATTTGATGGTGAGGAGATTGCGTGACTGACGTTTTACTCTGTGTTGGCAATAGCATGATGGGCGATGATGGCGCAGGTCCGCTGCTGGCGGAAAAGTGCGCCGCCGCGCCGAAAGGTAACTGGGTGGTGATTGATGGCGGTAGCGCACCGGAAAACGACATTGTCGCCATCCGCGAACTGCGCCCGACACGACTGCTGATTGTCGACGCCACTGATATGGGGCTAAACCCCGGCGAGATCCGCATCATCGACCCAGATGACATCGCCGAGATGTTTATGATGACTACCCATAATATGCCGCTGAACTATCTTATCGACCAGTTGAAAGAAGACATTGGCGAAGTGATTTTCCTCGGCATCCAGCCGGATATCGTCGGCTTTTACTACCCGATGACCCAACCGATTAAAGATGCGGTTGAAACCGTTTATCAACGACTGGAAGGCTGGGAAGGGAACGGCGGATTTACGCAGTTAGCGGTGGAAGAAGAGTAGTTTTTCAGTAAGGAATCAGGACAGGGATGTTCTTGATGAGGGAATCAGAACTGATAGCAAACGCCAGATTGCCTGATGCGCTGCGCTTATCGGGCCTACCTGGTTCGTGCGACATGTAGGCCGGATAAGGCGTTCACGCCGCATCCGGCACTGTTACTTACTCTAAATCTTCACCGTTACTGGCAATCACTTTTTTATACCACCAGAACGATTTCTTACGCGTGCGCGTCAGCGTACCGTTGCCTGCGTCGTCACGGTCTACGTAGACAAAACCGTAGCGCTTGCTCATTTCACCCGTAGAGGCGGAAACCAAATCAATACAGCCCCAGGTGGTATAGCCCATCAGCGGAATGCCGTCTGCAATCGCTTCGCCCATTGCGCGGATATGTTCGCGTAAATAGCTGATGCGATAGTCATCGTTAATCTCACCATTAGCAGCAAATTCATCTTTTGCGCCCAGGCCGTTTTCCACCAGAAACAGCGGCTTCTGATAACGGTCGTACATCATATTCATGGTGATACGCAGACCGAGTGGATCAATACCCCAGCCCCAGTCGCTTACCTGTAGATACGGGTTACGCAGCGATTTCACCACATTCGCCGCACTGCTATTGTTGGCGTTCATCTCCGCCGAGGCGCAGCGCGAGGCGTAATAGCTGAAGGAGACAAAATCGACGGTGTTTTTCAGGATCTCATCATCGCCCGGTGCTTTGTCGATGGTTACCCCTTTTTCGCGGAATACGCGGGCAGAGTAAGCCGGATACGCGCCCCGCGCCTGCACATCGATAAAAAACAGGTTTTCCCTGTCTTTCTCCAGCGCCGCCCAGACATCTTCCGGCTTGCAGCTGTAAGGGTAAAAGTTGCCGCCCGCCAGCATACAGCCCACCTGATTTTGCGGGTTAACCTCATGGGCGATTTTGGTGGCTAACGCACTGGCAACCAGCTGGTGGTGCGCGGCCTGATATTTCACCTGATCCTGATTTTCACCTTCTTCAAACACCAGACCCGCGCCGGAAAACGGGCTATGCAACATAATGTTGATTTCATTGAAGGTGAGCCAGTATTTCACCAGGCCATCAAAGGCTTCAAAGCAGGTTCTGGCGTAGCGGCTGAAAAACTCCACCAGCTTGCGGTTACGCCAGGAGCCATATTCGGTGACCAGATGCATCGGCACATCGAAGTGGCACAACGTGACCAGCGGTTCGATGCCGTACTTTTTACACTCTTCAAAGACCGAACGATAAAAAGCAATGCCCTGCTGGTTGGGCGTCAGTTCATCGCCCTGCGGAAAGAGGCGGCTCCAGGCAATCGAAGTACGGAAAACCTTGAATCCCATCTCTGCCATCAGAGCGATATCTTCTTTATAACGATGATAAAAATCCGTCGCCTCATGGCTGGGATAAAACTCGTCATCGCGCAACTGAAAACGTTTTTCCAGCCCCAGTTTCACCGCCATTCGATGCTCGCCGTGCGGGATCATATCGACCGTGGTCAGCCCTTTGCCACCTTCACGGTACGCACCTTCGGACTGGTTGGCGGCAAGCGCGCCGCCCCATAAAAAACCTTGCGGAAATACTGACATTTTCATCCTCAATTAAGACTTACTTCTTTGGCGACGGTCGGTTGTGCGCCCTGATGTTTTCGCGCCTCGGCAGCCGCTTCCTCAACAGGAATATCCTCAAAGCCGAGCAACAGTGTGAGGATAAACGACAGCACAACCGCCAGCGCCATGACGGCGAACACCCAGACGATGCTCATTGGATTCGCCGGGTCGAAGAACTGCACGCTGGTAAATAACCCCGGCGCTGCCATTGAGTGGCTGGCAAGCCCCGCCATACCGGCAACCGCCCCGCAAAGAAAACCGCTGATAAGACTGGCGATAAGCGGACGTTTCAGGCGGATCGCCACGCCGTATAACGCCGGTTCGGAAATCCCCGCCATAATGGCTGATGCCGCTGCAGCCAGCGCCGTCTGGCGCAGTTCCGGGTTTTTCGTTTTCCACGCCACCGCCAGCGATGAACCGCCCAGCGACAGGTTAGCGCCGATCTCGGACGGCATGACCATCCCTTCTTTGCCGGTTTCGGCAATGGTCTGAATGATGGTTGGCGTAAAGACGCGGTGCATCCCGGTCATTACCAGCAGAGGCCACAGCGCGCCCATAATGGCGACTGAAAGCCAGCCCAGATAACCATGGATGGTGTAAACCAGCGCCGAAATGGCGCTACCGATCCAGATACCAATCGGGCCAATTAGCAGGATTGCCAGCGGTGCGGCAATCAACACAATCAGCATCGGCTTGAGGAAGTTTTTGGTCACCGCCGGTGTAATGCTGTCCACCCAGCGTTCGATATATGACAGGCACCAGGTCATCACCAGCGCCGGGATCACCGTGTAGGTATATTTCACCGCGGTGACCGGAATCAGGGCAAATTCGACATGTTCACCCTGGGCCGCTTTCGCCATCAGTTCAATAAAACTCGGATGTACCAGCACACCCGCGATGGCAATCGCCAGCGACATATTGGTTTTAAATTTGATGGCGGCCGAAGCCGCGACCATCAGCGGCAGGAAGAAGAAAGCACCGTCACCAATCACATTCAGAATGGTTAAGGTCGGCGATCCTTTTGTCAGCACGCCGCTCATCTCGAGGATCATCGCCAGCAGTTTGACCATCGATCCGCCGATAATCGCCGGGATCAGCGGTGACATGGTGCCGATCAGCGCATCAAGGATCCCCGCACCAATGCGACGTAGCGTGAGTTTGGGTTTACCCACGGGCTGTGCGGGCTGCATATCTCCCGGCAGCAGACTGACGACTTCCTGAAAGGCTTGCGAAACGGTATTGCCGATAATTACCTGACACTGGTTGTCACTACGTACCACGCCGAGCACGCCGGGGATGGTTTTTAACGTCGGGCTGTCGATAAGCTGGTCATCTTTGATAACAAAGCGCAAACGCGTCATACAGTGCGTGACTGCCGAGATGTTATCAACGCTGCCCAGTGCTGCTATCACCGAGCGTGCCAGCGCCGCATAATTTTTGGCCATCGGATTTTATCCTGTTATCAGTAGGGTAGATGTAGTTGTTATCAGTCGACGGGACGGAAAAATGCCGATGCTGAAACGGAATTAAGAAACCGGTTTCATAAAATCATGAATAGTTGTCAAAAAATAAGCAAGAGAGTTAATTGTTCATTTTTTATATTTGTGAAACCGGTCACCTGAATATTTTTCCCGCCGATTGCGCAAGGACAATCGGCAAACGGTGCAGTACACTCCGTTGATTGCGTGTAAAGGGATGAAAATGATGACGACGATGCTGGAAGTGGCGAAGCGCGCCGGGGTTTCAAAAGCGACCGTTTCCCGCGTGCTTTCAGGTAATGGCTACGTCAGCCAGGAGACTAAAGATCGCGTGTTTCAGGCGGTAGAAGAGAGCGGTTACCGCCCAAACTTGCTGGCGCGTAATCTGTCGGCGAAGAGTACTCAGACGCTGGGGCTGGTAGTGACCAACACGCTTTACCACGGCATTTATTTTAGTGAATTACTGTTTCATGCCGCGCGAATGGCGGAAGAGAAAGGGCGACAGTTGCTATTGGCAGATGGCAAACATAGCGCCGAAGAAGAGCGCCAGGCGATTCAGTATCTGCTGGATTTGCGCTGCGACGCCATCATGATTTACCCGCGTTTTTTAAGCGTGGATGAGATCGATGACATCATTGACGCGCACAGTCAGCCGATAATGGTGCTTAATCGCCGCCTGCGCAAAAACAGCAGCCATAGCGTCTGGTGCGATCATAAACAGACCAGCTTTAACGCCGTGGCAGAGTTGATAAACGCCGGACATCAGGAGATTGCTTTCCTTACCGGGTCGATGGATTCCCCCACCAGCATTGAACGTCTTGCCGGATATAAAGACGCGCTGGCGCAGTATGGTATTGCGCTCGATGAAAAACTTATCGTTAACGGTAAATGGACGCCCGCCAGCGGGGCCGAAGGGGTAGAAACGTTACTCGAACGTGGGGCTAAATTTAGCGCGTTAGTTGCCAGTAACGACGATATGGCGATTGGTGCGATGAAAGCGTTACACGAGCGCGGCGTAGCGGTGCCAGAGCAGGTGTCAGTTATCGGATTCGATGATATCGCAATTGCCCCCTACACCGTTCCGGCGCTCTCCAGCGTAAAAATTCCGGTGACTGAGATGATTCAGGAAATTATTGGACGGCTGATTTTTATGCTCGATGGTGGGGATTTCTCACCGCCGAAAACCTTCAGCGGAAAACTGATCCGCCGCGACTCACTCATTACTCTTTCGCAATAAACACTGTCATCACATGTCATCGTCACTAGTGTCGATGACATCGTTTTTCCTGCATTGCAGAAATTAATTTCCTTAAATAACAGTAAATTAAAAACTGGCATGATTTGTGAATGTATCGGCGCATTAACTGTCATTGCTGGAGAATTTGATGAACCGTTTCATCATTGCTGACGCGAGTAAATGTATTGGTTGCCGTACCTGTGAAGTGGCGTGCGTGGTTTCTCATCAAGAGAATCAGGACTGTGCATCGCTGACCCCGGAAACTTTTTTACCGCGAATCCATGTCATTAAAGGTGTGAACATTTCCACGGCAACAGTCTGCCGTCAGTGTGAAGATGCACCGTGCGCTAACGTCTGCCCGAATGGTGCTATCAGCCGTGATAAAGGGTTTGTTCATGTGATGCAGGAACGTTGCATTGGTTGCAAAACCTGCGTTGTGGCTTGCCCGTATGGCGCGATGGAAGTGGTGGTACGTCCGGTGATTCGCAACAGCGGCGCGGGGCTGAATGTACGGGCTGACAAAGCTGAAGCCAATAAATGCGACCTCTGTAACCATCGTGAAGACGGCCCGGCGTGTATGGCGGCTTGCCCGACCCATGCGCTGATTTGTGTCGATCGTAATAAACTTGAACAACTGAGCGCAGAAAAACGCCGCCGCACGGCGCTGATGTTCTAAAAATCTTACAGAACTGTTCTGGCATCAAAGGAATTCCCGGAAATATTCGTAGAATACGGTGCGGGCGGTATCGCCGACCTGTGGCTGCCGGATGCGACGCTGTCGTGTCCGGCTGGGCGGGTTACGCAATTCATGATGGCGGGAATAACTCAATGGCAAAAAACACATCTTGCGGTGTCCAACTGCGTATTCGTGGCAAAGTGCAGGGCGTCGGTTTTCGTCCGTTTGTCTGGCAGCTGGCACAGCAATTAAATCTTCACGGCGATGTCTGTAATGACGGCGATGGCGTAGAAGTCCGGCTGCTGGAAGACCCGGAAACGTTTCTTGTTCAATTACATCAGCACTGTCCGCCGCTGGCGCGTATTGATAGCGTCGAGCGTGAGCCGTTTATCTGGTCACAACTGCCCACTGAGTTCACCATCCGCCAGAGCGCGGGCGGCGTCATGAATACGCAAATTGTTCCCGATGCCGCTACTTGCCCTGCCTGTCTTGCCGAAATGAATACCCCAGGCGAACGGCGTTATCGTTATCCGTTTATCAACTGTACCCACTGCGGCCCGCGTTTCACCATTATTCGCGCCATGCCTTACGACCGCCCGTTTACTGTGATGGCGGCGTTTCCGCTGTGTCCGGCCTGTGACAAAGAGTACCGTGACCCGCTCGATCGTCGCTTCCACGCCCAGCCGGTGGCCTGCCCGGAGTGTGGCCCGCATCTTGAATGGGTAAGTCATGGTGAACATGAGGAACAAGAGGCGGCATTACAGGCAGCTATCGCACAGTTAAAAATGGGCAACATTGTCGCCATCAAAGGGATTGGCGGATTTCATCTCGCCTGCGATGCGCGGAACAGTAATGCGGTGGCGACACTTCGGGCGCGCAAACATCGCCCAGCGAAACCGCTGGCGGTTATGTTGCCAGCGGCAGACGGTTTACCAGACGCTGCCCGCCAGTTGCTCACCACGCCCGCCGCGCCGATTGTGCTGGTGGATAAAAAATACGTTCCTGAGCTTTGTGATGATATCGCCCCTGGCCTTAACGAAGTCGGGGTGATGTTGCCTGCGAATCCGCTCCAGCATTTGCTGTTACAGGAATTGCAATGCCCGCTGGTGATGACCTCCGGCAACCTGAGCGGTAAACCACCGGCTATCAGCAACGAACAGGCGCAGGCGGATTTGCAGGGCATTGCCGACGGATTCTTGATACATAACCGCGACATCGTGCAGCGGATGGATGATTCAGTGGTGCGCGAAAGCGGCGAAATGCTGCGCCGTTCGCGGGGGTATGTACCGGACGCGCTGGCTTTGCCTCCGGGCTTTAAAAATGTTCCGCCTGTGCTGTGTCTCGGCGCGGATCTGAAAAATACCTTCTGCTTGGTGCGCGGTGAACAAGCGGTGTTGAGTCAGCATCTGGGCGATTTAAGTGACGATGGCATCCAGATGCAGTGGCGCGAAGCGTTACGCCTGATGCAAAACATCTACGATTTCACCCCGCAATACGTTGTGCATGACGTGCATCCGGGCTATGTCTCCAGCCAGTGGGCGAGCGAAATGAATCTGCCGACGCAAACGGTGCTGCATCATCATGCTCACGCGGCGGCGTGTCTGGCAGAACATCACTGGCCACTGGATGGCGGTGATGTCATTGCGTTGACGCTCGACGGTATCGGTATGGGGGAGAACGGCGCTTTGTGGGGCGGCGAGTGTCTGCGGGTGAACTATCGCGAATGCCAGCACCTGGGCGGCTTGCCTGCGGTGGCGCTTCCGGGTGGCGATTTGGCGGCGAAGCAGCCGTGGCGAAACCTGTTGGCGCAGTGCCTGCGCTTTGTGCCGGAGTGGCAGAATTATCCTGAAACAGCAAGTGTGCAACAGCAAAACTGGAGCGTGCTGGCGCGGGCCATTGAGCGTGGAATTAACGCGCCGCTGGCGTCATCGTGTGGGCGTTTGTTCGATGCCGTAGCGGCGGGACTGGGCTGTGCGCCAGCCACGTTAAGTTATGAAGGTGAAGCGGCTTGTGCCCTGGAGGCACTCGCAGCTTCGTGCCACGGAGTGACGCATCCGGTGACGATGCCGCTGGTGGACAATCAACAGGATCTCGCTACTTTCTGGCAGCAGTGGCTGAACTGGCAGGCACCGGTTAATCAACGCGCGTGGGCGTTTCATGATGCGCTGGCGCAGGGTTTTGCCGCGTTGATGCGTGAGCAAGCCACGATGCGTGGTATCACTACGCTGGTATTTAGCGGCGGGGTTATTCATAACCGTTTGCTGCGAGCACGTCTGGCGCATTATCTCGCTGATTTCACATTGCTCTTTCCACAGAGTTTACCGGCGGGTGATGGCGGCTTGTCTCTGGGGCAGGGGGTTATTGCTGCGGCGCGTTGGTTAGCGGGTGAAGTCCAGAACGGATAAAGCGTGTTGCATTTGGACACCATTGCCGGATGCGCTCCCCGTAGGTCGGATAAGACGCGCGAGCGTCGCATCCGACATTTTGGATACAGTAGCTGGATGCGACATGAACGCATTATGTGACCAACACATGCGCTCCCCGTAGGTCGCATCCGGCATTTTAGGCATAGTAGCCCGCCTACATCGGCAACGTTTTCAACAATCCAAATGCCTCTTTCATCCGATCCTCACTGACCACAAAGGCGCGAAGCTGGTCTGCATCGTCAACGCCGCGCGCCACCATTCCCTGGCGTTCGGTATTAATCTGCCAGCGTAAATCCTGACGCTGGGTTTCGCCTGCCAGATGCAGCGGTAATTCCGGCGTTTTGATTTTCACCAGCATCGCCGGTAGTTTCAGCGGCGTGTTATTGCCGAGAAGATTTTTTGCCAGCACCATCGCGCTAAGTTGAATCGGCTGGAGGAACGGCAATACCTGACCGTTAATTTCCGCGCAATCGCCCAGCGCATAAATATCGGCATTACTGGTTTGCAGATAACTGTCGACGCAAACGCCGCGATTAATCGTCAGCCCGGCGCGTCGTGCCAGGGCGGTTTCCGGGCGCAGTCCGGTGGCGGCAATTACCGCATCCACTTCGATGCTACGCTGGCGGTCCAGCGTTGCCAGAATGCCAGAATCCGTTTTTTCCAGCCCCTGCAACTGAGATTTTAACAGCAGATGAACGCCCATCTCCGTCAACCGATGCTGCAAGCGGCTGCTTACTTCCGGCGGCATTAACGACGCCAGAATGCTGGCGGCGTTATCAATCAGCGTGACCGCTTTGCTTGCCCGACAAAAATCCATCGCCAGTTCGCTACCAATCAAACCACCGCCGACAATCAACACGCGTCGGGCATCCTGCAGTTGTGTTTCACAGGCGCGATACTCTTGCTGACTATTTAACGTCAGCATTAACTCACGCCCAGGCACTGGCGGGACAAAGGCGCTGGCACCGGTTGCCAGCACTAACTTGTCGTATTGCCACTGATTATTCTGACTTTTCACCACATGGGCTTCGGCATCGATATCCGTTACCCAGGTGTGCGGAAACAGGCGCAGATTAAACTGCTCGGCAAATTCACCTGCCGTCTGGCGGGTAAGGTCGTCGGCACGTTGCCCCTGACTGATAACATGGCTGAGGTCAGGTTTGTTGTACTCATCCATGCTGTCGGCGGCAATCAGGGTTAATGGAATACTGGCGTCCTGTTTGCGAATATTTTTCACCAGTTGGCGGGCGGCGAAGCCCGAACCAATGATCACAATGCCGTTGCTCATTTTGCCTCCGATGCCAGTTCGTCAAAGACGTCTTTGCCGAGAGAGCATTCCGGGCAGAGGAAGTTATCCGGAACTTCACTCCACGGCGTTCCCGGCGCGACGTCCTGCATTGGCTCGCCTTTTGCCGGATCGTAAATCCACTGACAGACGCTGCACTGCATCCGTGGGCCGAGGTCAGCCGTCGTGGTGGCAGAGGTTTCTTCTTCAACCACCGTATTCACCGTGCTCTGCGGCAGCGGCGCGAGCGCCCACTGACGGGCGATTTCGCGACCGTGTTCACGGCATAACTCCAGAGCGTCCTGGTCTGGTCGCCATTTGGCTTTCAGGCTAAGTGACATTTCGAAACCTGCATCCTGCAAGCGCGTGGAAAGACGATCCACCGCACCGCCGCTCCAGCCGTGAGAGCCGAAAGCACTGGCGCGTTTGTTACGGAAGCGTAATCCGGTCATCTCCTCCACCAGCCCGGCGATTTTCGGCATCATCACGTTATTCATCGTCGAAGTGCCGACCAGTACGCCTTTTGAGCGGAAGACATTGGTCAGGATTTCGTTTTTATCGCTTCGGGCGACGTTGAAAATTTTCACCACTACGCGCGGGTCGGTTTCCGCGATCCCCTGGGCGATAGCGTCAGCCATCATGCGGGTATTATTCGACATGGTGTCGTAGAAAATGGTGATTCTGTCTTCCTGATAATCCGCCGCCCATTTCAGGTACAGCTCGACAATTTGCGTCGGGTTATCGCGCCATACCACGCCGTGAGAGGTCGCTATCATATCGACTGGCAAGTTAAAGCCCAGGATCTCGGTAATTTTCGGCGTTACCAGGCGGCTGAACGGCGTCAGGATATTGGCGTAGTAACGCTGGCACTGCTCGAAAAGCTCCGTCTGATCCACTTCATCGTTGAACAGATGTTCGTCGCAGTAGTGCTGACCGAAAGCATCGTTACTGAACAGCACCGCGTCGCCTGTCAGGTAAGTCATCATGCTGTCCGGCCAGTGCAGCATTGGCGTTTCGACAAAAATGAGTTGTTTGCCGTTGCCGATATCCAGCGTGTCGCCAGTTTTCACCACATTAAAATTCCACTCCGGATGATGGTGATGACCATTTATCGAGTCGATAGCGTTGGCAGTACAGTAAATCGGCGTATCGGGAATTTGCGCCATCAGTTCGGTCAGCGCCCCGGCGTGGTCCTCTTCTGCATGGTTAATAACGATGTAGTCGATATCCGCCAGATCGATTTCATTACGCAGGTTCTGCACAAATTCGCGGCTGAATTTATGGTCGACGGTGTCGATCAGCACGTTTTTTTCTTCGCGGATGAGGTAGCTGTTGTAGCTGCTGCCGCGCAGCGTTTTATATTCCGTGCCGTGAAAATCACGTACTTCCCAGTCACGTTGACCCACCCAATGAATGTTATTTTTCACCACAATAGACATAGCAACCTCAATTTATTCAGCGTGTTCTAAAAAGATGTCATGTTAATTGCAGATTGCGTGCCAGTTTCTTATCTGATTGTTTTTAATGTATAAATTAATTTATGCTCATTAGTGAGTAGTCAAAATGACTATCAATAAAATGGTCAATATGACAATATCAATAGTCAAATTGACAGTGAGGCAAAGATGAGTTTTTCCGTTGATGTGCTGGCGAATATCGCCATCGAATTGCAGCGTGGGATTGGTCATCAGGATCGTTTTCAGCGCCTGATCACCACGCTGCGTCAGGTGCTGGAGTGCGATGCGTCTGCGTTGCTACGTTACGACTCGCGGCAGTTTATTCCGCTTGCCATCGACGGGCTGGCGAAGGATGTACTCGGTAGACGCTTTGCGCTGGAAGGTCATCCACGGCTGGAAGCGATTGCCCGCGCGGGTGATGTGGTGCGCTTTCCCGCAGACAGCGAATTGCCCGATCCTTATGACGGTTTGATTCCCGGGCAGGAGAGTCTGAAGGTTCACGCCTGCGTTGGTTTGCCGTTGTTTGCCGGGCAAAACTTGATCGGCGCACTGACGCTCGACGGGATGCAGCCCGATCAGTTCGATGTTTTCAGCGACGAAGAGTTACGGCTGATTGCTGCACTGGCGGCGGGAGCGTTAAGCAATGCGTTGCTGATTGAACAACTGGAAAGCCAGAATATGCTGCCAGGTGATGCCGCGCCGTTTGAAGCGGTGAAACAGACGCAGATGATCGGTCTGTCGCCAGGTATGACGCAATTGAAAAAAGAGATTGAGATTGTGGCGGCGTCCGATCTCAACGTCCTGATCAGCGGTGAGACGGGAACCGGTAAGGAGCTGGTGGCGAAAGCGATTCATGAAGCCTCGCCAAGGGCGGTGAATCCGCTGGTCTATCTCAACTGTGCCGCACTGCCGGAAAGTGTGGCGGAAAGTGAGTTGTTCGGGCATGTGAAAGGAGCGTTTACTGGCGCTATCAGTAACCGCAGCGGGAAGTTTGAAATGGCGGATAACGGCACACTGTTTCTGGATGAGATCGGCGAGTTGTCGTTGGCATTGCAGGCCAAGCTGCTGAGGGTGTTGCAGTATGGCGATATTCAGCGCGTTGGCGATGACCGCAGTTTGCGGGTCGATGTGCGCGTGCTGGCTGCGACTAACCGCGACTTACGCGAAGAGGTGCTGGCAGGGCGATTTCGCGCCGACTTGTTTCATCGCCTGAGCGTGTTTCCACTTTCGGTGCCGCCGCTGCGTGAGCGGGGCGATGACGTCATTCTGCTGGCAGGGTATTTCTGTGAGCAGTGTCGTTTGCGGCTGGGGCTTTCCCGCGTGGTATTAAGTGCCGGAGCGCGAAAATTACTGCAACACTATAATTTTCCGGGAAATGTGCGCGAACTGGAACATGCTATTCATCGGGCGGTAGTGCTGGCGAGAGCCACTCGCAGCGGCGATGAAGTGATTCTTGAGGCGCAACATTTTGCTTTTCCTGAGGAGGCGTTGCCGCCGCCAGAAGCGATGACAATGCCCGTTGTTAAGCAAAATCTGCGTGAAGCGACAGAAGCGTTCCAGCGTGAAACCATTCGCCAGGCACTGGCACAAAATCATCACAACTGGGCTGCCTGCTCGCGGATGCTGGAAACCGACGTCGCCAACCTGCATCGGCTGGCGAAACGTCTGGGATTGAAGGATTAAATAATCCCGGCCTGATAGAAATCCTGCAGGTTAATTGCGCCGGTGAGTTTGCCGTTTTCATCCACTACCGGTGCGGCGGTGATTTTGCGTTTCATCAGGATTTCTTTGGCGTCGATGGCACGGCTTTGCGATTGCAACGTGGTGCCGCCGACCGTCATCGCTTCATTGACTGGCGTGGTGAGTGCGCCGCCGCCAACCAGCCAGCGACGTAAATCACCGTCGGTAAAGACGCCTCTCACCAGTCGTTGATCATCGCACACTGCCACCAGACCTAAACCGGTGCGGCTAAGTTCCAGCATCGCGTCCATCACGCTGGCGGTTAACGCCACCTGCGGGATGGCATCGTCACGACGCATAAGATGATGCACTTTGTTCAGCAAGCGAGCGCCCAGTGCCCCGGCTGGGTGGGAGCGGGCAAAATCTTCTTCATTAAATCCGCGCGCCTGCATGACTGCCATCGCCAACGCGTCGCCCATCATCAGGGTATTTACAGTGCTGGAAGTCGGCGCAAGGTGCATCGGGCAGGCTTCGCGTTCTACGGAGATATCCAGCACCGCTTTCGCCGCGAGTCCCAGCGGTGACGTCGGTTTGCCCGTCATCGCCAGCAGCGCGATAGATTTGTCTTCCAGACGCGGAATAATCAGATCCAGTTCCTTCGCGCCACCGGAGTAAGAGATAAACAACATCACATCGCGGCTTTCAATCATCCCCAGATCGCCGTGCAGTGCTTCTGCCGGATGGACAAAAAAAGCCGGTGTGCCGGTGCTGGCAAGTGTTGCGGCGATTTTCTTACCAATGTGGCCCGATTTGCCAATTCCCGAAACTACCACTTTGCCTTCGCAGTGCAGGATGATATTGGCGGCGCGAACAAAATCATCGCCCAGACGTTCCGGTAAACGGCTTGCTTCCTGCAACTCCAGCATTAACGTCTGACGTCCCGCGTTCAGTAGTGCTTCACTCATTGCTCTCTCCGGTTAAGGTCCATTTATTTATTCCAGCCAGGGATTGATGGCCGGAATGAGCGCTCATTATCCAGCGCTATGGGAAGGGAAACAACATATGTGAATTTAGTTACAACATACTTTAAGAAAAAATATGAACTGAAAGAAGAGACTAAAGAGAAATGGAGTGCCGAAAACAGACTACCGCTTCCTTGTGCTGGGCGGGATGCTTTACCATACTTGCCCTTGGTTGAATTTGTTAAATGGACCCCTCATGTTCAAGCATCGTTATGTAACATTGCTTCCCCTTTTTGTGTTACTTGCCGCCTGTAGCAGCAAGCCAAAACAGACTGAGACTGAAACAACCACCGGAACGCCGTCCGGCGGCTTCCTGCTTGAGCCGCAGCACAATGTGATGCAGATGGGCGGAGATTTCGCCAATAACCCCAATGCGCAGCAGTTCATCGAAAAAATGGTGAACAAACATGGTTTCGATCGTCAGCAATTGCAGGAAATTCTCTCTCAGGCGAAACGTCTGGATTCGGTACTGCGGCTGATGGATAACCAGGCACCAACCACATCGGTGAAACCGCCATCTGGTCCGAACGGCGCATGGCTGCGTTATCGCAAAAAATTTATTACGCCGGATAACGTGCAGAACGGCGTGGTTTTCTGGAATCAGTATGAAGATGCGCTGAATCGCGCGTGGCAGGTGTATGGCGTACCGCCGGAAATTATCGTCGGGATTATCGGCGTCGAAACCCGCTGGGGGCGCGTGATGGGGAAAACCCGCATCCTCGATGCGCTGGCAACGCTGTCATTTAACTACCCACGCCGCGCGGAGTATTTCTCTGGCGAGCTGGAAACCTTCCTGCTGATGGCGCGCGATGAGCAGGACGATCCGCTCAATCTGAAAGGTTCCTTTGCTGGGGCGATGGGCTACGGACAGTTTATGCCGTCGTCTTACAAACAATATGCGGTAGATTTCAGCGGCGACGGGCATATCAACCTGTGGGATCCGGTTGATGCGATCGGTAGCGTGGCGAACTATTTCAAAGCGCACGGCTGGGTAAAAGGCGATCAGGTCGCGGTAATGGCAAACGGTCAGGCTCCAGGCTTGCCAAATGGCTTCAAAACCAAGTACAGCATTTCGCAGCTTGCCGCGGCAGGTTTAACGCCACAGCAGTCGCTGGGCAACCATCAACAGGCCAGCCTGCTGCGTTTGGATGTTGGAACAGGTTATCAGTACTGGTACGGTCTGCCGAACTTCTACACCATTACCCGTTATAACCACAGCACACATTACGCAATGGCGGTCTGGCAGTTAGGACAAGCCGTGGCGTTGGCGCGCGTACAGTAACTATCTGCAAGAGGGAGGTTAAACTTCCCTCTGCTTTCTTACTGTTTATTCGAATGACGTAATTGCCTGATTTTTTTTGACAGCGATATCGCATATCCCAGACAGACAACGCCTAACGCAGCCTGACCGAAGTCGAAAGGTTCAAGATAGCCAGAAGATAAAATCTTACATATCACTGAAACCAGTGCGCTGATGCCACCAATGATGACCCACATACGCATTTGCGTGGTCTGTTTAAGCACGTTTTGGGGGGGTTATCCGTTTTCTTTGTTGTCATTATTTTTCTCTCCTTGTGAATACCTGGCAATATGAACGCTGCATGGTAGCGTTTTTCTTTACCGGTTGGCCGCAACAGTCTTATTTCGGAATGCGACTCGTAAAATGAATCGCTGGTCCCCATCTTCTGCGGGAAAGTGCTATCTTGTCCGGCATAAATTTTTGACTGACAGAGGTTGTGATGACTGACAGTGAACTGATGCAGTTAAGCGAGCAGGTAGGGCTGGCGCTGAAATCCCGTGGCGCAACCGTAACAACCGCTGAATCCTGTACTGGCGGTTGGGTAGCGAAAGTGATTACCGATATTGCCGGCAGTTCCGCCTGGTTTGAACGCGGATTTGTCACCTACAGTAACGAAGCCAAAGCGCAGATGATCGGCGTACACGAAGAGACGCTGGCGCAGCATGGCGCGGTGAGTGAACCTGTCGTGGTGGAAATGGCGATAGGCGCACTGAAAGCGGCTCGTGCTGATTATGCGGTTGCTATCAGTGGCATCGCCGGACCGGATGGCGGCAGCGAAGAGAAGCCTGTCGGCACCGTCTGGTTTGCTTTTGCCACAGCCCGCGGCGAAGGCATTACCCGCCGGGAATGCTTTAGCGGCGACCGCGATGCCGTGCGTCGTAAGGCGACGGCTTATGCCTTAAATACGCTGCGGCAACAATTTCTACAAAACACTTGATACTGTATGACTATACAGTATAATTGCTTCAACAGAACATATTGACTATCCGGTATTACCCGGCATGACAGGAGTAAAAATGGCTATCGACGAAAACAAACAGAAAGCGTTGGCGGCAGCACTGGGCCAGATTGAGAAACAATTTGGTAAAGGCTCCATCATGCGCCTGGGTGAAGACCGTTCCATGGATGTGGAAACCATCTCTACTGGTTCGCTTTCACTGGATATCGCGCTCGGAGCAGGTGGTCTGCCGATGGGCCGTATCGTCGAAATCTACGGACCGGAATCTTCCGGTAAAACCACGCTGACGCTGCAGGTGATTGCCGCTGCCCAGCGCGAAGGTAAAACCTGTGCGTTTATCGATGCTGAACACGCGCTGGACCCAGTCTATGCACGTAAATTGGGTGTCGATATCGACAACCTGCTGTGCTCCCAGCCGGACACCGGCGAGCAGGCACTGGAAATCTGTGACGCTCTGGCGCGTTCTGGCGCAGTAGACGTTATCGTCGTTGACTCCGTGGCGGCACTGACGCCGAAAGCGGAAATCGAAGGCGAAATCGGCGACTCTCACATGGGCCTTGCAGCACGTATGATGAGCCAGGCGATGCGTAAGCTGGCGGGTAACCTGAAGCAGTCCAACACGCTGCTGATCTTCATCAACCAGATCCGTATGAAAATTGGTGTGATGTTCGGTAACCCGGAAACCACTACCGGTGGTAACGCGCTGAAATTCTACGCCTCTGTTCGTCTCGACATCCGTCGTATCGGCGCGGTGAAAGAGGGCGAAAACGTAGTGGGTAGCGAAACCCGCGTGAAAGTGGTTAAGAACAAAATTGCAGCGCCGTTTAAACAGGCTGAATTCCAGATCCTCTACGGTGAAGGCATCAACTTCTACGGCGAGTTGGTTGACTTGGGCGTGAAAGAGAAGCTGATCGAGAAAGCTGGCGCGTGGTACAGCTACAAAGGTGAGAAGATCGGCCAAGGTAAAGCGAATGCGACTGCCTGGCTGAAAGATAACCCGGAAACCGCGAAAGAGATCGAGAAGAAAGTACGTGAGCTGCTGCTGAGCAACCCGAACTCAACGCCGGATTTCTCTGTAGATGACAGCGAAGGCGTAGCAGAAACTAACGAAGATTTTTAATCGTCTTGTTTGATACTCAAGGGGCGCATCTGCGACTCTGAGGCGGATGACAAACGCAAAATTGCCTGATGCGCTACGCTTATCAGGCCTACATGTTCTCTGCAATGTATTGAAGTTGCACGGTTTGTAGGACGGATAAGGCGCTCACGCCGCATCCGGCATGAACAACGCCACTTTGTCAGCAAAACCTGGGTCGCATCTGCGGCCCTTTTGCTTTTTAAGTTTTAAGGATATGCCATGACAGACTCAACATCCCGTCGCCCGGCATATGCTCGTCTGTTGGATCGAGCGGTACGCATTCTGGCGGTGCGCGATCACAGTGAGCAAGAACTGCGACGTAAACTCGCGGCACCGATTATGGGTAAAAGTGGCCCGGAAGAGATTGATGCCACGGCAGAAGATTACGAGCGCGTTATTGCCTGGTGCCATGAACATGGCTATCTCGATGACAGCCGATTTGTTGCGCGCTTTATTGCCAGCCGTAGCTGCAAAGGTTATGGACCTGCGCGTATTCGTCAGGAACTGAATCAGAAAGGTATTTCCCGCGAAGCGACAGAAAAAGCGATGCGTGAATGTGACATTGACTGGTGCGCACTGGCACGCGATCAGGCGACGCGAAAATATGGCGAACCTTTGCCAACTGTCTTTTCAGAAAAAGTTAAGATCCAGCGTTTTCTGCTCTATCGTGGCTATCTGATGGAAGATATCCAGGAGATTTGGCGAAATTTTGCCGACTGAACGCATACGGTATTTTACTTCCCAGTCAAGAAAACTTATCTTATTCCCACTTTTCAGTTACCAGCCCGGCGGTTAAGACACGCTGTAGCTGGTGGCGATATTTCGTTAGCTTGATTTCAGGATAATTATGAGCAAGAGCACCGCTGAGATCCGTCAGGCGTTTCTCGACTTTTTCCATAGTAAGGGACATCAGGTAGTTGCCAGCAGCTCCCTGGTACCCCATAACGACCCAACTTTGTTGTTTACCAACGCCGGGATGAACCAGTTCAAGGATGTCTTCCTTGGGCTCGACAAGCGTAATTATTCCCGCGCTACCACTTCCCAACGCTGCGTGCGTGCGGGTGGTAAACACAACGACCTGGAAAACGTCGGTTACACCGCGCGTCACCATACCTTCTTCGAAATGCTGGGCAACTTCAGCTTCGGCGACTATTTCAAACACGATGCCATTCAGTTTGCATGGGAACTGCTGACCAGCGAAAAATGGTTTGCCCTGCCGAAAGAGCGTCTGTGGGTTACCGTCTATGAAAGCGACGACGAAGCCTACGAAATCTGGGAAAAAGAAGTAGGGATCCCGCGCGAACGTATTATTCGCATCGGCGATAACAAAGGTGCGCCATACGCATCTGACAACTTCTGGCAGATGGGTGACACTGGTCCGTGCGGCCCGTGCACCGAAATCTTCTACGATCACGGCGACCACATTTGGGGTGGCCCTCCGGGAAGCCCGGAAGAAGACGGTGACCGCTACATTGAGATCTGGAACATCGTCTTCATGCAGTTCAACCGCCAGGCAGATGGCACGATGGAACCGCTGCCGAAGCCGTCTGTAGATACCGGTATGGGTCTGGAGCGTATTGCCGCCGTGCTGCAACACGTAAACTCCAACTATGATATCGACCTGTTCCGTACGCTGATTCAGGCGGTGGCTAAGGTGACTGGCGCGACCGATCTGAGCAATAAATCGCTGCGCGTTATCGCTGACCACATTCGTTCTTGTGCGTTCCTGATCGCGGATGGCGTAATGCCGTCCAACGAAAACCGTGGTTATGTGCTGCGTCGTATCATTCGTCGCGCAGTGCGTCACGGCAATATGCTGGGCGCGAAAGAAACCTTCTTCTACAAACTGGTTGGTCCGCTGATCGACGTTATGGGCTCTGCGGGTGAAGACCTGAAACGCCAGCAGGCGCAGGTTGAGCAGGTGCTGAAGACTGAAGAAGAGCAGTTTGCCCGTACTCTGGAGCGCGGTCTGGCACTGCTGGATGAAGAGCTGGCAAAACTTTCTGGTGATACGCTGGATGGTGAAACAGCTTTCCGCCTGTACGACACCTACGGCTTCCCGGTTGACCTGACGGCTGACGTTTGCCGTGAGCGCAACATCAAAGTTGACGAAGCTGGTTTTGAAGCAGCAATGGAAGAGCAGCGTCGTCGTGCGCGCGAAGCCAGCGGCTTTGGTGCCGATTACAACGCAATGATCCGTGTTGATAGTGCATCTGAATTTAAAGGCTATGACCATCTGGAACTGAACGGTAAAGTGACCGCGCTGTTTGTTGATGGTAAAGCGGTTGATGCCATCAATGCAGGCCAGGAAGCTGTGGTCGTGCTGGATCAAACGCCATTCTATGCAGAATCCGGCGGTCAGGTTGGCGATAAAGGCGAACTGAAAGGCGCTAACTTCTCCTTTGCGGTGGAAGATACGCAGAAATATGGCCAGGCGATTGGTCACATCGGTAAACTTGCTGCGGGTTCTCTGAAAGTGGGCGACGCGGTACAGGCAGATGTAGATGAAGCTCGTCGCGCTCGTATTCGTCTGAATCACTCCGCAACGCACCTGATGCACGCTGCGCTGCGTCAGGTTCTGGGTACTCATGTCTCCCAGAAAGGTTCGCTGGTTAATGACAAGGTGCTGCGTTTTGACTTCTCGCATAACGAAGCGATGAAACCAGAAGAGATTCGTGCTGTCGAAGATCTGGTGAACGCGCAGATTCGTCGTAACTTGCCTATCGAAACCAACATCATGGATCTCGAAGCGGCGAAAGCGAAAGGTGCGATGGCGCTGTTCGGCGAGAAGTATGATGAACGTGTACGTGTGCTGAGCATGGGCGATTTCTCCACCGAGCTGTGTGGTGGTACTCACGCCAGCCGCACCGGTGATATTGGTCTGTTCCGTATCATTTCTGAATCGGGTACTGCTGCAGGCGTTCGTCGTATCGAAGCGGTAACCGGAGAAGGTGCTATCGCCACCGTTCATGCAGACAGCGATCGCTTAAGCGAAGTCGCGCATCTGCTGAAAGGCGATAGCAATAATCTGGCTGATAAAGTGCGCTCAGTACTGGAACGTACGCGTCAGCTGGAAAAAGAGTTACAACAGCTTAAAGAACAGGCTGCCGCACAGGAGAGCGCAAATCTTTCCAGTAAGGCAATTGATGTTAATGGTGTTAAGCTGTTGGTTAGTGAGCTTAGCGGTGTTGAGCCGAAAATGTTGCGCACCATGGTTGACGATTTAAAAAATCAGCTGGGGTCGACAATTATCGTGCTGGCAACGGTAGCCGAAGGTAAGGTTTCTCTGATTGCAGGCGTATCTAAGGACGTCACAGATCGCGTGAAGGCAGGGGAACTGATTGGTATGGTCGCTCAGCAGGTGGGCGGCAAGGGTGGTGGACGTCCTGACATGGCGCAAGCCGGTGGTACGGATGCTGCGGCCTTACCTGCAGCGTTAGCCAGTGTGAAAGGCTGGGTCAGCGCGAAATTGCAATAATATAAGTGTCAGGCAATGCCGTGGACTTGCTTCACGGCATTCGCATCGACGCTATCGACAATGATAAAGTCAGGTTGAAGTTGTGTATATCGGCTAAACTTAGGTTTAACAGAATGTAATGCCATGACTGCTTAGATGTAATGTGTTTGTCATTGCTTACTTTTTGGCGTTATATGATGGATAATGCCGGGATACAGAGAGACCCGACTCTTTTAATCTTTCAAGGAGCAAAGAATGCTGATTCTGACTCGTCGAGTTGGTGAGACCCTCATGATTGGGGATGAGGTCACCGTGACAGTTTTAGGGGTAAAGGGCAACCAGGTACGTATTGGCGTAAACGCCCCGAAGGAAGTTTCTGTTCACCGTGAAGAGATCTACCAGCGTATCCAGGCTGAAAAATCCCAGCAGTCCAGTTACTAATCTTTCCGCGTCTCATCTTTAACGGTGAGACGCACCCTCAAAATTTCTCTTTCACTTCATTTTTTTTCGCGTTACTCCCGTTCATTTAACTTTTGCCTTCATTTTTCTCTATCACTGCTACCTGTCAGAGGCCTGTTTTTCTGTTGATAAAACACTCTTTTTGACGTTTTTACAGACTAATTGAGCGCGAAGTGTGCAAACAATAAAAGTGTGGGAAAAATTGTTTGACTTATAAGTCTCAGAAAGTAATATGTGCGCCACGCAGCGACGATGAGCGATAAACAAGTTCTTCGAAGCACTCGTAAGAGGCGTGTGGTGAGGTGGCCGAGAGGCTGAAGGCGCTCCCCTGCTAAGGGAGTATGCGGTCAAAAGCTGCATCCGGGGTTCGAATCCCCGCCTCACCGCCATTTGCATCCGTAGCTCAGCTGGATAGAGTACTCGGCTACGAACCGAGCGGTCGGAGGTTCGAATCCTCCCGGATGCACCATCTCTTACTTGATACGGCTTTAGTAGCGGTATCAAAAAATCTGCAGTAAAGTAAGTTTCCCGATGCATCCGTAGCTCAGCTGGATAGAGTACTCGGCTACGAACCGAGCGGTCGGAGGTTCGAATCCTCCCGGATGCACCATCTCTTACTTGATATAGCTTTCGTAGCGATATCAATATCAGCAGTAAAATAAATTTCCCGATGCATCCGTAGCTCAGCTGGATAGAGTACTCGGCTACGAACCGAGCGGTCGGAGGTTCGAATCCTCCCGGATGCACCATCTCTTACTTGATATAGCTTTCGTAGCGGTATCAATTTCAGCAGCAAAATAAGTTTCCCGATGCATCCGTAGCTCAGCTGGATAGAGTACTCGGCTACGAACCGAGCGGTCGGAGGTTCGAATCCTCCCGGATGCACCATCTTCTCCGTATTACTCACGATTGATAATCTTCACGGTCTGCAATATTGATGTATGCACCAGGGAGGATAACGTTGCGCCAGCAACGGCCCGAAGGGCGAACGCCAGTGAGTCATCCTCCCGGATGCACCATCTTCTCCAAAAAATTTCCTTCAAAAATATCTCATTTCTAAATAACTACTTTATCCATTTCCTGAATTTTCTTCTCCTTCGCCATCAGCGACAAAATCAAGCAATTACGCTAAAGTAGCGTCATATTTTTCGACTTGCGAGAAGACCATGTACGAGCGTTATGCAGGTTTAATTTTTGATATGGATGGCACAATCCTGGATACGGAGCCTACGCACCGTAAAGCGTGGCGCGAAGTATTAGGGCATTACGGTCTTCAGTACGATGTTCAGGCGATGATTGCGCTTAATGGCTCGCCCACGTGGCGTATTGCTCAGGCGATTATTGAGCTGAATCAGGCCGATCTCGACCCGCATGCGTTAGCGCGTGAAAAAACAGAAGCAGTAAGAAGTATGCTGCTGGATAGCGTCGAGCCGCTTCCTCTTGTTGAAGTGGTGAAAAGCTGGCACGGACGTCGACCAATGGCTGTTGGAACGGGGAGTGAAAGCGCCATCGCTGAGGCATTGCTGGCGCACCTGGGATTACGCCGTTATTTTGATGCGGTCGTTGCCGCCGATCACGTCAAACACCATAAACCTGCGCCAGACACATTTTTGTTGTGCGCACAGCGTATGGGCGTGCAACCAACGCAGTGTGTGGTCTTTGAAGATGCTGATTTCGGTATTCAGGCTGCTCGCGCTGCAGGCATGGACGCTGTGGATGTTCGCTTGCTGTGAGTGAAGCTTTATCGCTTTTCTCGTTGTTTGCCAGTAGTTTCCTCAGCGCTACACTATTACCCGGTAATTCCGAAGTCGTCCTGGTTGCAATGTTACTTTCCGGGGTAAGTCATCCCTGGGTTTTAGTGTTAACAGCAACAATGGGTAATAGCCTTGGAGGGCTAACTAACGTTATCCTTGGGCGTTTCTTTCCACTGCGCAAAACATCGCGCTGGCAAGAGAAAGCCATCGGCTGGCTGAAACGATATGGTGCAATCACAC
Organism: Escherichia sp. E2748; assembly: GCF_005781125.1. Taxonomy (NCBI): domain Bacteria; kingdom Pseudomonadati; phylum Pseudomonadota; class Gammaproteobacteria; order Enterobacterales; family Enterobacteriaceae; genus Escherichia; species Escherichia sp. E2748. Next base: position 109,106 of record NZ_VATP01000012.1, read on the forward strand.
TATTATTAAGCTGGATGCCCGTGGTTGGCGATTTACTGTGTCTGTTAGCGGGATGGATGCGCATCTCGTGGGGACCAGTAATCTTTTTTTTGTGCCTTGGTAAAGCGTTACGCTATGTTGCGATTGCAGTAGCTACCGTTCAGGGCATGATGTGGTGGCACTAATTGTAGGCCTGCACACATGGCCACCATTACAGTTATGCTAAATAAAACGATTTTGACAGGCGGGAGGTCAATTTGATCCCGGACGTATCACAGGCGCTGGCCTGGCTGGAAAAACATCCTCAGGCGTTAAAGGGGATACAGCGTGGGCTGGAGCGCGAAACTTTGCGTGTTAATGCTGATGGCACACTTGCAACAACAGGTCATCCTGAAGCATTAGGTTCCGCACTAACGCATAAATGGATAACCACCGATTTTGCGGAAGCATTGCTGGAATTTATTACACCAGTGGATGGTGATATTGAACATATGCTGACCTTTATGCGCGACCTGCATCGTTATACGGCGCGCAATATGGGCGATGAGCGGATGTGGCCGTTAAGCATGCCATGCTACATCGCAGAAGGTCAGGACATCGAACTGGCACAGTACGGCACTTCTAACACCGGACGCTTTAAAACGCTGTACCGTGAAGGGCTGAAAAATCGCTACGGCGCGCTGATGCAAACCATTTCCGGCGTGCACTACAATTTCTCTTTGCCAATGGCATTCTGGCAAGCGAAGTGCGGTGATATCTCGGGCGCTGATGCCAAAGAGAAAATTTCTGCGGGCTATTTCCGCGTTATCCGCAACTACTATCGCTTCGGTTGGGTCATTCCTTATCTGTTTGGTGCGTCTCCGGCGATTTGTTCTTCTTTCCTGCAAGGAAAACCAACGTCGCTGCCGTTTGAGAAAACCGAGTGCGGTATGTATTACCTGCCGTATGCGACCTCTCTTCGTTTGAGCGATCTTGGCTATACCAATAAATCGCAAAGCAATCTCGGTATTACCTTCAATGATCTCTACGAGTACGTCGCAGGGCTCAAGCAGGCTATCAAAACGCCGTCGGAAGAGTACGCGAAGATTGGTATTGAGAAAGACGGTAAGCGGCTACAAATCAACAGCAACGTGCTGCAGATTGAAAACGAACTGTATGCGCCGATTCGTCCAAAACGCGTTACTCGCAGCGGAGAATCGCCTTCTGATGCGCTATTACGTGGCGGCATTGAATATATTGAAGTGCGTTCGCTGGACATCAACCCGTTCTCGCCGATTGGTGTAGATGAACAGCAGGTGCGTTTCCTCGACCTGTTTATGGTCTGGTGTGCGCTGGCTGATGCACCGGAAATGAGCAGTAGCGAACTTGCCTGTACACGCGTTAACTGGAACCGGGTGATCCTCGAGGGTCGTAAACCAGGCCTGACGCTGGGTATCGGTTGCGAAACTGCGCAGTTCCCGTTGCCGCAGGTGGGTAAAGATCTGTTCCGCGATCTAAAACGCGTCGCGCAAACGCTGGATAGCATTAACGGCGGCGAAGCGTACCAGAAAGTGTGTGATGAACTGGTCGCCTGCTTCGATAATCCTGATCTGACTTTCTCTGCGCGTATCTTAAGGTCTATGATTGATACTGGCATTGGCGGAACAGGTAAAGCGTTTGCAGAAGCCTACCGTAATCTTCTGCGTGAAGAGCCGCTGGAAATTCTGCGCGAAGAGGATTTTGTAGCCGAGCGCGAGGCGTCTGAACGTCGCCAGCAGGAAATGGAAGCCGCTGATACCGAACCGTTTGCGGTGTGGCTGGAAAAACACGCCTGACAGAAAAGAAAAAGGCCACTCGTGAGTGGCCAAAATTTCATCTCTGAATTCAGGGATGATGATAACAAATGCGCGTCTTTCATATACTCAGACTCGCCTGGGAAGAAAGAGTTCAGAATATTTAAAAAAAATTTACCGGAGGTGGCTAAATGCCGTTGTTAGATAGCTTCACAGTCGATCATACCCGGATGGAAGCGCCTGCAGTTCGGGTGGCGAAAACAATGAACACCCCGCATGGCGACGCAATTACCGTGTTCGATCTTCGCTTCTGCGTGCCGAACAAAGAAGTGATGCCAGAAAGAGGGATCCATACCCTGGAGCACCTGTTTGCTGGTTTTATGCGTAACCATCTTAACGGTAATGGCGTTGAGATTATCGATATCTCACCAATGGGCTGCCGCACTGGTTTTTATATGAGTCTGATTGGTACGCCTGATGAGCAGCGTGTCGCTGATGCCTGGAAAGCGGCAATGGAAGACGTGTTGAAAGTGCAGGATCAGAATCAGATCCCGGAACTTAACGTCTATCAGTGCGGTACTTACCAGATGCACTCTTTGCAGGAAGCACAGGATATTGCGCGTAGCATTCTGGAACGTGACGTGCGCATCAACAGCAATGAAGAACTGGCGCTGCCGAAAGAGAAGTTGCAGGAACTGCACATTTAGTTGGTTAGTGCAGAAGCAGCCGGAGATGCAACAGCACCGTCCGGCTTGCCTGGTGCGCTACGCTTATCTGGTTGACGCAGGGAGCATGCCACCTGTACGTGACAGGTGGCAAAGTGGCATTAAAAGAGATATTTCACGCCCAGCATTCCCTGGGTATCACTGTAACCGTTGTCACCCAACTGCTGGGCGACGTTGCCCCACAGTTGCAGACGTGGAGTAATCTGACCTTCCACCCCCGCTTTTAACTCGCCAGTGTTACGCGCGCCGATGATCTCATCGCCGATGTGATCCATCTTCACGCTGTAATTGCGGGAGTTATAAATCCAGTTGGCTTCCACGAAAGGCTGGAAAGAACGCTCTTTATGATCATCAATAGCATGATGACCCTGCAGATACGCTTTCACCCCCAGGCGCGTTTGCAGGTTGCCTTCGGTGCTGTCCTCAACCAGCGTGCCATTGTCTTCCGTATGGTTGTCTGCCTTCACATCTATCCACGTCAGTTGCATTTTGGGCTGCAACCAGTAGCTGGTACGCGCATCAGCGCTTTCACCGAGACGGAAGGTATAACCCGCTTCAATGGCGGCGGTGATGCCGTCAGAGTGATACTTTTCACTGGGCAGATACTCGCCGGAGACGGTGTTATCAAACCAGTTATAGAGCAACCAGCTGTCAACATAAGTCCCGGTTTTGTCTGCTTCGTTAGCGTACCAGGTGCCATACACGCCCACACTGTAGCCGTCGATTTGCCCACGTGAGCTGTACCCGGTCAGGCTGGAATGCGTGTGACTCTTGCTGTTGGCATAGCCAGCCATTAAGCCGAGATGCCAGCGATCAAGGTCATTACTGCTCCATTGCGCAAGATCGCCGCCCAGTTGCAGAACATAACGGTTGCTCTGGGTATTCAGTTCATCCGAACGATCTTTAAAGCGATTATGCCCGCCAATATTACGCATCCACAAACTGGTCACTTTCTGTTCGCCAGTGAGCAGGTCGGTGTATTGTGTTTCCCCCAGACGGTCATGCAGCCGGGTATTAAACAGCGTATTTGCCGCCTGAATATTGGCCAGATAGCTACCAATTTCCGGGCGATACAGATGTTTTCGTTCTGGTTGTGGAACAGATGGCGTAACAG
>NZ_VATP01000013.1:0-170114 GCF_005781125.1 Escherichia sp. E2748
CCTCCACGACGCGCTTCCGCTGTTGTAATAGCAGTACGGTGACGCGGGGTGGAGCAGCCTGGTAGCTCGTCGGGCTCATAACCCGAAGGTCGTCGGTTCAAATCCGGCCCCCGCAACCAATTATTGAACACCCTAACGGGTGTTTTTTTGTTTCTATTCTCCCATAAAAAAAGCGCCATTCAGCGCCTTTTTATCATCCTCTTCTCGCCAGCGTCGCCCCATCGGCAAAATACGCTTTAATTCCCGCAAGAATAGACTCCGCAACTTCCTGCTGGAAAGTCGCCGTTTTCAATTTGCGTTCTTCCTCAACGTTACTGATAAACGCCGTTTCGACCAGAATGGAAGGAATATCTGGCGCTTTCAGCACAGCAAACCCGGCCTGCTCAACCTGATTCTTATGCAGTTTGTTGATTTTCCCCAGCTTATTTAGCACGGCCTTACCAAACTTCAGGCTGTCGGCAATGGTCAACGACTGCACCATATCGAACATGGTGTGGTCGACATAGCGGTCGCCGCTTTTGCTCACACCACCAATCAAGTCCGAGGCGTTCTGGGTTTGTGCCAGATATTTTGCCGCAGTACTGGTTGCGCCTTTGGTAGAGAGCGCAAACACCGAGGAACCGCTCGGCTGGCGACTGGTAAAGGCGTCGGCATGAATAGAGACAAACAAATCAGCACGCTGTTTCTGTGCTTTTGCTACGCGCACTTGCAACGGAATGAAGATGTCTTCATTACGCGTCATGTAAACCTTCATATTGCCCTCTTTCTCGATCAGAGAGCGCAGACGGCGAGCTATTTGCAATACCACGTCTTTTTCGCGCGTTTTGTATTTCCCCACCGCGCCGGAGTCTTCGCCGCCGTGGCCAGGGTCGAGCATAATGACAATCGGACGATCGCGCCCGGCCTTGCCTGGCTGTGGGCCACTCTGCGCTGGCGGCACCTGCTTTTCGAGGTCGCCTTTGTTGTAATCTTCCAGCAGCGCCAGCAATGGGTCTTGCATGTCCTGAGCATTGGCCGGATAAAGGTCCATCACCAGACGTTCTTTAAACCCGGCGACCGGCGCGAGGGCAAACATCTGCGGTTTTACATTTTGCTTTAACTCAAAAACCATCCGCACGGTTTGCGGATCAAATTGGCCGACGCGTGCCGACTTGATGAACGGGTCGTCAGCGCGGATTTGCGCAGCCATCCCCTTGAGCACCGAGTTCAGGTTTACATCTTCGATATCCACCACCACGCGTTCAGGGTTACTCAACGCGAACTGCTTATATTTCAGCTGACGATTTGATTCTACCGTCACGCGGGTGTAGCTGGACGCAGGCCAGACGCGCACCGCCACGACCTGGCTGACCGCAGCCAGACTCACCTGGCTTACGCTCAATAGCCACATGGCGCCCGCGCCTTGCAGTAAACGACGACGGCTGATTGCAGTGTTGGATCCTGACATGCCTCTCCCGAGCAAAAGAAATCTAAGCTGTGTAACAAGTAAACGACCAATTTGACCGGAAACTTTAGCGAAAGACGCATAATCTGTCATCTATAAAACGGTAAACATTCTATTTATATTCACGGTATTACTGATAAAAAAGTCGCACTCGCATAAAATTTGCACTTGCGCACGGCGAAAAAACAGAATAAAAATACAATAATTTCGAATAATCATGCAAAGAGGTGTGCCGTGGTAAAGGAACGTAAAACCGAGCTGGTCGAGGGATTCCGCCATTCGGTTCCCTATATCAATACCCACCGGGGAAAAACGTTTGTCATCATGCTCGGCGGAGAAGCCATTGAGCATGAAAATTTCTCCAGTATTGTCAATGATATTGGGTTGTTGCACAGCCTCGGCATCCGTCTGGTGGTGGTTTATGGCGCACGTCCCCAGATCGACGCAAATCTTGCAGCGCATCACCACGAGCCGCTATATCACAAGAATACGCGCGTGACCGACGCCAAAACGCTGGAGCTGGTGAAGCAGGCTGCGGGTACGTTACAACTGGATATTACCGCTCGCCTGTCAATGAGCCTCAACAACACGCCGTTGCAAGGCGCGCATATCAACGTCGTCAGCGGCAATTTTATTATTGCCCAGCCGCTGGGCGTGGATGATGGTGTGGATTACTGCCATAGCGGGCGCATCCGGCGGATTGATGAAGAAGCGATTCATCGCCAACTGGACAGCGGTGCGATTGTGCTGATGGGGCCGGTGGCGGTTTCGGTCACTGGCGAGAGCTTTAACCTGACCTCGGAAGAGATTGCCACTCAACTGGCCATCAAACTGAAAGCTGAGAAGATGATTGGTTTTTGCTCTTCACAGGGTGTCACTAATGACGACGGTGATATTGTCTCCGAACTTTTCCCTAACGAAGCGCAAGCGCGGGTAGAAGTCCAGGAAGAGAAAGGCGATTACAACTCCGGTACGGTGCGCTTTTTGCGTGGCGCAGTGAAAGCCTGCCGCAGCGGCGTGCGTCGCTGTCATTTAATCAGTTATCAGGAAGATGGCGCGCTGTTGCAAGAGTTGTTCTCACGCGACGGTATCGGTACGCAGATTGTGATGGAAAGCGCCGAGCAGATTCGTCGCGCAACAATCAACGATATTGGCGGTATTCTGGAGTTGATTCGCCCACTGGAGCAGCAAGGTATTCTGGTGCGTCGTTCTCGCGAGCAACTGGAGATGGAAATCGACAAATTCACTATTATTCAGCGCGATAACACGACTATTGCCTGCGCCGCGCTCTATCCATTCCCGGAAGAGAAGATAGGTGAAATGGCCTGTGTGGCAGTTCACCCGGATTACCGCAGTTCATCAAGGGGCGAGGTTTTGCTGGAACGCATTGCAGCCCAGGCGAAGCAGAGCGGCTTAAGCAAATTGTTTGTACTGACTACGCGCAGTATTCACTGGTTCCAGGAACGCGGATTTACCCCGGTGGATATTGATTTGCTGCCGGAGAGCAAAAAGCAGTTGTACAACTACCAGCGTAAATCAAAGGTGTTGATGGCGGATTTAGGGTAAGCGATGGAAATCGCCAGATGCGACATGCGTAACACTCGTAGGCATGATAAGACGCACATGCGTCGCATCAGGCAATCACATTTATCCCCGCGAACCAAACAACGCTGCCAGCCCGCTACGCCGCTCGGTGCGCGTAGCGATTGCCGCACTTAAAATGCGTTCATCGGCATACAATGACAAACGCCGACGCGCGCGGGTCACCGCGGTGTAAACCAGCTCTCGCGTTACTACCGGCGTGCGTTGGCTCGGTAAAATCAACGCCGCATGGTCGAACTCCGATCCCTGCGATTTATGTACTGTCATCGCCCACGTGGTTTCGTGCTCCGGCAGGCGACTCGGTTGCACCGACTTGATATTGCCATCCGGCATTGCAAACCAGACGCGCGTCCCCTGCCCGCGATCCAGAGCGACACCGATATCACCATTAAACAACCCAAGCGCACTGTCATTACGGGCAATCATCACCGGCCGGCCTTCGTACCAGCGCGAGTGCGGATGACGATGAATTTTGCGCTTCTGTTGCATAAACTGTTCAATTCGCTCATTCAGTCCTGCCACGCCAAACGGCCCTTCCCGCAGGGCGCACAAAAGCTGATACTCATTGAACGCCTGAATGATTAAATCCGGCTCGGCACGTGCCTGAAGCAGATCCAGGTAGCGTCCGTAACCCGCAAGAGCTTCCTCAAGCATCGCAATATAATCTTCGCCGCTCTGTAAAAGCCGTTTTTCGATATCAGTAAAATCCTGCTGAAAAACTGTTTTCACTGCCGTCTTATCGCCACGATTAATAGCCGCCGCAAGCTGACCAATGCCAGAGTTGCTGCCGAAACGGTAACTCTTTTGCAGCAGGCAGAGACTATCGCGCAATGATGCCGCTTCTGTGCCGCTTCCCGCCGGAACGTGGCTTCCCGTCAGGCGGCTCAACTGCCCGGCACGCTCTGCGGTAAAGCCCGCATTGGCATAAGCACAGATATCGCCCAGCACAGCTCCAGCCTCAACCGAGGCCAGTTGATCGCGATCGCCGAGGAAGATCACTCGTGCATGATCGGGCAAGGCATCGATCAGCCGAGACATCATAGGCAGATCAATCATTGACGCTTCATCCACCACCAGCACATCAAGATGCAGCGGGTTACCCGCATGATGGCGTAAACGCTGGCTACCTGGCTGCGCGCCCAGGAGGCGGTGCAAGGTGCTGGCGTCTTCTGGTATGCGTTTCTTTTGTTCATCGGTCAGCGGTAACTGGCGCAGAGCCTTGCCGAGAGATTCTGTTAAGCGTGCGGCAGCTTTCCCCGTTGGCGCAGCCAGGCGGATACGACAGCGTTCACCGTCGGCCATCTGAATTAACGCAGCCAACAACTTCGCCACGGTCGTCGTTTTACCTGTGCCGGGGCCGCCGGAAATTACCGAAATGCGCCGCGTCAGTGCCACTGCTGCCGCCACTTTTTGCCAGTTAACTTCATCACCAGGCGGAAAGAGTTTATCCAGCGTTTGCGCCAGCAACGCTTCATCCACCTCGATCGCATGATTCACCTCATTGAAGAAGCGCGCCACCGTACGCTCGTTACACCACATGCGATTCAGATAAAGGCGATCGCCACAGAGGATCATCGGCGTTGGTTCATCTCCCCGGCTGACCGCTTGTGAAGCCAGCAAGCATTCTTCCCAATTTTGTAGCTCACCGATTTCACTGACACAGGTCGCCAACAGCGGATGCGACGCCTCGTTATTTTCCAGTCGTGAAAGCGGCAAACAGACGTGTCCCTCTCCGGCATCATGACTTAACAGCGCCGCCGCGAGGGTGACGGCAGGATGTTCATCTCCCGCCACGGTCAGGGCAAATTGCACATCCAGCGGGCGTAGCTGTTTGTGCTCCACAGCTTCCAGTAATTGCTTTTGCAATTTCATTACGCCTCCTCCAGGGTCATACCGGCAAACATCTCATCCATCAGGTCAATCAACTCGGCGTTGGGTCGGGTCGCGTAGATCCCTTGTTGCGGATGTTCTTTATCAACGCCACGCAGGAACAGATAGATAACGCCGCCAAAGTGACGATCATAGTCGTAATCAGCAATGCGATGGCGCAGATAACGGTGCAGCGCCAGGGTATAAAGCTGATATTGCAGATCATAGCGGTGTGCCTGCATCGCCGCTGCCATAGCCTGTTGGGTGTAAGCCGAACTGTCTTCACCCAACCAGTTGGATTTATAGTCGAGCAGGTAATAACGCCCTTCGTGGCGAAACACCAGGTCAATAAAACCTTTTAACATGCCGCGCACCTGCATGAACTCCAGCGGCGGGCAGCCTGCGGATAGCGGGTCAAACTGGCGGATTAACGTATCAAGCTGACTGGCGATAAGCGGTTCACTAATCGGCAGATAAAACTCCATCTCCACCTGTTTATTGCGGGCGGAAAGCTGATTCAGGCTAACACCCGTTTCATTGAGTGGTGCCTTAAGGACAGCCGTGATCCACTCAGTTAACACAGGTTCCCAGTGCGCTTCAAAACCGCCAAACTCCAGTTTTTCCCGCACCCAGTTCGGGTCAACCGGCTGGGTAAAATCCAGGTCTTCAAACAAACTGTGCAAGAACGTCCCCGGTGACGCACCGCGCGGAAACTGATGTGGTGTTAACGTCGGTTCTTCAACGACGCTGGCAACGCCTGCAGCATCGACATCCAGCCGAGGCATCAGATCCTGGGCGATACCGTGACCACGCTGTTGCAAACCAGAGTAGCTGGTGACGCGCCAGTTATCGCCGGGCAATCGTTGTAACGTCCTGGCATTCAGTTCTGCAGTTAAAGCATCATTAACCTGCCATGGCTGGTTATCACTGGTTTGTGCCGTTTGCCAGGCTATGTCATCATCGCACAATGCTTCAATACAGGCGCGAAGCCCTGCCGCATCTTGCGGTTCTCCTTTTTGCAGCAAGCGCCCGAGCGCACTTTGATGAACGTCGGTGTCACCTTTTTTATCGCCACGACGGCGCACCAGCGGCGCAACACCGAGACTGCAATGCCAGACCGAACGCGTGAGCGCCACGTAAAGCAAACGCAGATCTTCAGCCAGACGTTCGGCTTCAGCGAGATCTACGCTTTCTGGCGCAGCGTTAAGATCCAGAACTGCTTCAAACGAGCCTCGATCGTGATAGAACGCCTGATCCTGTACACGGAAATTGGTGATAAACGGCAGCCAGACCAGCGGATATTCCAGCCCTTTCGATTTGTGGATCGTGACGATCTGCACCAAATGTTTGTCGCTTTCGAGGCGCATTTGTTGGCTGGAGGCATTACTGTCTGGCTCAAGGATATGTTGCGATAACCAACGTACCAAAGCATGTTCACTTTCCAGCTGCGTTCCCGCTTCTTGTAGCAGTTCGCTGATATGCAAGATGTCAGTAAGACGCCGCTCGCCACCGGCCGTTGCCAGCAGGTTTTCTGCAATGTTGCGCGCCGACATCAGCGCTCGCAGCATTGGCATGACGCCGCGTTTGCGCCAGATTTGCCGATAACCATCAAACTCTTCAACCACCGCGTCCCACGCATTTTCGTCATTGTTCAGCGTTTCGATATCCAGCGCATTCAGCCCCATCATTGACGTTGCCAGCGCACTGCGCAGGGTATTCTCACGTTCGGGCGTCATCACCGCCTGCAACAACCAAAGCATTTCCTGCGCTTCCAGAGTTTCAAAAACACTGTCGCGGTTCGAAAGGTAAACGGAAGGGATTTCCAGCAACGTTAAGGCATCGCGCACCTGGGCGGCCTCCTGGCGGCTGCGCACCAGCACACTGATGTCCGAGGCTCGTACCGGACGTGCATCATCGCCGTTCATCAGCAACGCTTCCCCGCGCTGCCCGGCCTGTAACCAGTCGCGGATTTGCGCGGCACATACATGCGCCATCGTACTTTGATAATCGCCAACGCCGCAGCTTTCGCCTTCCATCAACCACATTTTCATCGCTGGCTGCGTTTCACCTTTAAATACAAAACGTAGTGCCTGATTTTTCCCGGCAGATTTCACAGGAATAAACGGTATTTCGCGAAACATGAACGCGTCATCAGTCTGGCTGAAAAGCTTGTTTACGCTGTTCACCATTCCTGGTGAAGAACGCCAGTTGGTATCTAAGGTGTAGTGCGCGTGAACTTCGCTACGCGCCTTCATATAAGTGAAGATATCCGCACCACGGAACGCATATATAGCCTGTTTCGGATCACCAATCAGCAGCAATGCGGTTTCCGGCTGATGGTGCCAGATACGGCGAAAAATCCGGTACTGCTGCGGGTCCGTGTCCTGAAATTCGTCGATCATTGCCACCGGGAATCGCGTACGGATCGCTGTCGCCAGAGCCTCACCGCTTTCGCTACGCAGCGCGGAATCGAGCCGACTTAACATGTCGTCAAAACCCAGTTCGCCACGGCGACGTTTTTCACGCGCTACCGTTTCGCGGATCTCAGCCAACGCGCGGGTGATCACCAGGTCGCGGATCGACAATGGTTCTGCAAGCAGTTGATCGATCGCCTCAAACAGCGGATGTCGCGGGGTTTCTCCCCCGGCTTTCGTGCGATCTTCTAAGAAACGCTGAGAGAATTTTTCCAGCGACTCTGGCAACTGATAACTGTTTGTCTCTTCTTCTGCCCAGGCACTAATCTTGTCTATCCATTTAGCCTGATTGCTACGGTTAAACTTGCGTCGATCAATGCCAGAAGATTCGATCAGCGCATCCAGTTCACCCACTGCGTCGCGCCACTGCTGTTTTACCGTATCAATACGCGCCACAATTTGCGCGTGGCGGGAAGCCAGCGTTTCATCATCGGGCGGCGGTGCTTTGATAACCGGCGCTTCGCCTTGCAAATAACGATTAATATCGCGCAGTAACGCCTGCGGCCCTTTCCAGGTTTCAAAGACGACCTGAGCAATTTCACGCGGTAACGGGTAGCAATGGCGACGCCAGAAATCGGCGCAGGCCTGGTAGCGCAGTAGCGATTCATCTTCAATCAGTTGCTGCTCAAACAACATGCCGGATTCAAAGGCATTCAGGTTGAGCATACGCTGGCAAAAACCGTGAATGGTAAAGACTGCCGCTTCATCCATCTGCCGTTCGGCTAACAGCAACCACTGCGCGGCCTGTGCTTTATCGTCGATCTCTTCCAGAAGGCGTGCATAAAGAGGATTGTCGGTGGTTTCACGCAAACAGGCGATGCGCAACTCGTGGATATTGCTACGGATACGACCGCGCAATTCTGCAGTGGCAGCCTCGGTAAAGGTCACCACCAGCAGTTCTTCAACGGTCAGCGGGCGGGGAAAGGCGGCAGAACCGCCTAGTCCAAGTAACAGGCGCAAATAGAGCGCCGCAATCGTAAAGGTTTTGCCTGTGCCGGCAGAGGCTTCAATCAGGCGCTCGCCCTGTAAGGGCAAGCGCAAAGGATCTAGTGTCTCGGCGACATCACTCATTCTTTTCACTCATCAGGGGCATTGTTTGCTGCAACGCGCTGACGTTCTCCCACACTTTCCAGCCTTCAGGGTGTACATATTCTGCTTTCCCATTCTGGCTGCCGGAAATCTGCGACAGGATAGCCATGCCTTGCGGCTCGACTACCGCCTGATGGAAGAAATCGGCCAGTTTTTGCGGCGTCAGCAGTTTAATCTGGGCCACGATTTTATCACGCGAATCGAAGCGCATATTGCCGCGATCGAAATCTTTACTTAACTTCGATGCTTCTTCGCCGAGTGTTTGCGGTGCCTGCAGCATCTGGGTAATAACCGCCTGCTGGATTTGCGCAAACTCTTCTGGCTTCATCGCCCGCAATTTCGCTTCTGCTGTCGGGAAAAACGCCTTGTAACGCTCCCACAGGTACGATGGCTGTTTTTCGTTGCTTTGAAGCAGGAAGCCCATGCCCCACTGACGCCCTACGCTCATTGGGAACGCGAACACGGCATAGCCCAACTGTTCTTCGGTACGCAACTGATTGTAGAACCACGGCTGTACAATCTGCCCCAGCAGAGAACTATATGCTGAACTGGTGTATTCATCGTAGCCAGTCGGTACAAATACCGCTGCCAGCGCAGAGTCGGTGCTGTTACCGGCTTTTTCAAAGATGACGGATTGTTTTTTATCAACCAGTACATCTTTGTTACGACACCACTCTGAGCCATCAGCGCCCAACTGTTTTTGCACATCGCGCGCCAGCGTTGTTGCCTGGGCTTCGGTCATGTTGCCAATAACCATAAACTCTGGTCGAGCCCCTGATTTTAAGGCGTCGCGATAGGCCAGCACCTCTTTCAAGGTAATGGAAGGCAAAATTTTGCGCCTTTCATCACGCGAGAAGTAAGGCACCTGGGAGAGCATCTGCGCAGGCATAATCGCCTGCTCAAACGCTTTGCCCTTTTCTGCGGAATCCATCATCTGGTTATACCAGGATTTTGCCTGCTCAAGCTGATCTTCCGTAGCGGTATAGCTAAAGTACCCCTCGAGCAATGCCTGGAACAACTGCGGCAGACGCTGGGTGTAACCATTAGCATTAACCATAAGGCCGTTGTTAGCATTGGTGGAAAAACTAATGCCGCCAACCGACGCCTGGTTGCTTAACTGATCAAGCGCCAGCCCTGCGAGATAATCATTGAGCGCAAACATCACCTGATTGCGGGCGCTGTCCATGGCTTTCGGATTACGCAAAATCAGGCTGACGTCGGCTTTTGGCTCGCTGGCAAAATAACGGCTCGGCGCATACACCACACGCAGGTTCGATTCATCCACAATCAACTCTGGATGGTCGTATTTCTTCTCTGACTTAATCAGCGAGAAATCGTCAGGAATATAGGGGTTAAGCTCCGGTAAGGAGAGCGCAATATTGGCGGCTTTTTGCTGCCAGTCAGCGAAAGTTTGTTCGCTGATTTTATCGACCTGATAAGGCGCATCGACAAAGTAAGCCGTTTTGTTATGCGGCTCTTTCGGGCTGATATACCAGATACGCGCATTCTGTGGCGTCATCATCGCCAGACGTTCTTTTACCGCTTTAGCATCATACCGATCGGCAATATTGACCGCGTCCAACGTATGCGCCACAGGAACACGAATCATGGTATCCGCCAGCCATTCGACGTAATCCATATCACGGGTGATCGACGGATAACGGAAGTCGATATCCAGCACATTCGCCAGTTCATCGAAGTATTGTTTATCAATGCCTTTTTCACGTAACAGATTGAGATAGCTAAAAATTGCCGCCACAACCTGATCGCGATTCGCCAGGCCTTTATCGGTTAAAGAGGCAGAGATCGCTAAAACGCCGCTGTTGCCGTTGACGATAGGATCGGAGTTAGCGCTAATGCCCTCAACTAATCCCTGTTTTTGCAGCCAGTCGGAAAGTGTACCTGGGCTGCGATTACCAATCAGATAGGTAATCAATTCATCCGTTTTACTACGGAACTTCTCTGAGTTGTTATCGATGCGAAACTCAACGCGCAGAACTTTACGCGGCAGCGCCGGGACGTAATGAATGATAATGCCCTTTTGCGCGTCGGTGACTACCGGCACGGTGATTTCCGGTTTTTTGCTCTCTTTGTTCGGCACGCGACCAAAAGTGTCCGCCGCCATTTTTGCCAACTCTGGCAACGGTTTATTACTGTAAATAACCGCTTTCATCAGATTGGCAGAATAATATTTCTCATGGAAATCTTTCAGCGCCTGCTGCACCGGGTTACCAGGTTTGTCGCTTAAGGTTTCCAGGTTACCGCCAGAAAACTTTGAACCAGGGTGCGCCGGGTTGATCGTTTCTGCGCTGACCTGCGCCATGCGCATCCCGTCACGTGTGCGTGCCATAGTCAGTTCGGCGTTCACCGCATTACGCTCACGTTCGGCATATTTCTTGTCGAGCAAGGGTTCAGCGATAGCATCGGCCAGGCGGTCTACCGCACCAGGCAAGGCGTCGTTCTCAACTTCCAGATAGAAAGCCGTGCGATACGGCGCAGTGCTGGCATTGTGACTGCCGCCGTGCATTTTGAGGTATTCAGCCAGACTGTCAGCCTGCGGGTACTTTTTCGATCCCATCAGACTCATATGTTCAAGGTAATGCGCCAGCCCCTGATAAGCCTCAGGATCTTCCAGCGACCCAACGGGCACTACCAGCGCCGAAAGCGATTTAATCGCTTGCGGGTCAGAAACCAGCAATACCACCATACCGTTATCCAGACGTATAGCCTGATACTGGCGGTTATCTTTATCGCTTTTACGGATGGTTTCCTGAATCGGCTGCCATCCCGTTTCTGCCTGACTTAAGGGTGCCCAAAGGGCAACAAACAACAATAATGCTTTGAACCAGGTGCTGCGGGGCATTCACGGACCTCATTATCAACTTTATTTTCCACCCAGATTCAACACGTTAACGAAAATCATCTGGCAGGACTTAATCTTGTGCTGCACGAGTCAGCCTATGTCTATATAACCATCAGTCCGTGACTGATGCGCATCATAAAGTAAGCAAATGAATTGCGCAATTTTTATACAACACTCATGGCTGATTAAAGCGAAACAGCGGTAACAGGAAACGTTGCGACTGTTCAACGATGGCTTCCATTGTCTCTGGCGTTAATTGCCGCCATAGCCGTTGATACCAGATATCATCACCTTCGCCACGCACCATCATGTTGCCTTCGTAAGCCTGAAGGAATTTCGAACGAGCTTTTTGCAACGTAGATTCGTCGTCCAGCATGGCATCGTTTTCTGCGTCATAACAGGTTTTTAGCCATGCACCGCCGCTTTCAGGTAATACCAGCAATGGCGCGGACATACCTTCACGATACCCTTCAATCAGCTTTGAGAGGTAATGCAAAGCCTGTTCGGCAGCAAGCGGCGGAAAACGCCACTCGCCATCTTTACGCAGAAAAAGGCGACTTTCACCATTACCACCGCTGGCACAGTAGACAAGGTGTTCCAGCCAAAGTTGCATTCCCTGCGCCACACTTAATAAAGAGGGACGCCAGCGCAACAGGCCATCCGACTGGACCTGCGGCAACCAGCCCGTTATTTGCACGCCGTTACAGGCGAGATCGATTTCCATGCTCTGGCCCGGCTGACGGCAGGCAATGACTCTGTCTGCAAGCTGCTGCATCTCCTGGCACTGTGTTTCCCAGAAAATTTCACCAAAGGCACCATACGGCAAATCACCTGCCGCCCGAAATCGGCGGAACAAGCGTTCGGCATCATCCTGCTCAACCAGTGCATTTAATAACTGCTGGTTGATTTGATAACGACTAAGCCCTTCAAGAATAAAAGGTTCGGTGTCGGGAATTTCGCTGTCTTCGGTACGGAAGTTCACCTGCAAACGCATCTGGAAAAACGCCCGCACCGGATGCGCCCAGAATCGTTGTAGCGTTTCCAACGGCACGGTTTCCGGCAAGGTAAACGGTAGCGGCTGAACAAATTCAGAATGTGCCTTACCTGCCTGGCTGGCCGCGGGTAGCCACTCGCGCGCATAGCTTTGTAAGTTACCGGGCTGGTAGTTTTGCGGGTCAAACGGCATCCGGGTATGGTGGCAAGTAAGATGCGCTTTTACCCTTGCCTCGCTTTCATCACAGTTAAGCGCTTCATCGCCCGGTAGATAATGGCTTTGCCCGATGTAGTCGATCAGTTCCTGCACCAGAACTGACGGGAATCGTTCGCTGTTATCCTGAATAGAGCGGCCGATATAGCTGATATAGAGTTTTTGCTGCGCGGATATTAACGCTTCCAGGAACAGATAGCGGTCATCATCGCGACGGCTACGGTCACCGCGCTTCGGTTTCTGACTCATCAGGTCAAAACCTAATGGTGCAAGCTGGCGCGGGTAAACGCCGTCGTTCATTCCCAGCAGGCAAACCACTTTGAACGGAATTGAACGCATCGGCATCAGAGTACAAATGTTAACTGGCCCCGCGAGAAAACGCTGGCTGATACGTTCCTGATCCAGGCGTTGTGCCAGTTCATCACGCAATAACGATAGCGGCACTGCGTCGCCATACTGCGCACCTAAACCTTCAGCGATAATCGCCTGCCATTGTTGCTCAATAAGCGTCATCGCCGCTTCGGTTTCCGCATCCGGCAGGAAGAAGGCATTGAGCATATCGCGGCAAACCGGCAGCCACTCCTCAAGCGGGCGCTCCTGCGCCAGCCCGCGACGCCAGATGTTTAGCTGCATTAGCAGTGACGCCAGGTGTCCTACCAGCTCTGCAATCAGGCCGCTCGATTCATCGTAAGGTAGAACCGATTGCCATTCCCCCTGAGCACTTTCCATCGCGTAGCCCAGCAACATGCGCGTCAGGCCAAATCGCCAGGTGTGTTGTCCGGTGGCGGGGAGTTCCAGCTCACGAACGTTATCGTCATCTATGCCCCAACGAATGCCGGATTCGTTGACCCACTGGCGCAAGTAACGCAGCCCTTCTTCGGTAATGTCAAACCGCGCCGCCAGCACCGGCACATCCAGTAATGCCAGCACATCCTCCGACATAAAGCGGCTGTCCGGCAACGATAACAGGCTGATAAACGCGTCCAGTACCGGATGCGACTGCCGCGCCCGACGGTCGGAAATGGCATATGGCAGATACCGATCCGCTGGCGCACTGCCAAACACGGCCTGAATAAACGGACTGTAGCTGTCGATGTCGGCCACCATCACGATGATATCTCGCGGAGTAAGTGTCGGATCTTCCTCCAGCATCGCCAGTAAGCGATCGTGCAAAACTTCAACTTCACGCTGCGGGCTATGGCAAACGTGGAAGGTGATACTGCTATCCTGCGGGTCAAGCGGGCGTTTGTTATCGCTACGGGAAAACTCTTCGATGTTCACACCAGCAACGGCGTGGTTTTCCAGTTCCAGAATGTCGGACTGTATGTTATGCAGCAGGTTATCTGGCGTAACATCGACAAAAGCGTCCAGCTCCTGGCTGCTCTCCAGGTCAGAAAGGAGATAGATGTAGTCGCGCCCCAACTTACCCCAGGAGGCCAGTAGCGGGTTGCCGACATCCTGTTCACCGTCGCTGTTAAAGAGCTGTCCGGCATTTTCGCTATCGCGAAATAGCGGCAATTCGCGATCTTCAAAACTGTGTCGACGCTGGCGGGTCAGCAGTTTCGCCAGATAAGCAGGATCTTTAATATCGCCCCAGTAATAACGGCAAGGGTTGGTAAACAGGAGATGGATTTCAATATGTTTACCCAGCGCCTGTAGCGCCTGGAGATAAACAGGCGGTAACGCGGAAATACCGCATATAAAGACGCGCGAAGGTAAGCCGAGTGGGCAGGTCGTCGCAGACTCCAGTGTTTCGATAAAGCGTTGATAGAGATTGGCACGGTGCCAGCGCGGTTGCCCGAGTTCATGGGTATATTCCACCAGCACCTTCCACAACGGCGCTTGCCAGGCCTGCGCTTCTCCCAGCCCTTCAACCAGATGCCCGGCTTCCCACTGCGCCAGCCAGTCCGGGCGATAGACCAGATATTGGTCAAACAGGTCCGCCGCTTTTGAGGAAAGCTGAAACAGTTTTCGCTTGTCGCTATCGTCAGTCAGGTAATGACGCAATAGTGTAAAATCTTCGCGATCCAGCAGTTGTGGCAGCAGAGTCATCAGTTTCCAGCTCATACTCCGCTTGTTAAAGGCGCTCTCTTTGGGGATCTCCGGTAATACACGGACAAACATATCCCAGATAAAGCTCGCAGGCAGCGGAAAATCAATGTTTGCCGCAATGCCGAACTTCTGCGACAGGGTCATTTGCAGCCACTGTGCCATACCGGTACTTTGCACCAGAATCATTTCTGGCTCGAAAGGATCGTCCAGCCGTTCGCGTTCGACAATAAACTCCATCAACGCTTCCAGTACGTCCAGACGATTGGAATGGTAGACCCTTAACATAGCGGCTCCTGACTACTGACGATTCGGGCAATGCAGGCGGGTCATCTCGCCTTCTCTGCCCCCGGGTGAAAATAGCGTAACGCTGATGCTGACACATCCCGCCTGCGATGTCTGCATTCGGTTGACCTGCCAGTTTGCAGGTGGCGAAATCGCGCGCAGTTGTGCTTGCTGCCAGGCGTGCCGCCAGAGCTGCTGGTACTGGTTTCTGCTGGCAAGACTGGTGCTTAATGTTCGCTGGTAACCAGATAACGCAGTGACAATCATCACCATCAGTACCATCGCCAACATCACCTCTGGCAGGCTAAAACCTTGCTGATTCTTCAGGGAAGCTGACATAACGCCTCCTCTTTCAGCGGACAAAAATCACTCCAGCCATGTGGCGAAAATACAATATTCCCATCGATGACTTCCCCCATTCGCCATAATGAAACGCCTTCATAACCGGCTATTAGCAAGGTTTTATTATCCGCAAATCTTCGCAGGCAAGCTCGAGCACCCGTTGCGGCATATTGCGAACACTGAACAGCTTGCTGTACCTGCCAGGTATGCATTTTCCCCCACTCAAGCGCCGACTGCACAATGGCCTGACGGCGTAATGACTGGCTTTCCATAGTCACGCGAGAGGCAAAACTGCGATCCTGCTGGCTCATTCCTTGTAACAACAAGCTGCCCAAAACCAGCAGCATCAGGACCAGTGCCAGCGATGAAACACCCTTTTCGCGGTTCACAGGTTGAATCCTGTCACGCTATAGCTGGCAAGTACCACGGTTTGTGGATCAGCCTTGCTGGCAGCGTGCATATTAACCGTCAGCACCGGCGGGAAACCGCTGTTATCCTGTCGGGTAACCTGAAAAGTGTCGATAACGACGGCATCTGGATTGGTCAATTTATCCCAGCCCTTACCTTCACAGGATGTCGTGCCGCGTAGCGTTTCCAGGACATTGTCTTTTAGCCGAAATCCAATCTGGTCGGATTCTTTTCCCGGCTCATGCTCCCAGATACCGTTACTGTTCGCATCCCACTGCACAATGATGCAGTCACCCTGCCCAACAATTTTCAGACCTTCACCGGGACAGGTTCCATGACAATAACCTGCTCTCTGGAGATGCTTCGCGACTGTAAATACCCGCAGCCAGATTTCATCTTCCAGCGCCAGCTTGCGAGTAGTAATCAAACTTTCACGCTGTAATGCGGGCAGAAATCGCGCAGCTCCCAGCAGCAGTACGCTGCTGATTGCCATAGCAATCAGCACTTCCAGTAGAGAAAAACCTTGCTCTTTTATAAGCATCCTTCTGTTTCTCCTTGCTGACAAAGCCGGAGCCTTCCCCATGGCGAAACGACCAACCACCACTCGCCCGCTGAATTTTTGAAGCGAATATGTCCGGCCCATGCAGTATTGCGTAGGCCAAAGAAAGTGAGCGAAGGTGTCAGGTCGCTCATTTCGACTTCGGGCCAGCGAGGCACAAAGACCAGTGGTGAACTGCCATGACAGGTATTCGCCCCAGCGGCGGCACTCGCAAGACACCATGACGTTCCCTCCCTGATGACACTGATACTGTGGTCGCGGTTATGCCAGTTGGCATCCTCACGTAAATAGAGCAAATAGTCTCGCGCCTGGCTGGCGGTTTGCCATAACCGTTGCGACTGCTGCCAGTACTGCCAGCCATAGAGTCCACTTGCACTTAGCATGACCAAAATCAGCATCGCGACCAGTGTTTCAATCAGCGTATAACCACGTTGTTTTTTCATGCCGGCAGTATGCGGCGCGGAGAAAAAAAGACGAGTGCCAGTTTCTATTTCTTCGGCCCGTCTTCCGGACTATTTACCCTGTTGCAGGGCGTTGCAAAATTTCGGGAAGGCGTCTCGAAGAATTTAACGGAGGATAAAAAAAACCGACGCACACTGGCGTCGGCTCTGGCAGGATGTTTCGTAATTAGATAGCCACCGGCGCTTTAATGCCCGGATGCGGATCGTAGCCTTCAATCTCAAAGTCTTCGAAACGGTAGTCGAAGATGGATTCGGGTTTACGTTTGATAATCAACTTCGGCAGCGGACGCGGTTCGCGGCTTAATTGCAGATGGGTTTGATCCATATGGTTGCTGTACAGGTGCGTGTCGCCACCGGTCCAGACAAAATCACCCACTTCAAGATCGCACTGCTGCGCCATCATATGCACCAGTAACGCATAGCTGGCAATGTTAAACGGCAGCCCCAGGAAGACGTCGCAGGAGCGTTGATAAAGCTGGCAAGAGAGTTTGCCGTCTGCGACATAGAACTGGAAGAACGCATGGCATGGAGCCAGTGCCATTTTATCCAGTTCCCCCACGTTCCACGCCGAAACAATAATGCGGCGGGAATCCGGGTCGTTTTTCAACTGGTTCAGCACTGTGGTTATCTGGTCAATATGACGTCCATCCGGCGTTGGCCAGGCGCGCCACTGTTTGCCATATACCGGGCCGAGGTCACCGTTTTCATCAGCCCATTCGTCCCAGATGGTGACATTGTTTTCGTGCAGATAAGCAATGTTGGTGTCGCCCTGCAGGAACCACAGTAGTTCGTGGATGATGGAACGCAGGTGGCAACGTTTGGTTGTCACCAGCGGGAATCCATCCTGCAGGTTAAAACGCATCTGATGACCAAAAATGGAAAGCGTTCCGGTTCCGGTACGGTCGTTTTTCTGTGTGCCTTCGTCGAGCACTTTTTGCATCAGTTCTAAATACTGTTTCATGGTTCCTCAGGAAACGTGTTGCTGTGGGCTGCGACGATATGCCCAGACCATCATGATCACACCCGCGACGATCATCGGGATGGAAAGAATTTGCCCCATGCTGATGTACTGCACCCAGGCACCGGTAAACTGCGCGTCGGGCTGGCGGAAAAACTCAACAATGATGCGAAACGCGCCGTAGCCAATCAGGAACAAGCCAGACACGGCCCCCATCGGGCGCGGTTTACGAATATACAAGTTGAGGATAATAAACAGCACCACACCTTCCAGCAGCAGTTCGTACAACTGTGACGGGTGGCGAGGCAGCACGCCGTAAGTATCAAAAATGGACTGCCACTGCGGATTGTTTTGCAGCAACAGAATATCTTCGGTACGGGAACCCGGGAACAGCATGGCAAACGGGAAGTTCGGGTCAACGCGGCCCCACAATTCACCGTTAATAAAGTTGCCCAGACGCCCGGCGCCAAGACCAAACGGAATAAGCGGTGCGATAAAATCAGAGACCTGGAAGAAGGAACGTTTGGTGCGGCGGGCGAAGATAATCATCACCACAATCACGCCAATCAGGCCGCCGTGGAAGGACATGCCGCCGTCCCAGACACGGAACAGATACAGCGGATCGGCCATAAACTGCGGGAAATTGTAGAACAGAACATACCCAATACGTCCGCCAAGGAAAACGCCAAGGAAACCCGCATAGAGTAAGTTTTCAACTTCATTTTTGGTCCAGCCGCTCCCCGGACGGTTCGCCCGACGTGTTGCCAGCCACATCGCAAAAATGAAACCTACCAAATACATCAGGCCGTACCAGTGAAGCGCAACGGGTCCTATTGAGAAAATGACCGGATCGAATTCCGGAAAATGCAGATAGCTACTGGTCATCTGTCACCACAAGTTCTTGTTATTTCGCTGAAAGAGAACAGCGATTGAAATGCGCGCCGCAGGTTCCAGGCGCTCCAAAGGTGCGAATAATAGCACAAGGGGACCAGGCTGGTTGCCGGATACCGTTAAAAGATATGTATACGATCCGCGCTATAGCCCCCCGCGAATCAGCCCGCCCATGCCGCGACGCTCCATAAATGCCGCAACCTGATGACGAACTTCAGTCGCCAGTTGTGCTTCCAGGCTGCGCTGCGCAAGGTTTTCCGCTTCGGCAAAATCAATGCGCCGCAGCAAATATTTTACGCGCGCGACAGAACGCCCGTTCATAGACAGATGGCGATACCCAAGCCCAATGAGGATTGCTACGCACATAGGATCTCCCGCCATTTCGCCACACAAACGGAGATCTATCCCTTGCGTTTCCGCTTCCCGGGCGATCATTGCCAGCGCACGTAACATCGCAGGATGCAGGCTGTCATAAATGTTCGCAACTCGCGTGTTGTTACGATCAACAGCCAGAATGTATTGAGTCAGATCGTTGGTGCCAACAGAGATAAAATCGACCCGGTTTACCAGGTGAGGCAACATAAACACCATCGATGGCACTTCCAGCATGATACCGATGCGCGGTTTCGGGATCGCATAGCCGATCATCTCCTCGACTTCACGTCCGGCACGTTCAATCAGGCGGCGTGCTTCGTCAACTTCATCGAGGCTTGTGACCATCGGCAATAAGATGTTCAGGTTGCCCGTTGCTGCATTAGCACGCAGCATCGCCCGCACCTGGATCAAAAAGATCTCCGGCTGATCGAGCGTAATGCGGATCCCACGCCAACCCAGACATGGATTCTCTTCGCTGATAGGCATGTAAGGAAGTTGCTTATCAGCACCAACATCCAGCGTGCGCAGCGTGACAGGCTTATCATTGAACATTTGCAACATACCCTGATATTGCGCCACCTGCTCTTCTTCCGACGGGAAACCGCTTTGCAACATGAAAGGAATTTCAGTGCGATAAAGGCCGATACCATCAATGCGACTGCCCAGTTTTTCTTCATGTTCCGGGCTTAAACCCGCATTAAGCATGACTTTAATGCGCTCACCGCTTTTTAACTGTGCGGGTAAATTGACGTCATCTTCCGCCAGCCGGCTTAGCTCATTTTCTTCGCTAATTAGCCGTTGGTATTCTTGTAGCAACACCGGTTCCGGGTCGACCAGTAATTCCCCGCGATAACCATCAACAATCAGCGTCCGATGATGCAGCACTGAAGGTTGAATGTCCGCCCCCATCACGGTAGGAATACCCAGCGCGCGCACCATAATCGCCGCATGGGAGTTGGCCGCACCATCGCGTACGACGACGCCGACTAAGCGATCCTGGGGCAACTCCGCAAGGGTCGTCGCCGACAATTCATCTGCCACCAGAATGAAACGTTCCGGCCAGGCGTTCGGCCCCTGATTTGCATCATCAAGGTGAAACAGCAACCGCTGGCCCAGCGCGCGTAAATCGCCAGCGCGCTCTTTGAGATAGTTATCACTTAGCGCGGCAAACTGTTCAGCAAATTTTTCAATGACCGTTTTCACAGCCCACTCTGCGACCGAGCCTTTATCCACCTCGGCAAACAGTTCGCGACGCAAACGGGTGTCGGAAAGCAGGTGCGAGTAAAGATCGAAAATGGCCGCAGTTTCTTTCTGCGCCCCGGCAGCAAAGCGTTTGCTGTAACGACGAAATTCGTTAGCTGCCTCTTCCAGCGCTCCGGTCAGGCGCTCACGTTCCAGCGCTGGATCCAGCGTTGATGCCTGATACACCTGTTCCATTAAGGGTAAAGTGGCATCCTGCCAACCTTCGGCAATCGCCACGCCGGGTGCAGCCGGTAATGCGCGGATTCGCGTCTGGCGATATTGTCCGAATAAGGCAGTCAACTGCGACTGGGAAAGA
Source organism: Escherichia sp. E2748 (assembly GCF_005781125.1). Taxonomy (NCBI): domain Bacteria; kingdom Pseudomonadati; phylum Pseudomonadota; class Gammaproteobacteria; order Enterobacterales; family Enterobacteriaceae; genus Escherichia; species Escherichia sp. E2748. The sequence goes on from NZ_VATP01000013.1 coordinate 20,435, forward strand.
ATGGCCGCCATCTGGGTAGCGAGCGTCACCAGAAAGGATTCTTCGCTTTCATCGTACTGGCGTAGCTCTCGTTGCTGCACCACCAGCACGCCAAGCAATTGGCGACGCTGAATAATCGGAACGCCTAAGAAAGCACGGAAACGCTCTTCTTTTACGGAGGGGACATATTTGAAGCTGGGGTGTTTTTGCGCATCCGCAAGGTTTATCGGTTCCGCCAGCCTGCCAACCAGGCCGACGATCCCTTCATCAAACGCGAGCGTTACGGTGCGACCTCGCGGTTTTTTCAGCCCCCGAGTCGCCATCAGGTAGTAACAACGTCGGTCGTGATCGGCCAGGTAGACCGAACAGACTTCGGTATCCATCGCAAGACAGATGTCGGTAACCAGAATATTCAACGCCTCGTTAAGGCGGGGAGCACTGGCTACCTTTTCGACTATTTCGCGCAGGCGAGTGAGCATAATTGGCGTGACTTAACCTCTTTTACGTCGATAAGTAGATGCGTTTTGTGGTTTAGGCGTATTGTCCTGTAGCGCCATCACAACACTCGCAAACTCTTTCATTACCCTGCGGTAGACATCACGTTTAAATGACACCACCTGTCTGACCGGATACCAGTAACTTACCCAACGCCAGCCGTCAAACTCTGGTGTACTGCTGGTTTGCATATTGATTTCCGCATCGCCGCTCACCAGCTGCAAGAGAAACCATTTTTGTTTTTGGCCGATACACACCGGCTTCGTGTCCCAACGCACCAAACGTTTTGGTAATTTGTAGCGCAACCAGTTACGCGTTGAAGCAAGGATTCGAACGTCTTTTCGGCTTAATCCTACTTCTTCAAACAATTCACGGTACATCGCCTGTTCTGCGGATTCTCCGGGGTTAATTCCGCCTTGCGGAAATTGCCAGGAGTGCTGACCAAATCGACGGGCCCACATTACTTGCCCCTGACGATTACAAATCACGATACCTACGTTTGGGCGGTAGCCATCGTCATCAATCACCGGACTACCTCAAAATAAAACTTTATATGCGAATGATTGTTTCATACTCCTGGAAGGCGGTAAACCACTCTCTGCAAGGCATTACACACTAATAACAATTGAATAACTCACAGTTAAGTGCAGAGTTATAAACAGCAGAGGGGGAACATCACCGTTTTTATTCACCTTTTCTGTGGATAGAGTTGTGAAGAAGTACGGAATTACTGCGGGAAAACCCAGAGCATTCTGAACAACCCTGATTCAGGCATTACAAAATAATAGTTACTAATCAATGAACTAGGTGCTTAAATCGCTACCAAACAGGTAAAATCGTGACCTGTATCACACTCACTGTATACGAGGTGGTGAAAGATCAACCAATGTCGTATTTATCCACAGAATGTGCCAATAAGTTAAGCACCGCATCACTAAAAATTGGAGTTTCGTCGCACGTCAAGGCTGTAAATGGAAACAGTAGTGAGGGTTTTTCACAGTTATCCCAGCTTTCTGTGGATAACATGGTGTAAGATCCTGTTTATTTTCAGTGACCAGATTTGGAAAACCTCCACATACGTTGCGCAACGTGGTTATCTGAAACCTAAAAAGCAATATAAATCATGCAATTGAATAACACGCGTGGAAAAAGTTACACTTGGTATATCCGGTATAAAATTACTGCTCAATTTTTAATCAAGGTATAACACCATGCTCCAGCCTCGCCCATTGCTCTCTCCACCAGAAACTGAAGCGCAGTTATTTGCGCAAGCACAGCAACTTTCCGGTTACACATTGGGTGAGCTGGCGGCACTTGCCGGGCTGGTTGCACCGGAGAATTTAAAGCGCGATAAAGGCTGGATAGGCGTGTTGCTGGAAATTTGGCTTGGCGCCAGCGCGGGCAGTAAACCTGAACAAGATTTTGCGGCCCTGGGCGTAGAGCTAAAAACGATTCCTGTGGATAGCCTTGGCCGTCCTCTGGAAACCACTTTCGTTTGCGTGGCGCCTTTAACCGGCAATAGCGGCGTCACCTGGGAAACCAGCCATGTACGTCACAAGTTAAAACGCGTGCTGTGGATACCTGTAGAAGGCGAGCGCAGTATTCCTCTGGCGCAGCGGCGCGTAGGGTCACCATTACTGTGGAGTCCAAATGACGAAGAGGAACGGCAGTTACGCGAAGACTGGGAAGAATTGATGGATATGATTGTTCTTGGTCAGGTTGAAAGAATTACCGCTCGTCACGGGGAATATTTACAGATAAGACCTAAAGCGGCGAATGCGAAAGCGCTCACCGAAGCCATTGGCGCCCAGGGTGAACCGATTCTGACACTGCCACGCGGCTTTTATTTAAAGAAGAATTTCACCAGTGCGCTATTGGCTCGTCATTTTTTGATCCAGCACCCATCGCTTTGACCTGCCGCATTCCGGGCATATAATTACCGCTTCATTTTTTTGGCAGGGCTTTGTTTGATGTTATTTGCATGGGTAACCGATCCTAACGCCTGGCTTGCGCTCGGTACGCTGACGCTGCTGGAGATCGTTCTTGGGATCGATAATATTATTTTCCTCTCGCTGGTGGTGGCAAAACTACCTACAGCACAACGTGGCCACGCGCGGCGTCTGGGTTTGGCAGCGGCGATGGTCATGCGTCTGGCGCTGCTGGCGTCTATTGCCTGGGTCACACGTCTGACGAATCCGCTTTTTACAATATTCAGTCAGGAAATTTCCGCTCGCGATTTAATTTTGTTACTCGGCGGTCTGTTCCTTATCTGGAAAGCCAGCAAGGAAATCCACGAATCCATTGAAGGCGAAGAAGAAGGGTTGAAAACTCGCGTTTCATCATTCCTCGGCGCTATCGTGCAGATTATGCTGCTGGATATTATTTTCAGCCTCGACTCGGTGATTACCGCTGTGGGCCTGTCAGATCACTTATTCATAATGATGGCAGCAGTGGTAATTGCCGTAGGCGTGATGATGTTCGCCGCGCGCTCGATTGGTGATTTTGTCGAACGCCACCCTTCGGTAAAAATGCTGGCGCTCTCTTTCCTGATTCTGGTGGGCTTTACCCTGATTCTGGAAAGTTTCGATATCCACGTACCGAAAGGTTACATCTACTTCGCGATGTTCTTCTCTATTGCGGTTGAAAGCCTCAACCTGATTCGCAACAAAAAGAATCCGCTCTGATATTCCGTTCGCTCTCCTGCGGGAGAGCGTTCGGCCAGCTCTCCTCCTCACAGTTTAAGATTTTCCTGCTTTCATGATGTATAACGTCAGATTATAAACAGTCTATTATCATTAATGGGCAAAATAGGTGAGGATGACCGGATGAAAAAATGGGCAGTATTAATTTCTGCAGTCGGACTGGCATTTGCCGTTTCCGGCTGTTCCAGTGATTACGTCATGGCGACCAAAGATGGCCGTATGATTTTGACAGATGGAAAACCGGAAATTGATGATGACACCGGGCTGGTGAGTTATCACGATCAGCAAGGTAACGCGATGCAAATAAACCGTGATGATGTTTCGCAAATTATTGAACGTTAAAAAATAAGGTCAGCATCCGGCTGGCCTTAAGATTTTTCTCTTTCCCTTTTCCCTTCCCTCTGCCATTTTTATATTCCTTATGTCGTGATTATAAAAAGGAAACGGCTATGCAATATCACCGTATACCCCACAGCTCGCTGGAAGTCAGCACGCTGGGGCTTGGCACGATGACGTTTGGTGAACAGAACAGCGAAGCCGACGCCCATGCACAACTCGACTATGCCGTTGCTCAGGGCATTAACCTTATCGACGTTGCCGAGATGTACCCGGTACCGCCACGCCCCGAAACTCAGGGGTTAACCGAGACCTATGTCGGTAACTGGCTGGCAAAACATGGCAACCGCGAAAAGTTAATTATCGCCTCCAAAGTGAGCGGACCGTCGCGTAATAATGACAAGGGGATCCGCCCGGATCAGGCGCTGGACAGGAAGAATATCCGCGAAGCTCTGCATGACAGCCTCAAGCGTCTGCAGACTGATTATCTCGATCTCTATCAGGTGCACTGGCCACAGCGCCCGACCAATTGCTTTGGCAAGCTCGGTTATAGCTGGACTGATTCCGCACCCGCGGTCTCTCTGCTGGATACGCTGGACGCACTGGCAGAGTACCAACGCGCGGGGAAAATTCGTTATATCGGCGTGTCGAATGAAACCGCATTTGGCGTAATGCGCTATTTACATCTCGCGGATAAACACGACCTGCCGCGTATCGTCACCATTCAAAACCCCTACAGCTTGTTAAATCGCAGCTTTGAAGTGGGTCTGGCGGAAGTCAGCCAATATGAAGGCGTCGAGTTACTGGCTTATTCGTGTCTGGGATTTGGCACGTTGAGCGGGAAATATCTCAACGGCGCAAAACCGGCTGGCGCGCGCAATACACTCTTTAGCCGCTTCACTCGCTACAGCGGTGAGCAAACGCAAAAAGCCGTCGCGGCGTATGTTGATATCGCCAAACGTCATGGTCTGGATCCTGCTCAGATGGCGCTGGCCTTTGTGCGTCGTCAACCGTTTGTTGCCAGCACTCTGCTGGGCGCAACAACGATGGAACAGCTGAAAACTAACGTCGAAAGTTTGCATCTGGAGTTAAGCGAAGACGTGTTGTCAGAAATTGAAGCAGTGCATCAGGTTTATACTTATCCGGCACCTTAAATCTTCCGCCTGGCGTTCTGCGCCAGGCATCTCTTGTCACAACTTTTTCAGAATATATTCACTACTTTTCGCCGCCTCTCTCCTGACAAAGCGCAATAGACTCTTTCGGTCAACGCCAGCGCGCGTTTCAATGCTTGTTAAGGATAACCATGTTGATTCTAAGACCACTTCCTCTCGCTATGCTGTTTGTCGGTTGCGTTTCTTCCGTTTGGGGTGCGCAATTAACCCAACCGTTAACGCTGAAAGACGTCACGGTTTATCTGCATGGTGCCAGCCTGCAAGGTGAAGAGACACTTAATTTACCAGCCGGAGAAAGCGAAATTATCTTCACTAATATCGCCAATTCGGTAACCGACGACAGCATCGCCATCTCTATCGATAACGGAGTGACTGTGCTTTCCTCACGTATTGAGTTACAGGGAACACAACCGAATACGCTGCCGTCAGATATTCAGCAACAGTTAAAAGCTGCCAGACAGGAACAGGCAAAACTGACCGCCGAGAAAGACAATATCGCGGCTCAAATTAAGGTATTAGAGGCAAATAGCACATTAACAAATAAAAGTGCCGCCGAAGTTGGCAAGTATCTGCAGATGGTGAAAGAGAAAAATGGTGAGCTATTACGTGTTGACAATGAACTGACGCAGAAACTTGCTGATAACCAGCTGGAAATTGAAAAGCTGGAGCAACGCGAGAGCATGAGTAACGGCGATTCAGAAGCAGCCAATGATCCGCAGGTTATCATCGCTAAGGTATATGTCCCAAAAGCCGTCACTGCGAAAGCGGTGGTGCGTTATATGACTCCTGATGCTACATGGACGCCGCTCTATGATATTCACGCCACGGCCATAAACCAGCCGCTGCGTCTGGTTTACAAGGCTAATATTCGCCAGTACACCGGGCTTACATGGAAAAACGTTAATCTCGTGCTCTCGACCAATGAACCTGATACTCACCTCACCTTGCCGCAACTGGAACCCCAGTATGTGGATGTTCCGGAGTATGGAGGTGTAAACGGCTCGCTTTCAGAATCACCTGTGATGAAACAGCGTTCGGAAAATTCGTCTGACCAGGATGTCTCAGAATTGCAGAAAGCCCTGGGGGCAGAGATGCAAAAAACAAGGGAGCAACGAGCCGGGCGCATGTATGCGGCATCGGCAGCGCCCGTTTCACCGCAACCAGAAAGTTTTACCGCGCAAAATGTTCGCTATGCACTTTCGCTACCGTGGCAAATCGACAGCGATAATACCGCGCGCACGGTGGTCATTAAGGAAGAGTCGGTCAACGGTAAATATCGCTTCTTTGCTATTCCAAAGATCAGTAATGACGCCTGGCTCCAGGTACAAATTAAAGAGTGGGAACAGTTAAATTTAATCCCCGGCGAAAGTCAGATCTTCTTTGGCAATAACCGTACCGGCGTGGGTTATTTACAGCCGCCGGAAGATGGCAAGTCGCTGGATATTCAGCTTAACCGCGATCCTAAGTTGATTATTCAGCGTAAAGCCGCACTCAAAAAAGAGAATGCGTTATCTATCTTTAATGACAGCGCAATACGTAACTTCAGTTACACCCTTAATGTGAAGAACAGCTACGGCGAAGCGGTGGATATTACTCTGCTCGACCAGATCCCAGTCAGTGCTAATAGTGATATTACGGTAGAAAAAATGCAGTACGGGCAGGCGCAGTTTGATGCAAAAACGGGTGAACTGACCTGGACGCTGAAACTGTCAGGCAAAGAGAACGTGAGTCTGCCATTCTCTTACAGCGTGAAGTATCCGAAAGGTATGCACCCTTCGGGAATGTGACCTTCGCCAGATGGCTGAATGTGCCATCTGGCAAAAGATTAATGACGGCGTTGCCAGATCCACAGCGCCGTTATTGCCAGCGCAAACAGCGCACCAAAGCCAATGCCTATGGGCACGACTGGGATGCCTACCATTACTGCCAGCGAGTAAATTCCCAACATCAGCAGCATGGCGCTGTTTTCGCCGAGATTCTGTACTGCAATCGCATTCCCCGCCCCGACGCTTTTTTTGCCTCGCTCCTGTAATAATGCATTGAGCGGTACCACAAAAAAGCCTCCAAGTACGCCAATCAACATCAACAAGGCATAGGCTGGCAGAAGTTCGTGTTGCAGGGAGAAAATCAGCACCACCACGCCAATCAAAATGCCGGCTGGCATGCAGCGTGATACGGTTTCCAGGGTGACCAGTTTTGCTGCCGCCCCCGCACCAACCACGATGCCAATCGCTACCATCGCGTTGAGGTAGGTCGGGGTCGCGTTATCGGTAATGCCCAGCGCCACCGGCACCCACAGCACCAACAGAAAACGCAACGTGACACCCGCGCCCCAGAATAAACTGGTTCCCACCAGCGAAAATCGTGTTTCACCGTTGTGCCATAATACGGCGCAAGCAGAGATAAAGCTGCGGGCCATGTTGATAAGATTCCACGACTGTCCCGGACGCGCCGCCGCCAGTTTTGGAATGTAGAGATTTGCCGCTACCGCGCCAGCATAAGCCAGCGCACAGGCCGCCAGCGCGGCAAGAACATGCCAGTCCGCCAGCACGCCACCGGCTACGGAGCCGAGCAAAATCGCCGCAATAGTGGAGGCTTCCATCAAGCCGTTAGCCTTCACTAACTGATTACCGGTTGTTAACTCGCCAAGAATACCGTATTTCGCCGGAGAATAAGCCGCTGCACCGACGCCCACCAGCGTATAACCAAGAAACGGATTAATGCCAAAACAGATACTGGCAGCCCCCAGCAACTTAAGGCCGTTGGCAAACATCATTACCCGGCCTTTCGCAAAGCTATCCGCCACTTGACCGACAAATGGCGCAAAAAGAATGTAAGCGCCCACAAACACCATTTGCAGGATTGGCTGACTCCAGTCCGGGTAGAACTGAGCTTTCAGTAGCGCCAGAGTGGCAAACAGCAGCGCGTTATCGCCAAACGCAGAGAGAAACTGCGCGGCAATAACTGCTTTCATTCCCTTCGACCATAGCGAAGTGTTAGTGTGCACTGACTCACTCATCGTGTTTTTCCGCTTCGTCTACCCAACTTTTCAACGTGACAAAGTCAGGCTTGCCGCTGCCCAGTAATGGCATCTGCTTCAGATAGCGAATATCACGCGGTACGGCAAGTTCCGGTACGCCGTGCTCGCGGGCGTATTGCTGTAGTTTATCGCGCGTCAGTTCGCTGTCTGTAGTGAACAATACCAGCGCCTCGCCTTTACTGGCGTCGCTCTTAATCGCGGTGGCATGGACTTTATCTGGCGAAACACCAAGTGCCAGTTGTTCCACCATTTCCAGTGAAACCATCTCTCCGGCAATTTTGGCGAAGCGTTTTGCCCGCCCCTGAATCTGCACAAATCCCTGTTCATCAAAACGCACGATATCGCCAGTGTCATACCAGCCGCGCTCCATCTCACCGAGTATGTTCTCAGCCGTTGGCACTTCCAGCACGCCTGGTTTCTCCACCCGCAGGTAGCCGTTCATTATGTTCGGCCCTTTTAGTTGCAGGCGACCACCTTCTTCAATACCCGGAACCGCCAGCAGACGTGCATCCATCCCCGGCAAAATACGCCCGACGGTGCCGGGTTTCGCTGCCATCGGTACGTTGATGGACACCACTGGCGCGCATTCAGTCACGCCGTAGCCTTCAAGAATACGCAGGCCAAATTTATCCTGCCAAAGTCGTTTGGTGCTTTCTTGTAGTTTCTCCGCGCCAGCCACCACATAGCGTAGACGATAGAAGTCATACGGGTTGGCGAAGCGCGCGTAATGACCAAGGAAGGTCGAAGTACCGAAAAGCACCGTACAACTGCGGTCGTACACCAGTTCAGGCACAATGCGGTAATGCAATGGACTGGGGTAAAGGAAGACTTCAGCGCCCGTCAGCAGGGGCGTAAACAAGCCAACAGTTAAACCAAAGGAGTGAAACAACGGTAACGCCGACATAAAGCGATCGTTGGTGGTGAAATCGGCAATCGTTTTAATCTGCTCGACGTTCGCCAGAATGCTTTTATGGCTATGGACGACGCCTTTCGGATGGCCTTCAGAACCGGAGGTAAAGAGGATCAGCGCCTCTTCTTCTGGTTGCTGTTTTACCTGTGCCAGACGCGGCATCAACAGATGGGCGAAGATCCACACTTTGTCGGCAGTGGTGACATCCGCTTTTAAATCTTCCAGATACACCCAGCGTACCTGAGTCAGCTGCTCCGGCAGATGCCAGAGTTTGCCTTTGTCGAGGAACTGGCGAGAAGTGAAGATAGTTTTGATTTCAGCCGCCGTAATGGCGCTGGTCAGCCCTTTTACCCCGGCGGTGTAGTTCATCATTGCCGGAATACGGCGACGGGCGATGGCCCCAAAAATCACTGCCGCACTGATGCCTGCATTGGGCAGCATTAAGCCGATTCTTTCCCCTTCAACGCTATATTTTTCGAGGATGCGACCAACAAACAGTGTTTTAGTGAGCAACTTGCGATAGGTATCTGGGGTAAAGTTGACGTCTTCGACACACTTTTTCCTGGCCCCAAAACGGTACATTGCGCTCAGTAGTGATTCGTACAGCGTTTCACGTGGGCGTACCGCCATACGCGCTTCCATCATAATTTGGTGCAGCATTTCCCCCGCGATTTTACGGCGGTCACGGGCGCGCGGCGCATCTGGCATCGGCACCTGCGTGGGAGGCAAAATATGCAGATGAATTTGCGGGAACAAGCGCCGTTTAACCAGACCTTTCAGGCGACTGAAATGCGTAAGCTCCGCCCCTTCAATTCGCACCGGAATAACCGTCGCGCCTGACTTCGCCGCCACAAAACCGGCGCCATCGTAAATTTTCATCAGCGAACCGGTGGTCGTGATGCGCCCCTCCGGGAAAATCACGACCGGACGGCCTTGTTCCACCAAACGAACCAGATGTTTGATTGCCATCGGCTGTGTCGGATCGAGAGGAACGAAGTCGATAAATGATTTCAACCAACGCATATACCACTGCTGGCTGATGGAGGTGTAAACAGCAAACACTGGGCGAACGGGTAAAAATAGCGCCAACAGAATGCCATCAATAAAAGAGACGTGATTGGGCGTGATAAGAACGCGCTCGCCCTTCAGCGTCTGGGTGTCACCTGTCACGCGAACGCGGTACAGAGCAAGGCACAAATTTCGAAAAAAGCTAAAAAGCATTTCAACTCCCTTTGCTCATTATTCATTAAATGCGAATGCGGTGAGATTACACGAGATGAAGAGCTCGAGCGACAGTAAAGTCGGTGCGAAAAAAAACCTGCGCATCCGCGCAGGTTGGTGCAAGAGACAGGGTACGAAGAGCGTACCGAATAATCTCACCAATCAATACCTCTGGGATCTTGATTGTGGTCCGCACGACGACGCTTCGCCAGCGAGAAAAAGCAAAGGAATGAAGGGAAATGCAACGAGGTGTGTAAATTGTCGGTTACTGTTACAGATTTGCGACAGGCAAAAAAAACCTGCGCATCTGCGCAGGCTGGTGTAATTCATGTGCTCAACCCGAAGTTGACTTCACCTATCAATACCTCTGGGATCACCACTTTATCAACCTGTAGACAAATGCCACCAGCAGTCAATCGCAACAGCGTTTCGCAAAGTGTAACCAAAGGTTTGCAATCTCTTTTTTTCCTTACTTATTCTCGTTTCGCGCACACTTCCCACGCTGAAATCACAACGCCCCTTGAACCAACGGGCGTTTTCCGTAACACTGGCAGAATGTAAGCGTTTACCCACAAAGGTATTTTCATGGCGACCATTAAGGATGTAGCCCGACTGGCAGGCGTTTCAGTCGCCACCGTTTCCCGCGTCATTAATAACTCTCCAAAAGCCAGCGAAGCTTCTCGTCTGGCTGTGCATAGCGCAATGGAATCTCTGAGTTATCACCCGAACGCTAACGCCCGCGCGTTGGCGCAACAGACCACTGAAACGGTTGGCCTGGTCGTTGGTGATGTTTCCGATCCGTTTTTCGGTGCAATGGTGAAAGCGGTCGAACAGGTGGCTTACCATACCGGTAATTTCTTATTAATTGGCAACGGTTACCACAACGAACAAAAAGAGCGCCAGGCCATTGAGCAGTTGATTCGCCATCGCTGCGCCGCGCTGGTCGTCCATGCCAAAATGATCCCGGATGCCGATTTGTCCTCATTGATGAAGCAAATACCCGGCATGGTGTTAATCAACCGGATCCTTCCGGGTTTTGAGAGTCGTTGTATCGCTCTGGACGATCGCTACGGTGCCTGGCTGGCGACACGCCATTTAATTCAGCAGGGTCATACACGCATTGGTTATCTCTGCTCTAACCACTCTATTTCTGATGCCGAAGATCGTCTGCGAGGGTATTACGATGCCCTTGCCGAAAGCGGTATTCCGGCTAATGATCGGCTGGTGACTTTCGGCGAACCGGACGAAAGCGGTGGCGAGCAGGCGATGACAGAACTGTTGGGAAGAGGCAGAAATTTCACCGCCGTGGCTTGTTATAACGACTCAATGGCGGCAGGCGCGATGGGCGTGCTCAATGACAATGGGATTGATGTACCAGGTGAAATTTCGCTGATTGGTTTTGATGATGTGCTGGTGTCACGTTATGTACGCCCACGGCTGACCACGGTCCGTTACCCAATAGTGACAATGGCGACCCAGGCTGCAGAACTGGCATTGGCGCTGGCGGATAATCGCCCACTGCCAGAAATCACCAACGTTTTTAGTCCTACGCTGGTACGTCGCCATTCAGTTTCAACACCGTCGCTGGATGCAAGTCATAACGCAGCCAGCGACTAGCCGCGATTAAAGCAACTCGAGCGCCAGTAATTCCTCAATGGTCTGGCGGCGGCGAATCAACCGCGCCTGACCATTATCAAACAGAACTTCTGGCAACAGTGGGCGACTATTGTAGTTAGATGACATTGACGCACCATATGCACCGGTATCATGCAGCACCAGATAATCGCCAGCCTTCACTTCCGGTAAGGCACGGGTTTCAACATTCCCCCCTTCCTGCTGGGTAAAGACATCGCCCGATTCACATAATGGCCCTGCGACAACGGTTTCCACCGTTGGCGCATGTTCAAGAGAGCGACCATCAGCCGCCAACGCGCTAATATGGTGATAACTGCCATACATTGCCGGGCGCATCAGATCGTTAAATCCAGCGTCAACCAGCACAAAGTGGCGGCTCCCCATTTGTTTGACGCTCCGCACCTGGGTAATTAACACACCAGACTGCGCTACCAGGAAGCGACCCGGTTCGATTTCCAGTTTCACAGGGTGACCGAGATGGCGGGCGATTTGCTCACGCGCGGCATGCCACAGACCATAATAATGTTCAGTATCAACCGCCTCTTCTCCCTGCTGATACGGAACAGAAAGCCCGCCCCCCGCAGAAATAGCCTGTAAATCCTGACCGAATTCGATGACCTGATGCACCATCGCGCCACACACCTGCTCCAGATGCGCATAATCAACACCAGAACCGATGTGCATGTGAATGCCAACCAATTGCATATGATGACGTTGTATGACTTCCAGCGCGGCCGGAAGATCGGTATACCAGATGCCGTGCTTGCTGTTTTCGCCACCGGTATTGGTTTTTTGGCTGTGTCCGTGACCAAACCCCGGGTTAACGCGCAGCCATACCCGATGTCCTGGCGAAACCTGACCCAGTTGATCGAGCATATCAACAGACCCCGCATTCACCGGAATTTGCAATTCACTGACGCGCTCAAGCGTTGCCTGATCGATAACATCCGCGGTAAAGACGATGTCATCGGGATGCGTTTGCGGATTATATCCCGCCGCCAGCGCACGCTCGATTTCCCCCAATGAGACAGAATCCACTTTCACACCCTGCTCACGCATTAAGCGCAAAATATGAATATTGGAACAGGCTTTCTGCGCGAATCGCACCACATCAAACTGTTTCAGCGCTGCAATCTGCCGACGAATAATTTGCGCATCGTAAACCCACACCGGGCAGCCAAATTCTGAGGGCAAACGTAGTAGATTTTCGGCGGTGAGATCGGTATCGGTGCTGAACAATGAATGTGGCATAACAAACTCCAGATAAGTGCTTTTTTATGATTACGCCACATCATAAAAAGAATAAAAAATATCGATTTATGTCGAGTCTATGCAAAAATGATATGGATTACCGGATTGCGAGAGAATGCTAATGGCCGCCGTTAACTTACGTCATATTGAAATTTTTCATGCGGTTATGACCGCCGGCAGCCTGACTGAGGCGGCACAACTGCTGCATACTTCACAGCCAACCGTCAGCCGCGAACTGGCGCGCTTTGAAAAGGTGATCGGGTTGAAACTGTTTGAACGCGTACGCGGTCGATTACACCCTACCATTCAAGGGCTGCGTCTGTTTGAAGAGGTGCAGCGCTCCTGGTACGGGCTGGATCGCATCGTCAGCGCCGCCGAAAGTCTGCGCGAGTTTCGCCAGGGAGAACTGTCTATTGCCTGCCTGCCGGTCTTTTCGCAGTCTTTTTTGCCGCCGCTGCTACAACCGTTTCTGGCCCGTTATCCTGAAGTCAGCTTAAACATTGTCCCGCAGGAATCACCGCTACTTGAAGAGTGGCTTTCGGCACAGCGTCATGATCTAGGACTCACTGAAACGCTGCATACGCCTGCGGGTACGGAACGTACCGAATTACTGTCTTTAGATGAAGTGTGTGTTTTACCGCCGGGCCATCCGCTGGCGGCAAAAAAGGTATTAACACCGGAAGATTTTCACGGTGAGAACTACATCAGCCTTTCCCGCACTGACAGCTATCGCCAGCTGTTGGATCAGTTGTTTAGTGAGAATCAGGTTAAACGACGCATGATAGTAGAAACCCATAGCGCCGCGTCAGTTTGCGCGATGGTACGGGCGGGAGCGGGAGTTTCGGTAGTTAACCCACTCACCGCTCTGGATTATGCGGCAAGTGGGTTAGTGGTGCGGCGGTTCAGTATTGCGGTTCCCTTCACCGTCAGCCTGATTCGCCCTCTACATCGTCCGTCATCAGCACTGGTGCAGGCATTCAGCAAGCATTTACAAACCGGTTTACCAAAACTGGTTGCCGCTCTTGAGGCTATTTTGTAGTGAATTACGACAGCATAAAGGCTACTGCATCCTCGGCATGAATAGCCGCAGTATCAAACACAGGCAGAACACTGCGCTCTTCTGGCACCAGCAAACCAATTTCCGTACAGCCAAAAATGACACCCTGCGCGCCCTGTTCTGCGAGGCGAGCAATCACTTGCACATAATAAGTGCGTGATGTTTCGCTAAAATGCCCCAGACACAGTTCTTCAAAAATAATCTGGTTAATTTTCGCCCGTTCATCCGCTTCAGGGATCAGACAGTCGATGGAAAATTGCGCCGCCAGTCGCCCACGATAAAAATCCTGTTCCATGGTGTAGCGTGTCCCCAGCAGCGCCACACGAGTTATTCCGGCACGGGTAATTGCACGTCCAGTGGCATCCGCAATATGTAAGAAAGGCAGTGAACAACGGGATTCGATAGCATCCGCTACTTTGTGCATCGTATTGGTACATAACACAATGCCTTCAGCCCCCGCCCGCTGTAAGCCAAGTGCCGCTTCAGCCAGAATTTCTCCTGCTTTATCCCACTCCCCGCAACGTTGACACTCTTCTATTTCATGAAAATCAACGCTATGTAGCAGCACTTGCGCAGAGTGAAGCCCACCAAGTCGCTGTTTAATGCCTTCATTTATCAGACGATAGTAAGGAATAGTGGATTCCCAGCTCATCCCCCCTAGCAGACCAATTGTTTTCATTCCTTTCTCCTGACTTGTAAGTTAATGCAGCAAGGCTGAATAAGGAACTCAACGGCCTGGCCCCCGATCTCTATTAGCGAAAAAAAGACCGGATGTACAGCACATCCGGCCAGAGACATCAGATGCCGATATTTCTCAATTTCTCGCCTGCCATCAGTTTGCGTTCGATATGCTCCAGCGTGACATTTTTGGTTTCCGGAATGAGCCAGAAGGTAATACCCACAAACGCAATGTTCAGCGCGGTGTAGAGCCAGAACGTACCGGCAGCACCAATGCTGTCGAGCAGCGTCAGGAAAGTCGCGCCGATAATCATGTTCGACACCCAGTTCGTGGTGGTCGAACAGGTAATACCAAAATCGCGGCATTTCAGCGGCTGAATTTCAGAGCACAGGATCCACACCACTGGCGCGGCGCTCATCGCATAACCGGCAATACACATCATCGTCATGCCAACAGAGAGCCAGGACAAACCACTGGAAGCCGTACCGTTATCAAACTGCATCAGGCAATAGCCCAGCACCAGAGTGCCTAACGCCATCACGCTGAAACCAATTTTCAGTGCCGGCTTACGCCCGGCTTTATCTACCGTAAACACCGCAATAAAAGTAGCAAACATAAAGGTTAGCCCCACGACCAGAGTCGCAATCATCTGCTGTTCGGTCGTCGTAAAGCCCGCCATTTTGAAGATGCGCGGCGCGTAGTACATGATGATGTTCATACCGGTAAATTGTTGCATCGCCTGCAACAACATACCGAGGAATACCGCGCGACGGACGTTACGGTTGATTTTAAACAGCGCCCAACCGCCCTGTTTTAATTTCAGGCTTTCACGAATTTCGTTAAGTTCTTCTCGCGCTTTTTCTGATGTATCGCGCAGCATACGCAGCACTTCTTCCGCCTCGATATGACGCCCTTTCTCCGCCAGCCAGCGCGGGCTATTTGGCAGGAAAACAACCAGAATAATCAGCAGGACTGCCGGTAAGGCAAGAACACCTAACATTGCACGCCAGTTACCGCTATAGCTGAATGCCGTGTCGGATAAAAACGCCAGCACGATGCCCAGCGTTACCATCAACTGGTACATACTGATCATCTTGCCACGTACGTTTTCACTCGCCATTTCAGAGAGGTACAGTGGAGCTGTATAAGAAGCAATCCCCACGGCAATACCAAGCACCACACGAGCGGCGATTAACATTTCTACGCTGGTCGCAAAAGCCGACCCTATCGAACCGAGCACAAACAGGATAGCCCCTGCCATCAGACTGTATTTACGCCCCAGGCGGAACGACAGCCAACCATTGAACAGTGCACCAATTGCCGCGCCGAGCATCATGCTACTGACCACCCATTCCTGTAATCGACTGGTTAGCACAAAGTGATCGGTAATGAACGGCAACGCTCCGGCGATAACCCCGATATCAAGACCAAATAACAATCCTGCGACCGCAGCAGCTACCGAAACAAACATATTCATACGACGCGTATCTCGCAGAGGACGCGGCGTTAAAGCAGATTCCGTATTGATAGTCACCATTTTTTCCTGCCAGCAGAGAATAAGACATAGTGAAAAAATACGTGAACAACTCATACAGGTGTCAGGTCGGAATTAGCATAAATATGGATTAAATTGCTACGACATGCGGTTATGTGATGGACATTCCAATTTTCAAATTAAGTAAAATTATTGACGTTATTATTAACTACATAATTTTAAAGCAGATAAAACTCATAAAATTTATTAATTGATAATTGATATGGATTATTTCATAACCGAGATATGGATTATGATGATCTGCAGGTATAAAAAACCCTGCCATACGGCAGGGCCATAAAAGTAAATTGAATAACTTAACGCGCCAGCCAGCCGCCATCTACGGCGATGGTATAACCATTCACATAGTCTGAAGCACTCGAGGCAAGGAATACCACCGGCCCCATTAGATCGCTCGGCAATCCCCAACGCCCTGCCGGGATGCGGTCAAGAATTTCCGCACTACGCTGTTCATCAGCCCGCAGTTGTTGGGTATTGTTGGTCGCCATATAGCCCGGAGCAATCGCATTAACG
Organism: Escherichia sp. E2748; assembly: GCF_005781125.1. Lineage (NCBI taxonomy): Bacteria > Pseudomonadati > Pseudomonadota > Gammaproteobacteria > Enterobacterales > Enterobacteriaceae > Escherichia > Escherichia sp. E2748. Next base: position 36,980 of record NZ_VATP01000013.1, read on the forward strand.
TTGATGTTATGTTTTGCCCATTCGTTCGCCATCAGACGGGTCACGCCCATCACGCCGCTTTTTGATGCGGTATACGAAGGTACGCGGATCCCGCCCTGGAATGAGAGCATGGACGCGATATTGATAATCTTGCCACCGTTGCCCTGTGCGATGAAGTGTTTCGCCGCCGCCTGAGACATGAAGAATACACTTTTGATGTTCAGGTTCATCACATCGTCCCAGTCTTTTTCACTGAAATCGAGTGCATCTTCACGGCGAATCAATCCGGCGTTATTGACCAGGATATCAATATGGCCGAACTCTGCTACTGCACGATCCAGCAGTGCAGGAATGCCATCAATCTGACGTAGATCGGCGTTCAGGCTTAAAAAGCGACGCCCCAGCGCCGTGACCTGTTCGATGGTTTCTGTCGGTTCAACGATATTAATGCCGACGATATCACAGCCCGCTTGCGCCAGTCCCAGCGCCATCCCCTGCCCCAGTCCAGTGTCACAACCAGTGACTACCGCGACTTTACCATCAAGAGAAAATTCTTTTAAAATCATAACAATACCTTATTCATTTTGCCCGCAACTAGCGCAGGTCTTTAACGGCAACATGGTCCATATCATCGAAGACCTGGTTTTCACCGACCATGCCCCAGATAAAGGTATAAGCTTTGGTCCCTACGCCGGAGTGGATAGACCAACTCGGGGAAATGACTGCCTGCTCGTTATGCATCACAATATGACGCGTTTCTTGCGGTTGCCCCATCATGTGGAAAACGCAGGCGTCATCATCCATGTTGAAATAGAAGTAAACTTCCATCCGACGCTCGTGGGTGTGGCATGGCATGGTATTCCACAGGTTTCCCGGAGCCAGCTCCGTTAGCCCCATGCTCAACTGGCAGGTTTCCAGCACATCTGGCACAAAATATTTATTAATTGTGCGACGATTACTGGTGATGTTATCGCCCAGCGTAACCGGAGCGACTTCAGCCGGGGTCACTTTTTTAGTGGGATACGTCGTATGAGCAGGTGCGCAGTTGTAATAAAACTTCGCCGGAGTGGCACTATCAATACTGGCAAAGACCACTTCTTTTGCACCTTTGCCAACATAGAGAGCGTCGCGGTGACCGATTTCGTAGCATTGACCATCGACGGTAATCGTACCAGCGCCGCCAATATTAATAACGCCCAGCTCGCGACGCTCCAGGAAGTAGCTCACGCCCAGTTGTTTTCCAACTTCCCCGCCAACAGAAACCGTTTTTGCTACCGGCATAATGCCGCCAACAATAATGCGGTCAATGTGGCTGTAAACCATCGTGTACTCATCCGCGACGAATACCTTTTCAACCAAAAATTCATTGCGCAGCCCCTGTGTATCCAGCGTTTTTGCATGCGCACTGTGGATGCTCTGTCTTACGTCCACATCAACCTCCGATAATCATTGAACTGTAAAATTACAACGATTGTGAAACATCGTTTCGTTTTATTCTTTAAAGGATGATATGCCTGCACAGTGCGCTTTTCAATCAAAAATAAAACATTGTTTCATTTTTAGATAAGGGATTGAGAAAAGTGTCGCGTCGATCACGAATAAGTCAGGTGAAGGAAAAACTCAGCGTCTATGGGGTATGCGCGCAGACGTGCCAACCATCATCATGAAATGGCTTGATGGCGGCAGATGTTTAACGAATAGAAAGGAATTTAGATCGGGTCGTCACGTTCAATAGTTAGCGCCACGCCCTGACCACCGCCAATACAAAGTGTAGCCAGCCCTTTACGCGCGTTGCGTTTTACCATTTCATGGACCAAAGAAACCAGAATACGGCAACCGGATGCGCCAATCGGGTGACCCAACGCAATTGCGCCACCGTTAACATTGACCCTACGTTCATCCCATTCGAGCATTTTGCCAACAGAAAGCGCCTGCGCGGCAAACGCTTCATTAGCCTCAATAAGATCGACATCAGAAAGCTGCCAGCCCACACGCTCAAGGCAACGGCGAGTCGCATATACCGGAGCAATCCCCATCAGCGCAGGATCGACACCAACACTGGCAAAGGCGCGAATACGTGCCAGCACGGGTAAATTCAATGCTCGCGCTTTGGCTTCGCTCATCATCATTACTGCAGCAGCACCATCATTAATAGATGAAGCATTACCCGCAGTAACAGAACCGTGGCTATCAAATGATGGGTTTAAGCTAGCCAGCCCTTCTGCACTGGCATCCGTACGCGGCTGTTCATCGGTATCAACAATCAGCAGCTGCCCATTGTTTTGCGTTCTCACCGGGACAATCTCATCGTTGAATCGTCCAGCGTCAATGGCCGCCCGCGCTTTTTGTTGTGAACTAAGTGCATAGGCATCTTGTAATTGACGGCTGATACCATATTCACGCGCCAGATTTTCGGCAGTGACACCAATATGGTAATCATTGAACGCGTCCCATAAGCCATCATGCACCAGACTATCAACCAGTTGGCTATCGCCAAGCTGTGCTCCGGTGCGGCTATCAGTCAGGACATGTGGTGCGCGACTCATGTTTTCCTGACCACCGGCGATGACAATATCAGCCTCGCCACACTGGATCGCTTGTGTGGCAAGATGCAGTGCTTTTAACCCGGAACCACAAACATCATTAATCGTAATTGCCGAAACACTGTTGGGTAGACCACCTTTAATGGCCGATTGCCGTGCTGGATTCTGCCCAGCCCCTGCGGTCAGAACCTGCCCCAGAATCACTTCATCCACCGCATGTGCAGCAACGCCAGTGCGTTCTAATAACGCTTTCACGACCAGGCTACCAAGTTCTACGGCAGAATGGCCAGCCAACGCCCCACGAAAGCAGCCGATAGGTGTTCGTAACGCACCGACAATCACAACGTCTTTCATCACAACCTCGCACAGATTAACAGCGCAATAGTAAATGATTGTTAATAAAAATTATTTTAAATGTTTAAGAATAGTGATTTTTATCACAAAGGAAATTCACCGGAATGAGGGATGGATACCCAACTGGCACGCAAGGTTTGCATCTACTAACCTATGAATCCATGAGGTGATATAGCGTTAATCTCCCATATTTGACCTGGTTTATGGTAAATTGCCCTCCATTTTTCTTAATTTGTAGATGATACGTTCAAATAATGTCTAAAATTTGGTCAAAAGAAGAAACTCTCTGGAGCTTCGCACTGTACGGCACAGCCGTTGGCGCAGGCACGCTCTTTCTCCCTATTCAGCTAGGTTCAGCGGGAGCGGTAGTCCTGTTTATTACAGCACTGGTCGCATGGCCTTTAACATATTGGCCACATAAGGCCCTGTGCCAGTTCATCCTTTCTTCAAAAACATCCGCAGGCGAAGGGATTACTGGCGCAGTAACTCATTACTATGGCAAGAAGATCGGCAATCTGATTACCACTCTTTACTTCATTGCTTTTTTTGTCGTCGTGTTGATATATGCAGTGGCGATCACCAATTCGCTGACAGAACAGCTGGCAAAGCATATGGTCATCGACCTGCGCATTCGTATGCTGGTGAGTCTGGGTGTTGTGTTAATTCTGAATCTCATTTTTCTGATGGGGCGCCATGCCACAATTCGGGTAATGGGATTTTTGGTGTTTCCACTAATTGCCTATTTCTTATTTCTTTCTTTCTACCTCGTCGGTAGCTGGCAACCAGCTCTATTAACTACCCAAGTAGAGTTCAATCAGAATACCCTTCACCAGATATGGATATCGATTCCCGTGATGGTTTTCGCCTTTAGCCATACGCCCATTATTTCTACGTTTGCTATTGATAGACGTGAAAAATATGGCGAACACGCTATGGATAAATGCAAAAAAATTATGAAAATCGCTTATCTCATCATTTGTGTGAGCGTGCTTTTCTTCGTCTTTAGCTGCCTGTTATCAATACCACCATCTTATATTGAAACAGCTAAAGAAGAGGGTGTTACCATTTTATCGGCACTTTCTATGCTGCCAAATGCCCCTACATGGTTGTCGATTTCGGGAATAATTGTCGCGGTTGTAGCAATGTCTAAATCATTTTTAGGTACCTACTTTGGTGTTATTGAAGGTGCAACGGAATTAGTCAAAACAACGCTACAGCAGGCAGGGGTTAAAAAAAGCCGTGCATTTAACCGTGCGCTGTCAATTATGTTAGTATCACTGATTACTTTCATCGTTTGCTGCATCAACCCTAATGCAATTTCGATGATTTATGCGATCAGTGGTCCACTTATTGCCATGATTCTTTTTATCATGCCAACGCTGTCAACATATCTCATCCCGGCACTTAAGCCCTGGCGTTCCATCGGAAATCTAATTACGTTGATCGTCGGTATCCTGTGCGTATCGGTAATGTTCTTTAGCTAATCACTGATGTGAATGGTTCAAAATAACCACTATTTTGAACCATTCCAATTCTTACAATGCACATCTTGCTTTGTTCACACTCCCCAAACGCTCCATAACTTAAACGAGCATTATCAAACTGTTATCCTAAATAAAAATCTGAACATCTTAATTAAGACTATTTAAGATGCATCACTTAGATTTACAAGATATCTTCTGGTCATTCGAAAACAATTTGCAGTATAGATATTCTTAATACATTAGGCACTTGTCTGATTTGCAATAAGGCCAATATGATTAACTGAGTGAAATCCAATCACATTTAAAGCTTAATGATGCACGCTTAAATATACCATTAAGAATAATGACAAATACGGATTAAACACAATTTTTCATAAAAAGCTTACTAAATCAGAGTGTATTGACATCATCAATAACCAATGAAATTATGCAATTATCTATGAATAGGGAGGTTATTAACATGAGGCTTTGTAGTCGCTATAAAAGTCTTACATGCAATAGTTGCTCAATGCATTGCCAAATAATGCCAGAAAAGTCACCACGTTTGCAGTATTGTGCAAATGCATGTTTTTGTATGTGGCCCGAAGAGAGTTCGTATTTTAATCGTGGCGTGGTTGAAGGTATATTAAGTAAAAACCACAACGCTCGATTAAGCGGATATATTTTTGTAGATTTTTCAGTAAGCTTTTTACGCCTTTTTTTAGAGAGTGACTGGATCGACTATCTTACGAGTACTGAGATGGGAATAGTGTTAGTAAGCGATCGAAATATGCAATCTCTTGCTAATTACTGGAGGAAACACAACTCCGCGATATCAGCCATTATATATAATGATGATGGCCTGGATATTGCTAACGAAAAGATCAGGCAACTATTCATTGGTCGTTATTTGTCATTTACCAGAGGCAATACGTTAACTCAAATGGAATTCACCATTATGGGACATATGGTTTCTGGTTATAATCCATATCAGATTGCAGAGGTTCTTGATATGGATATCCGTAGCATCTACGCCTACAAGCAAAGAATTGAAAAAAGGATGGGTGGTAAAATAAACGAATTATTTATCCGTTCACACTCCGTTCAGCACTGAAACGTAACTGTCGATAATAATAAGCATTGTATATACGGGCACTTATAAAGATGCCCGTATTTTATCACATGAGCTTTTAATTCAGTTTATTTGAGCGCTTATTTAATTATGTCACCTTACGCGCTACCGCAAAAATGAAAAGATATTGCGAGAAGAAGGCATAAAGACAACGGTTAAGAGTGTTAAATTTGTTAATTCACATGGAATTTTAAGTTGCATTGATATGCTATAATTATAGTTTGCATGATAAATATAAAATTAATATATATTTATTCCATGAATACTAATATACTTATCAAACTATATAATTTCAATTTACTTAATTTTATGTTTCATTGACGTATGTACTGGATTATTAACGATAATATTGAGTTCTGGCCAGAGCACAGAAAATTAATTTCGGTACATGACGCCGAGCTTAACGCCGTTCTGACAACGCCAGCAAGCAGGTGCTTATCTCTGCTACTTGAAGCCTTTCCTGATGTGGTTGCACAACAGGATTTTTTCTCCAGAGTCTGGGAAGAAGAAGGCATGCGAGTACCGGTCAACACGTTATATCAAAATATATCGATTATCAGACGCGGGTTTCGCACGGTTGGTGAAACCAACCATTCGCTTATTGCAACCGTGCCGAGAAAAGGTTTTAAGCTCAGTAATGATATAAACATAGAAAACCATGTAGTAATCCCTTCTGCAGATGCACAAAAGACCATATCTCCCCAATGCTTGAACGTTAAAGATGAGTTTAAAGAGACAAGTGCTCATCCAGATAATTATCTCAGAAATATAGTCAGGCTATCTAAAAATTATTTACCCATGCTAAGTGCATTTGCCGTAGGTTTGCTTACCGCATTTTTTCTCTGGCACAATAGTCAACCCAAATCATTCTTTAAAGATTACAAAACTGTTGCACAAATAAATGGTTGTAATTTCAATGTTACAGAAGATAGCATTGATGGGTTGAAAGATCTCGATAAATATAAGAACCGTATATTAGGATCTGGAATTGATTGTAAAAAATACCCCTGGCTATATTTCCCTCTCGATAAGTCATCTCCCGGATTGATTGTTATGGCATGCAAAAAGAACCATAGTAATAACACAGTTGCAGACTGTTTAACTCTATCGTATCGCGGAGTTAACCATGATTCGTTATAAAAAAACGCTGTTTATTATTTTATGCTTTCTCAGTGGCTTCATTTTTTTTATTGCCTATCATTATTCCAAAGAACAAATAGTATACAATGAGAAATGCACGGCCAATTGGATTATATTTAATGACCAAGGGAGGGCTAATCTCACTATTGACTTTATGTATAATAAAAATAAAAAGACAGGAACTGTTGCACTTAGCGGTACCTGGAAACAAAACACGAACACTTATAAATCATTTCGCCGAGATATTGAATATACGTGGATCGAAAATTATGACACTTTGCATCTTACCTCTACCAAAATAAATAAATTTGATATTATCGATCAAATTTCAGACGATAATCTTGCACAACTCCTGCCTGATTTTTATATATTTCCGGGAAAAATGATAAGCTATAATGTTCAAAAACAGAACAATCATGATTTTCTTTTAAGCATTGGCAATAGAGCAATTATGTATTGCGCAAGGTAACAAAACAACTTGATGCTGCATCTGTAATTGAAAGTTCAAACAACAAATGTAACATTTCAGGCATTGGAATATAATCTTTATATATTCTTATATCCATCTTCATCCCTGACAGTTTATGCGGTAATCCCCTCCCCCATTCAAATTACATCCGTCATTAAAAAACCCTTCCGCACTCCACTATGACAATAATGGTGTAAAAATAAACGCTGGTTCGCACAGAGATATTTAATAGAGCACATAAACATAATAGTTGCTAATACATAAAATTACTCTTTCAATAATTCTTTCACACCAGATTGTAAGTCGACGCATAACTATTCCTCACAGCCTATCATTTTATCTTAAATGAACAATCACATTAAATTAAGAAATGTGATAATCATAACTTTATCAATGTTTTTCAATTAGTTATATACTTACATGATTAACAAATCATTAATTAAGAATATTTCAGATTACAATCACATCAAGCTAATATAAATTAACTTAAACAATCATGATGAATTTAGTAAAAAGAAATATTAAATGAAATATATGAATATCAGTTATATCTGTTACTCATGCAGGATGCCAAAAACCACAAACTTAATAGAGGTGAGCTAATGGATTTAGAAAATAAGTTCTCATATCATTTCCCTGATGGAATCATACTTACAGAAGATGGCATTCTTACAAAAGGGAATGAGGAATTTTACATCCCGCCGAAAGAACTCGGTGTATTATTTGTATTGCTTGAATCGGCGGGAAATGTTGTATCCAAAGATGCGATCATCGAATCTGTATGGAAAAATGTAATTGTAAGTGACGAATCCCTTACACGATGCATCTATTCATTAAGATGTATTTTTGAAAGAATTGGCTACAACCGTTGCATTGAAACCATATATAGAAAAGGTTATCGATTCAGTGGGCAAGTATTCAAGATAAAAGAAAATCAAGATAATGTTCCAGGCAGCACTATTGCTTTATTTCCATTTACAATATCTCACAGCAGTCAGGATCCATTAGCACTTAATCAGGAACTTGTACAACTAATCTCAAATAAAAAAACCGATGATCTATATATATATCCAATGGCTGCAACCCAGTATTGCATAGATAATAAATCTCAGACAGCCTTCCTGGCCAGGTTCAAACCCGATTATTTTGTCACAGGAAGAATCAGCAAATATGATGCTTCAAATAGTTTATATATTGAAGTAATCGATGCAAAAAGTTTTTATCTTATTGCCAGCACACATCTTGAGGCAGATGACATACAAAAAATCTCACACTTTATAATTAGTAACTTATATCTGGCAATGAAGAAAACTAAAGTAGAACCAGGTTTTATGTCCCGACACGTACCTTCTGATGAAAATATTTTATCAGCCGAAATGTCTGCCGGGAAAAATGAACTGAATGAATTCACGCCTGAAAGCATTGCCAATGCAATAACTATATTTGAAAGTGTTAAAAATAAAACTAATGCTCAGTCAATAACCAATGAATGCTACTGCCTGTTGGCTGAGTGTCATATGTCTATGGCACTTCATGGTCTATACGAACTTAAACATGCAACTCAAAAAGCATTGGCCTTTATAGATAAGGTATCTGATAAAAATATTTTCGATGGGAATATTTTAGGAATTATGGGACTGATAACCGGTCTTTCCGGACAAACGACTGCATCACGCATTTTTTTTGACCATGCACAAACACAAGTATTAGATGTAGCCTCCTTGTATTACTATAAGACACTGGTAAATATATATAACGAAAGAATTGAAGATGCTATCGCTTGTATAGACCAGTCACTGCTACTTGAACCCAAAAGACATAAAGCCGCTATAATAAAAAAATGCATTGATGTATATGTTTCTACAACACACAATGAAAGAAAAGCGTTCTCTTATCACGGAACAGAGAAAGAATATCATTTAGTTATTATCAATAACATTCAAAAATTGAAGCAATTGACAAAAGTTAACAGCATTACTGATTTTAATGCTCAATATGAGGTCGCTTGATCTGTAATAAATATCATAAGCAGAATAGCGCTCTATATTTTGAGCTATACACTCTATTTTTATAGGGGATATTGGATTTATCTACATCTGACGTGAACGTATCAACAATAACGGAAGAATTCGATGACTACGGAAAAAACTGAGAAAGAGAAAAAGTAAGAAACTGGAGCGGGCGAAGGGAATCGAACCCTCGTATAGAGCTTGGGAAGCTCTCGTTCTACCATTGAACTACGCCCGCTTCGAGATGCGTAAGGCATTATAAACCTTACGCTCTCCTAAGCAAGTGCCTTGCTACTGACTGCTGATTAATTCGCCATCAGCACTTTGGCTTGCTACCCTGAGGCGGCAAGTAGCGCAAAGGATCTATTGCCGTAGCACGGTAGCGAATCTGGAAATGTAGCCGCACGGATTCCGCATCAGTACTTCCCATAGTCGCTATCTTTTGCCCGGCTTTAACACTTTGCCCATTGTTCACCAGCATCGTGTCGTTATGGGCATAAGCAGTAATGTAATCTTCACTGTGTTTAATCATTATAAGATTACCGTAACCACGCAGCTGATTACCCACATATACCACTTTCCCGGCACCTGCAGCGTATATTGGCGTCCCGCGTGCCGCCGCAATATCAATCCCTTTATTGCCGCCATCTGCCATTGAGTAAGGCATAATAACCTTTCCGCTCGTTGGCCATAACCAGCAACGTTGCCCAACCGGCGGCCATGAAGATTTCGAAACGGCCGAAGACGGTGTCACTGACGCTGTTTTTGTCGTCGATTTGCCGGTGGATTTGCGCGTGCCGTTACTACTTTTTTTCGCCCCACCCAGTTTCAGCTTTTGGCCGATTTCTATGGTATAGGGGGGGGAGATGTCGTTGAGTCGGGCTAGCTCTTTTACGCTGGTTCCCGTGGTGCGTGAAATACGATAAAGCGTATCCCCCCGTTTCACGGTGTAAACGGAGCCGGAATACGTTCCTGTATCTGATGATTTGCTACCCGAGCAGCCAGCCAGAAGCAGCCCTACCGATAACAGCATCACGATACCCAGAGTTTTTTTATTCAGGCGTCCTGCGCTCAAAATCTTTCCTCGCTAAAAAACAAGACGCTATATCATAGCAGCCCCCCGTCAGATCCCCAATCCATTGCGTGGGAACAGGCATGTACGAATCAATAACTGTTAAAGAATCAATTAGCACCGTTGGCAAACATCGGAACCATCCTGATTGACCTCTAATACTCATTTATCACAATGATTTTTATCACGCTCATATTGATAAACTGCACTCACTTTCTTTGCTGATAAAAATGCATCATCCGTAGCGTTTTTTTAACGACATCACACTTCCCCTCTCCCCTCGTGTTTATAGTCGTTTCTGGCGTAATTCTTGCCTGCAAAGACTTAATCATTGCCATAAGAACCAAATGTTCAAATCAAGGGGATTTCTATGGAAGCGCGGGAAGCAACCGCTACAGGTGAATCATGCATGCGCGTCGATGCCATTGCGAAGGTCACCGGGCGGGCACGATATACTGACGATTATGTTATGGCGGGCATGTGTTACGCGAAATATGTACGTAGCCCAATTGCACATGGTTATGCGGTGAGCATTAACGATGAACAAGCCAGAAGTTTACCAGGCGTACTGGCCGTATTTACCTGGGAAGATGTTCCTGATATTTCCTTTGCCACGGCGGGCCATGCCTGGACTCTGGATGAGAATAAACGCGATACCGCCGATCGCGCCCTGTTAACACGCCACGTCCGCCATCATGGCGATGCGGTTGCTATTGTCGTGGCCCGTGATGAACTCACAGCGGAAAAAGCAGCGCAACTTGTTCACATCGAATGGCAGGAATTACCCGTCATTACCACGCCAGAAGCGGCACTGGCAGAAGACGCAGCGCCAATCCATAGCGGTGGCAATTTACTGAAACAAAGCACAATGTCGACAGGTAATGTCCAGCAAGCAATCGACGCTGCCGATTACCAGGTGCAGGGGCATTATCAGACGCCGGTCATTCAACATTGTCATATGGAAAGTGTGACCTCATTGGCGTGGATGGAAGACGATTCACGAATTACCATCGTTTCCAGCACCCAAATCCCGCACATTGTCCGCCGCGTTGTCGGTCAGGCGCTGGATATTCCCTGGTCGTGCGTGCGGGTTATCAAGCCCTTTGTCGGCGGTGGTTTTGGTAATAAACAAGATGTACTGGAAGAACCGATGGCGGCATTTCTGACCAGTAAACTCGGCGGCATTCCGGTTAAAGTTTCCCTAAGCCGCGAAGAATGTTTTCTGGCGACCCGCACTCGCCACGCTTTTACCATTGACGGACAAATGGGCGTCAACCGCGATGGTACGCTAAAAGGCTATAGCCTGGATGTTCTGTCTAACACCGGCGCTTACGCTTCACACGGTCATTCCATCGCTTCTGCAGGCGGCAATAAAGTTGCTTATCTCTACCCGCGCTGTGCCTATTCTTATAGCTCAAAGACTTGCTATACCAATCTACCCTCAGCGGGTGCGATGCGTGGCTATGGCGCACCGCAGGTGGTTTTTGCTGTTGAATCTATGCTGGATGACGCTGCTGAAGCGCTGGGCATTGACCCGGTTGAAATTCGTTTACGCAATGCCGCCCGCGAAGGCGATACAAATCCACTCACAGGCAAACGCATCTACAGTGCCGGATTGCCAGAGTGCCTGGAAAAAGGACGGGAAATCTTTGAATGGGAAAAACGCCGTGCAGAGTGCCAGAACCCGCAGGGCAATCTGCGCCGCGGCATTGGCGTCGCCTGTTTTAGCTACACCTCTAACACCTGGCCTGTCGGTGTAGAAATCGCTGGCGCGCGCCTGTTGATGAATCAGGATGGAACCATCAACGTGCAGAGCGGCGCGACGGAAATCGGTCAGGGTGCCGACACGGTGTTCTCGCAAATGGTAGCTGAAACCGTGGGCGTTCCGGTCAGTGATGTACGCGTAATTTCGACGCAAGATACCGATATTACGCCATTCGATCCAGGCGCATTTGCCTCACGTCAGAGCTATGTAGCCGCACCTGCGCTGCGCAGTGCGGCACTGTTATTAAAAGAGAAAATCATCGCTCACGCCGCAGTAATGCTGCATCTGTCGGCGATGAATCTAACCCTGATAAAAGGCCATATCGTACTGGTTGAAAGACCGGAAGAGGCGTTACTGTCGTTAAAAGACCTGGCAATGGATGCGTTTTATCATCCTGAACGTGGCGGGCAACTTTCTGCCGAAAGCTCGATCAAAACCACCACGAACCCACCTGCGTTTGGCTGTACCTTTGTTGATCTGACAGTCGATATCGCGCTGTGTAAGGTCACCATCAACCGCATCCTCAACGTTCATGATTCGGGCCATATTCTTAATCCGCTGCTGGCTGAAGGTCAGGTACACGGCGGGATGGGGATGGGCATCGGCTGGGCGCTTTTTGAAGAGATGATCATCGATGCGAAAAGTGGCGTGGTGCGTAATCCAAATTTACTGGATTACAAAATGCCGACCATGCCGGATCTGCCACAACTGGAAAGTGCGTTTGTCGAAATTAATGAACCACAATCTGCATACGGACATAAGTCACTGGGTGAGCCGCCAATTATTCCTGTTGCCGCTGCAATTCGTAATGCGGTGAAGATGGCTACCGGTGTCGCAATCAATACGCTGCCGCTGACACCAAAACGGTTATATGAAGAGTTCCATCTGGCAGGATTGATTTGAGGATAACATCATGTTTGATTTTGCTTCTTACCATCGCGCAACGACCGTTGCCGATGCAACCAACCTGCTGGCTCAAAATCCGCAGGCCAAACTGCTCGCCGGTGGCACTGACGTACTGATTCAACTCCACCACCACAATGATCGCTATCGCCATATTGTTGATATCCACAATCTGGCGGAGCTTCGGGGTATTACGCTGGCGGAAGATGGTGCACTACGCATCGGCTCTGCGACGACCTTTACTCAGTTAATAGAAAATCAGTTAACGCAACATCATCTCCCGGCATTATGCGCTGCGGCTTCGTCTATTGCCGGCCCGCAAATCCGTAACGTCGCGACCTACGGCGGAAATATTTGCAACGGCGCCACCAGCGCAGATTCAGCAACACCAACACTGATTTATGACGCGAAGCTGGAAATCCATTCACCGCGTGGGGTTCGTTTCGTCTCGATTAATGGTTTTCATACCGGACCAGGCAAGGTTTCCCTTGAGCATGATGAAATTCTGGTCGCGTTTCATTTTCCTCCGCAGCCAAAAGAACACGCAGGTAGCGCACATTATAAATATGCCATGCGCGATGCGATGGATATTTCAACAATCGGGTGTGCCGCTCACTGTCGATTGAACAACGGCTACTTCAGCGAGTTGCGTCTGGCATTTGGTGTTGCCGCACCAACGCCGATTCGCTGCCAACATGCCGAACAGGCTGCACAAAATGCGCCATTAAACCAGCAAACACTGGAGGCCATCTGCGAATCTGTCCTACAGGATGTCGCACCGCGTTCTTCATGGCGAGCAAGTAAAGAGTTCCGTCTGCATCTCATTCAGACGATGACCAAAAAAGTGATCAGCGAAGCCGTCGCTGCGGCGGGGGGAAAATTGCAATGAATCACAGCGAAAGTATTACTATTGAATGCATCATTAACGATATGCCTTTTCAGCTTCACACCGCGCCAGGTATGCCGCTTTCGGAACTGCTCCGCGAACAAGGGCTGCTTAGTGTCAAACAAGGATGCTGCGTTGGTGAATGCGGTGCCTGTACGGTGCTGGTTGACGGAACCGCGATAGACAGCTGCTTATACCTGGCCGCATGGGCTGAAGGAAAACAGATCCGCACGCTGGAAGGCGAAGCGAAAGGCGGCAAACTTTCTCATGTACAACAGGCTTATACGAAATCTGGCGCTGTACAGTGTGGTTTTTGTACGCCGGGGCTGATTATGGCCACTACGGCAATGCTGGCAAAACCTCGAGAGAAACCGTTAACCATTACGGAAATTCGCCGTGGCTTGGCCGGGAATCTGTGTCGCTGTACCGGATATCAAATGATTGTGAATACTGTTCTGGACTGTGAAGAAACGAAGTAAAACGCAATCCGGCCTGAATTCAGGCCGGATTTTTTGATGACTATGCGCTTAACAATTCATATTTCTTAATTTTACGATAAAGCGTGGCGATGCCAATACCAAGCTCATCAGCGACTTGCTTCTTACTGTTATGCCGTGAGAGCGCTTCGCGAATCATCTGCTTTTCCATCTCCTCCAGCGCTGTGCCGCCAGCATCATCAAGAGCCAAATGTGCCTCGCTGGCTTCTGGCATCTCACTTTGCTCCGCCGTACCGTTATTAACCAGATTTGGTGGTAGTAGCGTACTGTCGATGACTTCGCCCGAAGGAACGACGTTGACCAGATACTCCATCAAATTACTTAACTCTCGCAGGTTTCCTGGCCAACGATGCTTACGCAGTAACTCAACAACATCGGGAGCAATACCCGGGTAAACCGATCCCAGACGACGGGTATGGAGATGTAAAAAGTAATGCACCAGCAGTTCAATATCTTCCTGACGCTCACGTAGCGGTGGCAGAGTGATAGGAATAACGTTAAGTCGGTAGAAAAGATCTTCGCGGAATTTACCTTCGGCTATGAACTGAGCCAGATTCTGGTTTGTTGCAGAAATGATGCGGATGTCGACCTGTATTGGGCTACTGGCGCCAATAGGCAGGATCTCACGCGCTTCAATCGCCCGCAGCAGTTTTGCCTGAAGCATTAAAGGCATATCGCCAATTTCATCAAGAAACAGCGTTCCCGTGTTTGCTGCCTGAATCAGCCCTGTTTTACCGTTGGCAGAAGCGCCAGTAAATGCGCCTTTAACATAACCGAACAGCTCACTCTCCAGAAGCTGCTCCGGAATCGCCGCGCAGTTGATAGCGATAAAGGGTTTGTTCCGTCGCCCACTCAACTTATGAATAGCACGGGCCACCACTTCTTTTCCGGTCCCGCTTTCACCAACGACCATGACGCTGGAGGGGCTAGGTGCGATGCGGCTAATCAGCCGTTTTAATTGCCGCATAACACGGCACTCGCCAACCAATTGTTCAATATGCGGTTCATCAGATGCATTTGCCACGGAAAAACTGGTATGGGATTGGTGAAACGCCATTAAAAATAGCTGTCGTCCCTGAATGTTATGCAACTGACCAATTATCAATTCACTTTTATCATCCCACGAGACAATATGTTGCATATGTCCATGAGTAAAATTACTCTCAAATGTTAATGGCCTGAAACGGATAAGTTTCCCAACCATATTATTTTGCACAACGCCAAGTGTTTTTAATGCAGTCTGATTAACGAACTGAACACGATTTTCCTCATCAATAACTAATACACCTTGATCCATATTATCGATCATGGTAGCAAATATTTTACTGATGTTATCTCCCGGCCCCTGATCTTCCAGGAGTTTCGAGACAAAAATAGTCGATATATGGCGAACGTAATCTGAAAATTCGCGTAAATTATCACTGATATGTTCTTGTTGCTCATGAGTAACCGCAATCAAACTTATCACTCCGACACAACGATCCTGCAGAATAACGGGCGTCCCCAGGAACGCCTTCTCACGACAACTCTCTTTACTGTCGCAGCCTTCACAAAGGGGATCGAAGCGAGAATGTGTCACGACCTTTTCGGTTTTCGTTTCGAGGACATAGCGGAGCAAGCGTGAGTTGCCACTCAACTGGCGACCAAGAAATTTCCCGTATGCGCCGGTTCCAGCGACGCGACACAAGTTTTCATCAACGATCTCAACCTCAAGCTGCAAAACGCTGGCTAGCATTCTGGCAAAACGCTGAATTGTTGGTTGAATTTGCATCAAAACTGACTGCGTATTAGCAAGCTCCATAGCTTTACCTTCCAGAATCACTTAAAAGTCGATCATTGAAGACGTTGATGGTTCACAGATCATAACGATATTAACTCAGGCAAAAATCGCTTTGCTAAAAACATAAGATTTTTATCACTTTCTAATGAAATTATGGAAGTGATATCACATTTCTATATCAATATGAGAATTACGGGAGTGAGTTTATCAAACTGACGAGTTTTCACCTGTCCCTTTATCTTATTTCTGATACTTAGCAGCAAATAAATAACTGCGTTAAAAAAGCCAAACGTTTCCGTATATTTTTAACTTCCGTAGTGTGGCGATAATTTGTGATCAATCCCACATATCCCCTGTCAGATTAGCGTTTCGTGACCGCGTAGATAATTCTGGCATGTTTATTGTTAGTCCCTGGTATAGCTGTGAAAACACCAATCACTTTGGCAAGTCACAGTGAAATAAACCACTTTGCCTGTCATTCCACTACCGGGACTTTATGATGAAAACTGTTAATGAGCTGATTAAGGATATCAATTCGCTGACCTCTCACCTGCACGAGAAAGATTTTTTGTTAACGTGGGAACAGACGCCAGATGAACTGAAACAAGTACTGGACGTTGCCGCAGCATTAAAAGCACTGCGTGCTGAAAACATCTCTACCAAAGTCTTTAATAGTGGATTAGGTATTTCCGTATTCCGCGACAACTCCACTCGTACCCGCTTCTCTTATGCTTCTGCGCTTAACCTGCTCGGCCTTGCACAGCAGGATCTTGATGAAGGTAAATCACAGATTGCGCACGGCGAAACTGTCCGTGAAACCGCTAATATGATCTCCTTCTGCGCTGACGCTATCGGTATTCGTGACGATATGTATCTGGGCGCGGGTAACGCCTATATGCGTGAAGTTGGCGCGGCACTCGACGACGGCTATAAGCAAGGCGTACTGCCGCAGCGCCCGGCTTTAGTTAACCTGCAATGCGATATTGACCATCCGACTCAATCAATGGCTGACCTGGCATGGTTACGTGAACACTTTGGTTCACTGGAAAACCTGAAAGGTAAAAAAATCGCCATGACATGGGCATACTCCCCAAGCTATGGCAAACCGCTGTCTGTACCACAAGGCATCATCGGTCTGATGACCCGCTTCGGTATGGATGTCACCCTTGCCCATCCAGAAGGTTATGACCTGATCCCGGATGTCGTTGAAGTCGCTAAAAACAATGCTAAAGCATCCGGCGGCAGCTTCCGTCAGGTAACAAGCATGGAAGAAGCATTCAAAGACGCTGACATCGTTTATCCGAAGTCCTGGGCACCTTACAAAGTGATGGAAGAGCGTACTGAACTGCTGCGCGCTAATGATCACGAAGGACTGAAAGCGCTGGAAAAACAATGTCTGGCACAGAACGCACAGCACAAAGACTGGCATTGTACTGAAGAGATGATGGAGCTGACCCGTGATGGCGAAGCCTTGTATATGCACTGCCTGCCAGCCGATATCAGCGGCGTATCCTGCAAAGAAGGTGAAGTTACTGAAGGTGTATTCGAAAAATACCGTATCGCAACCTACAAAGAAGCCAGCTGGAAGCCATACATCATCGCAGCGATGATCCTGTCCCGTAAATATTCCAAACCAGGCGCACTGCTCGAACAACTGCTGAAAGAAGCACAAGAACGCGTGAAATAACCCCCTCGGGCCGATCGACAGGTCGGCTCTCTATTTTCAGAGGCCAAAAGGATAGGATATGTCCGTTTTCTCATTGAAGATTGATATCGCCGATAACAAATTTTTCAACGGCGAAACATCACCGCTCTTTTCGCAAAGCCAGGCAAAACTGGCGCGCCAGTTCCACCAGAAAATTGCTGGCTATCGCCCAACACCGCTTTGTGCGCTGGACGATCTCGCAAACCTTTTTGGTGTGAAGAAAATTCTCGTTAAGGACGAATCAAAACGATTCGGTCTGAACGCCTTCAAAATGCTCGGCGGTGCGTACGCCATCGCTCAATTATTGTGCGAAAAATATCATCTTGATATCGAAACGCTGTCATTCGAGCATCTGAAAAATGCCATCGGCGAAAAAATGACATTTGCTACAACGACCGACGGCAACCACGGGCGCGGTGTTGCCTGGGCAGCACAGCAACTCGGTCAGAACGCGGTAATTTACATGCCGAAAGGTTCCGCTCAAGAACGCGTTGACGCCATTCTGAACCTCGGAGCCGAGTGCATCGTCACGGATATGAACTATGACGATACCGTTCGCCTGACCATGCAACACGCGCAGCAACACGGCTGGGAAGTGGTGCAAGATACCGCCTGGGAAGGTTACACCAAAATTCCAACCTGGATCATGCAGGGCTACGCCACTCTTGCAGATGAAGCCGTCGAGCAAATGCGTGAAATGGGCGTAACACCAACTCACGTTCTGCTGCAAGCCGGTGTCGGCGCTATGGCCGGCGGCGTACTAGGTTATTTGGTGGATGTTTACACCCCGCAAAATCTGCACAGCATCATTGTTGAACCTGACAAAGCTGACTGTATTTATCGCTCCGGCGTCAAAGGTGACATCGTCAACGTTGGCGGCGATATGGCCACGATTATGGCGGGCCTGGCTTGCGGCGAACCTAACCCTCTGGGCTGGGAAATCTTACGTAACTGTGCCACCCAATTTATCTCCTGTCAGGACAGCGTTGCCGCATTAGGTATGCGCGTGCTGGGTAATCCGTACGGCAACGATCCACGCATCATTTCTGGTGAATCCGGCGCTGTCGGTTTGGGCGTTCTCGCGGCTGTTCATTATCACCCGCAACGTCAAAGCCTGATGGAAAAACTGGCTCTGAACAAAGATGCCGTCGTCCTGGTTATCAGCACCGAAGGCGACACCGACGTGAAGCACTACCGCGAAGTTGTCTGGGAAGGCAAACACTCTGTAGCACCTTAATCACCCTATTGGAACAACTCCCCGCCAAATGGGGAGTAAAAAATCTGGAGAAAAATAATGGCTAAGAATATTCCATTCAAACTGATTCTTGAAAAAGCAAAAGATTACCAGGCAGACATGACTCGCTTCCTGCGCGATATGGTTGCTATTCCCAGTGAAAGCTGCGACGAAAAACGTGTAGTACATCGTATTAAAGAAGAGATGGAAAAAGTCGGCTTCGATAAAGTTGAAATCGATCCAATGGGTAACGTTCTCGGCTATATCGGCCACGGTCCGCGTCTGGTTGCAATGGACGCTCACATCGACACCGTAGGCATTGGTAACATCAAAAACTGGGAATTCGACCCGTACGAAGGCATGGAAACCGACGAGCTGATCGGTGGCCGTGGTACTTCCGACCAGGAAGGCGGCATGGCATCAATGGTTTATGCCGGTAAGATCATTAAAGACCTCGGTCTGGAAGATGAATATACCCTGCTGGTCACCGGTACTGTGCAAGAAGAAGACTGCGACGGTCTGTGCTGGCAGTACATTATTGAACAATCCGGCATTCGCCCGGAATTTGTGGTCAGTACCGAACCAACCGACTGCCAGGTATATCGTGGTCAGCGCGGTCGTATGGAAATTCGCATTGATGTTCAGGGCGTTAGCTGCCATGGTTCAGCACCAGAACGCGGTGATAACGCCATTTTCAAAATGGGCCCGATTCTTGGCGAATTACAAGAACTGTCCCAACGTCTGGGCTATGACGAATTCCTCGGCAAAGGTACTCTGACTGTTTCCGAAATTTTCTTCACCTCACCAAGTCGTTGCGCAGTAGCAGACAGCTGTGCCGTTTCCATCGACCGTCGCCTGACCTGGGGCGAAACCTGGGAAGGCGCGCTGGATGAAATCCGCGCCCTGCCTGCGGTACAGAAAGCCAATGCTGTCGTTTCTATGTACAACTACGACCGTCCGTCCTGGACTGGCCTGGTTTACCCAACCGAATGCTACTTCCCGACCTGGAAAGTGGAAGAAGATCATTTCACCGTTAAAACGCTGGTGAATGCCTACGAAGGTCTGTTTGGCAAAGCACCGGTCGTTGATAAGTGGACGTTCTCAACTAACGGCGTATCCATCATGGGCCGTCACGGCATTCCGGTCATCGGCTTTGGACCAGGTAAAGAACCTGAAGCACACGCGCCAAACGAAAAAACCTGGAAATCTCACCTGGTGACCTGTGCCGCTATGTACGCTGCAATCCCGTTAAGCTGGCTGGCAACAGAATAACTACTCTTCACCTATTTCCCTCCGGTTCGCCGGAGGGTTTTTTGGAGTTTGCTATGCGCGTATTGATCAAAAACGGCACTGTCGTTAACGCAGATGGACAAGCCAAACAGGACTTGCTGATTGAAAGCGGTATTGTCCGCCAGTTAGGCAAAGATATTTCGCCGCAACTCCCCTGTGAAGAAATTGATGCCACTGGCTGTTACGTTTTCCCTGGCGGCGTAGATGTCCATACACATTTCAATATTGATGTCGGCATCGCGCGCAGTTGTGATGATTTTTTTACCGGTACCCGCGCAGCCGCGTGTGGCGGTACAACAACCATTATTGATCATATGGGATTTGGCCCGAATGGCTGCCGATTACGCCATCAACTGGAAGTTTATCGTGGTTATGCCGCCCATAAAGCGGTCATCGACTACAGCTTTCACGGTGTTATCCAGCATATTAATCACGCCATACTCGACGAAATTCCGATGATGGTAGAAGAAGGGCTGAGCAGTTTTAAACTCTATTTAACCTATCAATACAAACTCAACGATGATGAAGTCCTACAGGCATTACGCCGCCTGCATGAATCCGGCGCGCTGACCACTGTACACCCAGAAAATGACGCCGCAATCGCCAGTAAGCGAGCGGAGTTTATCGCCGCCGGGTTAACCGCGCCGCGCTACCACGCCTTGAGCCGACCTCTGGAATGCGAAGCCGAAGCCATCGCAAGAATGATTAACCTGGCACAAATTGCCGGTAACGCCCCGCTCTATATCGTGCACTTGTCTAACGGCTTAGGTCTGGATTATCTGCGCCTTGCTCGCGCGAATCACCAGCCAGTCTGGGTTGAAACCTGCCCGCAATATCTCCTGCTGGACGAACGCAGTTACGATACAGAAGATGGCATGAAGTTCATTCTTAGCCCACCGCTGCGCAACGTTCGCGAGCAGGACAAGCTGTGGTGTGGCATCAGCGATGGTGCGATTGACGTGGTGGCGACCGATCACTGCACCTTCTCGATGGCCCAGCGCCAGCAAATTTCTAAAGGCGATTTCAGCCGCTGCCCAAATGGCTTGCCCGGTGTGGAAAATCGCATGCAGTTGCTGTTCTCCAGTGGCGTAATGACGGGACGTATCACACCGGAGCGTTTTGTTGAATTAACCAGTGCGATGCCCGCAAGGCTGTTTGGCCTGTGGCCACAAAAAGGATTATTAGCACCCGGTTCCGATGGCGACGTGGTGATTATCGACCCACGCCAGAGCCAACAAATTCAGCATCGCCATCTCCACGACAACGCCGACTACTCTCCCTGGGAGGGCTTTACCTGTCAGGGCGCGATTGTCAGAACCTTATCCCGTGGTGAAACGATTTTCTGTGACGGCACCTTTACAGGCAAAGCCGGACGAGGACGTTTCCTGCGACGCAAACCGTTTGTCCCTCCCGTGCTCTAACCACTGCCAGGGATCTATACACAATCAAGAATGATGAGTGAGGAAAAATGAGTAAGAAAATTGT
Organism: Escherichia sp. E2748; assembly: GCF_005781125.1. Classification (NCBI taxonomy): domain Bacteria; kingdom Pseudomonadati; phylum Pseudomonadota; class Gammaproteobacteria; order Enterobacterales; family Enterobacteriaceae; genus Escherichia; species Escherichia sp. E2748. The sequence goes on from NZ_VATP01000013.1 coordinate 58,686, forward strand.
TCTCGCCCTCGGCGGGAATGCGCTGGGCGACGATCTGGCTGGACAAATGAAAGCGGTAAAAATTACGTCTCAGGCAATTGTTGATTTAATTGCCCAGGGACATGAAGTTATCGTCACTCATGGTAATGGACCACAGGTAGGCATGATTAACCAGGCATTCGAAGCCGCTGCAAAAACTGAAGCGCATTCACCGATGCTGCCAATGTCTGTCTGTGTTGCGTTGAGTCAGGGATATATTGGTTACGATCTGCAAAACGCCTTAAGAGAAGAACTGCTTTCTCGTGGCATTAATAAACCCGTTGCAACGCTGGTTACCCAGGTCGAAGTCGACGCTAACGATCCGGCCTTCCTCAACCCAACCAAACCGATCGGTTCGTTCTTTACCGAGCAGGAAGCAGAGCAACTGACAAAACAAGGCTATACCCTGAAAGAAGATGCGGGTCGCGGCTATCGTCGTGTCGTTGCTTCGCCTAAGCCGGTAGATATTGTTGAAAAAGAGACAGTTAAAGCGCTGGTAGATGCAGGACAGGTTGTGATCACCGTTGGCGGTGGCGGTATTCCTGTGATTCGAGAAGGTAACCATCTGCGCGGCGCCAGTGCGGTTATCGATAAAGACTGGGCCAGCGCCCGTTTAGCAGAAATGATCGATGCCGATATGCTGATCATTCTGACTGCTGTAGAAAAAGTGGCGATTAACTTCGGTAAAGAGAATGAGCAGTGGCTCGATCGCCTGTCATTGGCCGATGCAGAACGCTTTATCGAAGAAGGGCATTTTGCAAAAGGTTCTATGCTGCCGAAAGTGGAAGCCGCCGCATCATTTGCCCGCTCTCGCGCAGGTCGCGAAGCACTGATTACCGTGTTGAGCAAAGCGAAAGAAGGGATTGAAGGAAAAACCGGAACGGTGATTTCTCAGTAATTTATTGGCCGGGTGGCGATGCCATTCGGCCAAAGATTGTTAACAAAGTGCGCGTTATTGATGCCGGATGCGGCGTGAACGCCTTACCCACTCTACAAAACATCTAATATTCAATGAGTTGCAAAGCATTTGTAGGCCTGATAAGCACAGCGCATCAGGCAATTTGGCGTTTGTCATCAGTCTCAGGCCGGGTGGGTAATACCATCCGGCCATTTGCATTTAAGCCACTTCCAGTACTTCTTTCGTCGCTTTAACGCCCTGATGCATCAACATCATTAACGCCTCAAGTACGCCACCACCAATCGCTCGGGCTTTGTCAGAAACGCTGGTGAAATCAGCCGTTTCACCACGAGGATCGATATCACCGATTTTAAAGCCACCGACCACCGCCAGCCCGTCATTAAGTAAACCACGCACCATTCCCGTCAGCGGCGCTTTTATTTCATGCTCGCCAATCCAGGCAATAACATCGCCCTCTTGTACCAGATCGCCTAACTTCACGTTGGACCGCATGATACCTGCCGCCGGAGCGCGAATAACTCGCCGGGTGGTATGCCCCATAATATTACCGGGAACGCCAGTGTTCTCCTGTGCGCAACCAGAGTAAATAACCTGTCCCAACCAATGCCCACGATTTGTTTCAATCACCGCATGACAATCTTTACCTGCGGTAAAGCCCGGCCCAAGCGCGATCGTCACTGGAGCCATGTCTGCACGCGTACCCAAATTCTGTTTCGCCAGAATAGCGTCCACCACACAAAGTGGTTTCAGCTCATCAAGCAGTAAACAGTCGGGGTCAACTATCACGGGAATAAACCCACGCTCAGTCAGTTTCATCGCCTCTACAGCGCTGGTTGCCAGTCGGGCGGTGACGCCTTCAACCGTCATTTCGTCATCGAACACGGCCTGGGCAAACGCCACGGTACAACGAATCACCGTCGGTTTTTCCACTTCCAGCATGATCACTTTAAAACCCGCATGATACAGACGTAGCGCCACACCACTGGCGATATCCCCCGCACCGCGAATCACCACCAGCTGGTGTCCGGAAGGATGAGAAGGTTTCATCATCAGCCCACCCGGCGCGTTATTTTTCACCTGTAATATTTCTGCCAGAACGCTGATAGCGATCTCCTGCGGCGTTTCCGCACCTATGTTGTAGCCCACCGGTGCGTGCAAACGGGCAATATGTTCTTCAGCCACGCCTTTCTCACGCAATTGACGCAGGAAAAGCTGAACCTTGCGGCGACTGGCCAGCAACCCCAACCATGCAATGGGCTGTTCAATGAGTTTATCGAGGGCTTCACGATCCTGATTATTCGTGGCAATCAGGACAAAATTATCAGGGCGAATATCCAGTGCATCCACGGCCGCGCCAAACGACTCAGCATGAACAAGCGCAGTTGATGGCGGGAAAAGTTCAGGATTCAGGCTTTCGCGATAAATATCGGCAACAGCAATATCAAACCCCAGCAGTGCTGCGCTTTGGGCTATCGCCCGGTTAACATGCCCCGCGCCGATCAACACCAGCCGGGGTCGCATACCATGTACGCTGATAAACACTGACATTGCGCCTCCGCAATCTGAGCCGACGGCATCCGTGCCGTTACGCGCCATGCGTCCATGGAATAATCGTGGCTTACGTTCCTGCAATGCCTGAAGCGACTCTTCAATCACCTTCCGCTCAACCATTCCCCCGCCAATTGTACCGACGATAGAACCATCGGCGCGCACTAACATTTGTGCAGAATGGCGGGGAGTAGAGCCTCGGCTATCTACAATTTGCGCTATTGCAAAAGGACAATTTTGCTCTTCGAGTTTTGCAGCCTCTGTGAAAATATTCATACCAACCTCAATCGATATCCATTCAGTAACCCGGAAGGCCCGGGCCGCTAATTCACAAATCTGCGCGCGATTGCAGGATGTTCTTGTATATCGCCCAGCCAGATTGCCTCTACGTCATGTTGTTGCAGCGGCTGAAGTAGCTCGCTTTGCGCAATCGCATTCTCACATTGAGAAAAACGGTTAATGAACCAGATTCGTCGACAGCCTTGTGGTACGTTTTTAAACGCGCCCTGAGGGTGACGAACCAGCGCAACGAGATCGCTCAGTTGCAAGGTTGCATCAGGTGTTAACCCGGTAATATCAGCAAACTGCGACCAGCGATGGACATTTTCCGTGCCAACTTGCGCGCCCAAAATATGCCCTCCCATCACAGCAATCACGCAGCAACTGCTTTTGGGTATGCAAGGTTCGTGCTCATCAGGCGCTTTTAACGGCATTCCACGCGAGCCATCTGCCTCAATGAGAATTACGTCACACTCTGGTCGTTGCACCAGTGCATCAATCACTTCTGGCGTAAATCCCTGCACTTTTCCCTGGTTCGCTTTCCAGCGGTGAAAACAAAATGAAATGGGGAATTTGAGAGACGAGTGAGGAAGCATTGCGGGATCACGACAGAAAACCACGGGCCAGTGAGAATCTGGCATAAACATATGTGTGGTCGTAGTAATTAACACGCGCCTGCCTATGGACTGAAATAACTGCGCCAGCCAAAAAAGCAGACTGGTTTTCCCCCCAGCGCCAACAACAGAAATCACAGTGGGGTGTTTCTGCGCGCCTAAATCAATGAATAACGCCGATGGGTCAATTATACTTTTCACGAGTCTTCATGGACCTCTCTGGGGTAAGTACGCATTAATCAGGGAGTAACACATTTTCAGGCGTTATTAGCCCATATAATAATGGAACCACTATGTCAGCCATCGACTGTATAATTACCGCGGCCGGATTATCATCAAGAATGGGGCAATGGAAAATGATGTTACCCTGGCAACAGGGAACAATTCTTGACGCGAGTATCAAAAATGCGTTGCAGTTTTGTAGCCGAATTATTTTGGTCACTGGTTATCGCGGCAATGAACTGCATAATCGCTACGCTAGCCATAGCAACATTACTATTATCTACAATCCAGATTATGCGGAGGGGTTACTGACTTCGGTAAAAGCCGCAGCGCCAGCGGTACAAACAGAACATTGTTTTCTCACTCATGGTGATATGCCAACCATTAATAGAGATATCTTCCTAAAAATCTGGAAGTTACGAAACAACGGAGCCATACTCCCGCTCCATAATGGTACGCCTGGCCATCCGATTTTAATGTCAAAATCCTGCCTGATGCAGGCGGTCAAACAACCTAATGTTACCCATATGCGCCAGGCATTACTCATGGGCGAACATTATTTCGTCGAAATGGAAAATGAAGAAATAATTTTAGATATTGATACTCCAAATGACTTTATTAATGCGCAAAAAAAGTATACTAAAATTTAGAAAAGCCAGTTAAACGATTGCGTTCAAATAATAAATCCACTCAGTACATCTTTATCATAATGATACAGAATCACTGATTTTGAGAAATGAGAAAAAGTGATAAAACGTCTGACAACAATAATACCCAGGAGTGATTTTAATTCTCATTTAACACCTGTGAGATCATTCACAAAAGCCCCTTAAGTTTCGAGGCACTTCACATTTTTTTATATTTCCTGGCGAACATGGCAAGAGTGGTGTGATTGTTGCTCTATCCCCCTAAACCACCGGATTTCTCAATACCGGTCACTCAATGATATCTGTGTAAGCTAAGGAGAGGGTTATGGGGGATATTATGCGTCCCATTCCGTTTGAGGAACTTTTGACGCGCATATTTGATGAATACCAACAACAACGCTCAATCTTTGGTATTCCCGAGCAACAGTTTTACTCACCCGCAAAAGGTAAATCTGTCGGTGTTTTCGGTGAAACCTGTGCGACACCAGTCGGCCCCGCCGCAGGTCCGCACACGCAACTCGCACAAAACATCGTCACTTCCTGGCTGACTGGCGGACGCTTCATCGAACTTAAAACAGTACAAATCCTCGATCGTCTGGAACTGGAAAAGCCCTGTATCGACGCCGAAGACGAGTGTTTTAACACCGAATGGTCCACCGAATTTACCCTGCTTAAAGCGTGGGATGAATACCTCAAAGCCTGGTTCGCCCTGCATCTTCTCGAAGCTATGTTCCAGCCGTCCGAGTCCGGTAAATCATTCATCTTTAATATGAGCGTCGGTTACAACCTCGAAGGCATTAAACAACCACCTATGCAGCAATTCATCGATAATATGATGGACGCGTCTGCACATCCGAAGTTTGCACAATACCGCGATACGCTTCATAAACTACTCCAGGATGACGCATTTTTAGCCCGCCACGGTTTGCAGGAAAAACGTGAAAGCTTGCAGGCCTTATCGGCACGTATCCCCACCAGCATGGTACAAGGCGTTACCCTCTCCACGATGCACGGCTGCCCTCCACATGAAATCGAAGCCATTTGCCGTTACATGCTGGAAGAAAAAGAGCTCAATACCTTCGTGAAACTCAACCCGACTTTATTGGGTTACGCGCGAGTGCGCGAGATTCTCGATAGCTGTGGTTTCGATTACATTGGCTTAAAAGAAGAGTCATTTGATCACGATCTCAAGCTAACCCAGGCGCTGGAAATGCTGGAACGCCTGATAGCGCTGGCGAAAGAAAAATCGCTCGGCTTTGGCGTCAAACTGACTAACACCCTCGGCACCATCAACAATAAAGGCGCTCTGCCTGGCGAAGAGATGTATATGTCCGGGCGTGCGCTGTTCCCGCTCTCCATCAATGTCGCAGCAGTTCTTTCCCGCGCCTTTGACGGCAAACTGCCTATCTCTTATTCCGGTGGTGCCAGCCAGTTAACTATCCGCGATATTTTCGATACCGGTATTCGCCCGATAACCATGGCAACTGACCTGCTGAAACCTGGTGGCTATCTGCGCTTAAGCGCTTGCATGCGCGAACTGGAAGGGTCAGACGCCTGGGAGCTTAACCGTGTTGACGTCGAACGGCTAAACAGGCTGGCAGCAGATGCGCTAACTATGGAATACACCCAGAAACACTGGAAGCCAGAAGAGCGTATTGAAGTGGCAGAAGACCTACCACTGACCGACTGCTACGTTGCCCCCTGTGTTACTGCTTGTGCCATCAAACAGGATATTCCGGAATATATTCGCCTGCTGGGCGAACATCGCTATGCCGACGCGCTGGAACTTATCTACCAACGCAACGCCCTGCCCGCGATTACCGGCCATATTTGCGATCACCAGTGCCAGTACAACTGTACTCGTCTGGATTACGACAGTGCGTTGAATATCCGCGAACTGAAAAAAGTCGCCCTGGAAAAAGGCTGGGATGAATATAAGCAACGCTGGCACAAACCAGCCGGTTCTGGTTCTCGTCATCCGGTTGCTGTAATTGGCGCCGGTCCGGCGGGCCTGGCTGCAGGTTACTTCCTTGCCAGAGCAGGTCATCCGGTCACGCTGTTTGAACGCGAAGCTAACGCGGGCGGCGTGGTGAAAAATATCATTCCTCAGTTCCGTATCCCGGCTGAGTTAATTCAGCACGATATCGATTTTGTTGCCGATCACGGCGTGAAATTTGAGTACGGTTGCTCGCCGGACCTGACCGTCGAACAGTTAAAAAATCAGGGCTTCCACTACGTTCTGATTGCCACAGGTACTGATAAAAATAGCGGTGTGAAACTGGCGGGCGACAACCAGAATGTCTGGAAATCTCTCCCCTTCCTGCGCGAGTACAACAAGGGTACTGCGCTCAAGCTGGGTAAACATGTGGTGGTTGTCGGGGCGGGTAACACCGCAATGGACTGCGCCCGTGCGGCATTACGCGTGCCTGGCGTTGAAAAAGCAACCGTCGTTTACCGTCGTTCACTGCAAGAGATGCCAGCATGGCGCGAAGAGTATGAAGAAGCACTGCACGATGGCGTGGAGTTCCGTTTCCTGAACAATCCTGAACGCTTCGATGCTGATGGCACCTTAACGTTGCGCGTCATGTCACTTGGCGAACCTGATGAGAAAGGTCGCCGCCGCCCGGTAGAAACCAACGAAACGGTAACACTGCACGTAGACAGTTTGATTACCGCCATTGGCGAACAACAGGATACTGAAGCCCTGAATACGATGGGCGTGCCGCTGGACAACAACGGCTGGCCAGACGTCGACCATAACGGTGAAACCCGCCTGACTAATGTCTTTATGATCGGTGACGTACAGCGCGGACCTTCCTCCATTGTCGCGGCTGTCGGCACAGCTCGTCGGGCATCGGATGCCATTCTTAGCCGGGAAAATATCCGTTCACACCAAAGCGATAAATACTGGAACAACGTCAACCCGACGGAAATCTACCAACGCAAAGGCGATATCTCTGTCACCCTGGTGAACAGCGATGATCGTGACGCGTTTGTCGCTCAGGAAGCCGCACGTTGCCTTGAATGTAACTACGTTTGCAGCAAGTGTGTGGATGTCTGCCCGAACCGCGCCAACGTGTCAATTGCGGTCCCTGGATTCCAGAACCGTTTCCAGACACTGCACCTGGACGCCTACTGCAACGAATGCGGCAACTGCGCCCAGTTCTGTCCGTGGAACGGTAAACCGTACAAAGACAAAATCACCGTCTTTAGCCTGTCGCAAGACTTTGATAACAGCAGCAACCCAGGCTTCCTGGTGGAAGATTGCCGAGTACGCGTGCGTCTGAATAACCAAAGCTGGGTGTTAAACATCGACAGCGAAGGCCAGTTCAATAACGTACCGCCAGAGCTGAACGATATGTGCCGCATCATTAGCCATGTCCACCAGCATCATCATTATCTGCTGGGCCGCGTGGAGGTGTAATCATGTTGATTCTGAAGAATGTCACCGCAGTACAGCTACACCCGGCGAAAGTGCAGGAAGGCGTCGATATTGCCATCGAAAATGATGTGATTATCGCTATCGGCAACGCCCTGACACACCGCTACCCTGAAGCCAACTACAAAGAGATGCATGGTCGGATTGTAATGCCGGGGATTGTCTGCTCGCACAACCATTTTTACTCGGGGCTTTCCCGCGGAATTATGGCAAACATCGCCCCCTGCCCGGACTTCATCTCGACGCTGAAAAACCTGTGGTGGCGGCTCGATCGCGCCCTTGATGAAGAATCTCTCTACTACAGCGGACTGATTTGTTCACTGGAAGCAATCAAGAGCGGATGTACATCGGTTATCGATCACCATGCTTCTCCGGCGTATATCGGCGGGTCGCTCTCAACGCTGCGCAACGCATTTTTAAAAGTTGGCCTGCGCGCGATGACCTGTTTTGAAACCACTGACCGTAACAACGGCATTAAAGAGTTACAGGAAGGGGTAGAAGAAAATATCCGCTTCGCCCGTCAGATTGATGATGCGAAGAAAGCGGCAACCGAGCCGTATCTGGTAGAAGCGCATATCGGCGCTCACGCCCCGTTTACCGTGCCGGATGCTGGACTGGAAATGCTGCGCGAAGCAGTGAAAGCTACCGGGCGTGGTTTACACATTCACGCCGCTGAAGACCTTTACGACGTTTCTCACAGTCACCACTGGTACGGCAAAGACCTGCTGGTACGGCTGGCAGAATACGATCTCATCGACAGCAAAACGCTGGTTGCTCACGGTCTATATTTGTCAAAAGAAGATATTGCTCTGCTCAATCAGCGCGATGCGTTCCTGGTGCATAACGCTCGTTCCAACATGAACAACCACGTCGGCTACAACCATCACCTTAGCGATATTCGCAATCTGGCGTTGGGAACCGACGGCATTGGTTCAGACATGTTTGAAGAGATGAAATTCGCCTTCTTTAAACATCGCGATGCGGGTGGTCCGCTATGGCCTGACAGTTTTGCCAAAGCCCTGACTAACGGCAACGAACTGATAAGCCGCAACTTTGGCGCGAAATTTGGCCTCCTGGAAGCCGGTTATAAAGCAGATTTAACCATTTGCGATTACAACTCGCCGACGCCGCTGCTGGCAGACAATATCGCTGGACATATCGCCTTTGGTATGGGGTCAGGCAGCGTTCACAGCGTGATGGTCAACGGCGTGATGGTCTATGAAGATCGTCAGTTTAACTTCGATTGCGATTCCATTTATGCGCAAGCCAGAAAAGCCGCTGCCAGTATGTGGCGTCGTATGGATGCATTGGCATAAATGACAAAAACCCTCTTCCTTCAGGGAAGAGGGTTAAATAAGGAAAGAAGATGATTGAACAATTTTTCAGGCCCGACTCTGTCGAACAGGCGCTGGAACTGAAGCGCCGCTACCAGGATGAAGCCGTCTGGTTTGCCGGCGGCAGCAAACTCAACGCCACGCCAACCCGCACCGATAAAAAGATTGCCATTTCCTTACAGGATCTGGAACTGGACTGGGTTGACTGGGATAACGGCGCACTGCGTATTGGTGCAATGTCTCGCTTACAGCCACTGCGTGATGCGCGCTTTATTCCTGCGGCACTGCGCGAAGCACTCGGTTTTGTTTACTCTCGCCATGTTCGTAATCAGTCGACTATTGGTGGCGAAATCGCCGCCCAGCAGGAAGAATCGGTGTTGCTTCCCGTTCTGCTGGCTCTGGATGCTGAACTGGTTTTTGGCAATGGTGAAACACTGTCAATCGAAGAGTACCTGGCCTGCCCATGCGATCGCCTGCTAACCGAAATCATCATTAAAGATCCGTACCGCACCTGTGCGACTCGCAAAATTAGCCGTTCCCAGGCTGGATTAACGGTAGTGACAGCAGCCGTAGCGTTAACCGACCACGACGGTATGCGAATTGCGCTGGATGGCGTCACCAGTAAAGCACTGCGTCTTCACGATGTCGAAAAACAAAATTTGGAAGGCTATGCACTTGAACAGGCTGTCGCCAACGCCATTTTCCCGCAGGAAGATTTGCGGGGCAGCGTGGCCTATAAACGCTATATCACGGGAGTTCTGGTAGCCGACCTGTATGCCGACTGCCAACAGGCTGGGGAGGAAGCCGTATGAATATCCACTTTACTTTAAATGGCGCGCCCCAGGAGCTAAAGGCCAATCCTGGTGAGAACGTGCAAAAGCTGTTGTTTGGCATGGGTATGCACTCTGTGCGCAACAGTGATGATGGCTTCGGTTTTGCCGGTTCTGACGCGATTCTTTTTAACGGTAATATCCTTAACGCCTCCCTGTTGATAGCAGCACAGTTAGAAAACGCAGACATTCTCACCACTGAATCCTTAGGCAAATGGAATGAATTAAGTCTGGTTCAACAGGCAATGGTTGATGTCGGCGTGGTGCAGTCCGGTTATAACGATCCGGCTGCGGCTCTGATTATCACCGATCTTCTCGATCGCATCGCCACACCAACCCGCGAAGAGATCGACGACGCGCTTTCTGGTCTGTTCAGCCGCGATGCTGGCTGGCAGCAATACTACCAGGTCATTGAACTGGCGGTTGCACGTAAAAATAACCCACAGGCTACGATTGATATCGCCCCAACTTTCCGCGATGACCTTGAAGTTATTGGTAAACATTACCCGAAAACCGACGCTGCCAAAATGGTGCAGGCGAAACCCTGCTATGTTGAAGACCGCGTAACCGCTGACGCCTGCGTCATTAAAATGTTACGTAGCCCACACGCTCACGCACTGATTACCCATCTGGATGTCAGTAAAGCCGAGGCTTTACCGGGCGTTGTTCACGTTATTACTCACCTGAATTGCCCGGATATCTACTACACACCTGGTGGTCAGAGCGCACCGGAACCGTCACCGCTTGACCGCCGTATGTTCGGCAAGAAAATGCGCCACGTCGGCGATCGCGTGGCTGCGGTCGTAGCTGAAAATGAAGAAATTGCGCTCGAAGCACTGAAGCTCATCGACGTTGAATATGAGGTGCTTAAGCCAGTAATGTCGATTGACGAGGCAATGGCGGAAGATGCGCCTGTCGTACACGATGAACCGGTGGTGTATGTTGCTGGTGCGCCAGATACTCTGGAAGACGATAACAGCCATGCAGCCCAGCGCGGCGAGCATATGATCATCAACTTCCCTATCGGTTCTCGCCCTCGCAAAAATATCGCCGCCAGTATTCATGGTCATATTGGTGATATGGACAAAGGCTTTGCCGACGCCGATGTGATCATTGAACGAACCTATAATTCAACTCAGGCACAACAGTGCCCGACTGAAACACACATCTGCTTTACCCGCATGGACGGCGATCGTCTGGTTATCCACGCGTCCACTCAAGTACCGTGGCACCTGCGTCGCCAGGTTGCGCGTCTCGTGGGCATGAAACAGCATAAAGTTCATGTCATTAAAGAACGCGTAGGCGGCGGTTTTGGGTCTAAACAGGACATCCTGCTGGAAGAAGTGTGCGCCTGGGCAACCTGCGTGACCGGGCGTCCGGTACTGTTCCGCTACACCCGTGAAGAAGAGTTTATTGCTAACACCTCTCGTCACGTCGCGAAAGTTACCGTAAAACTGGGGGCCAAAAAAGATGGTCGCCTGACGGCAGTGAAGATGGATTTCCGCGCCAACACAGGACCTTACGGCAACCACTCACTCACCGTACCGTGTAACGGACCGGCGCTATCACTGCCGTTATATCCGTGCGATAACGTCGATTTCCAGGTCACCACCTACTACAGCAACATCTGCCCAAATGGTGCTTATCAGGGTTATGGCGCACCGAAAGGTAACTTCGCTATCACTATGGCATTAGCAGAACTGGCTGAACAGTTGCAGATCGACCAGCTGGAAATTATCGAACGTAACCGGGTACACGAAGGGCAAGAGCTGAAGATTCTCGGCGCAATTGGCGAAGGTAAAGCGCCAACCTCCGTTCCTTCTGCTGCCAGCTGCGCACTGGAAGAGATCCTGCGTCAGGGGCGTGAGATGATCCAATGGTCTTCACCTAAAGCGCAGGAAGGTGACTGGTGCGTGGGTCGTGGCGTCGCCATTATTATGCAGAAATCAGGTATCCCTGATATCGATCAGGCTAACTGCATGATCAAACTGGAATCAGACGGTACATTTATCGTCCATTCTGGTGGTGCTGACATCGGTACGGGTCTGGATACTGTAGTCACTAAACTGGCGGCCGAAGTGCTGCATTGTCCACCGCAGGACGTGCATGTTATCTCCGGTGATACCGATCATGCGTTGTTTGATAAAGGCGCGTATGCCTCGTCCGGCACTTGCTTCTCAGGCAACGCCGCACGTATGGCAGCGGAAAATTTACGCGACAAAATCCTTTTCCACGGCGCGCAAATGTTGGGTGAGCCACTGGAAGATGTTCAACTGGCAACGCCGGGTGTCGTGCGCGGCAAGAAAGGCGAAGTCAGTTTCGGGGATATTGCCCATAAAGGCGAAACTGGTACTGGCTTTGGTTCACTGGTGGGAACAGCCAGTTACATCACGCCTGATTTCGCCTTCCCGTATGGGGCAAACTTCGCTGAAGTGGCCGTCAATACACGTACCGGTGAAATCCGCCTGGATAAATTCTACGCCTTGCTGGATTGCGGTACTCCGGTCAACCCGGAGTTAGCGTTGGGGCAGATCTACGGCGCTACCCTCCGAGCTATCGGCCACAGCATGAGCGAAGAGATCATTTATGACGCCAAAGGACACCCATTAACGCGTGATTTACGCAGCTATGGCGCGCCAAAAATTGGCGACATTCCGCGTGATTTCCGCGCTGTGCTGGTGCCGAGTGACGATAAAGTCGGCCCATTCGGGGCGAAATCAATCTCGGAGATCGGCGTGAACGGTGCAGCACCGGCAATTGCTACCGCAATTCACGATGCTTGCGGCATTTGGTTACGCGAATGGCATTTCACACCGGAGAAAATACTCACCGCACTGAAAAAAATATAAATAATAAATGGCCGCTTCGGCGGCCAGTTTCCCTTGTATTAAAGATAACTAATTAGTAACTGCGAAAATGAGATAAGCCGTTCTCAAGGCGTCCTGCGCCCCAAATTCGTGGGAATTTATTTTACTGATTCAGATGATCAAATTTACTTTATAAAGGAGTGAAGGGATGTCTGATATAAACCATGCAGGTTCTGACCTTATATTTGAACTGGAGGATCGCCCTCCTTTTCATCAGGCTATCGTTGGTGCCATTACCCATCTATTGGCAATTTTCGTCCCAATGGTAACACCCGCGCTAATTGTGGGGGCGGCCTTACAACTTTCCGCAGAAACCACAGCCTACCTGGTTTCCATGGCGATGATCGCTTCTGGTATTGGTACCTGGTTGCAGGTAAATCGTTATGGCATCGTCGGTTCTGGTCTACTCTCAATTCAGTCAGTCAATTTTTCATTTGTGACAGTCATGATTGCGCTGGGTAGCAGCATGAAAAGCGACGGTTTCCATGAAGAATTAATCATGTCGTCACTCCTCGGCGTCTCCTTCGTTGGTGCCTTTCTGGTGGTCGGAGCCTCTTTTATTCTTCCTTATTTACGCAGAGTAATTACTCCCACTGTCAGTGGTATTGTTGTACTGATGATCGGCTTAAGCCTGATTAAAGTTGGCATTATTGATTTTGGCGGTGGTTTTGCCGCCAAGAGCAGTGGCACGTTCGGCAACTACGAGCACCTTGGCGTTGGTTTACTGGTGCTGATTGTGGTTATTGGCTTTAACTGTTGTCGCAGTCCGCTACTACGTATGGGCGGAATCGCCATTGGTCTGTGCGTGGGTTATGCGGTTTCATTATGCCTTGGCATGGTGGACTTCAGCAGTTTACGCAATCTCCCCCTCATTACTATTCCCCATCCTTTCAAATACGGATTTAATTTCAACCTCCATCAGTTCCTGGTGGTCGGCACCATTTATCTGCTTAGTGTGCTGGAAGCGGTAGGGGATATCACCGCCACAGCAATGGTTTCCCGCCGCCCTATCCAGGGAGAAGAATATCAGTCACGCCTGAAAGGCGGCATGCTGGCAGATGGTCTGGTTTCGGTTATCGCCTCCGCCGTCGGTTCATTACCATTAACCACTTTTGCACAAAATAATGGCGTAATACAGATGACTGGCGTCGCTTCACGTTATATCGGGCGCACCATTGCGGTAATGCTGGTTATCCTTGGATTATTTCCGATGATCGGCGGCTTCTTCACCACTATTCCCTCGGCAGTTCTGGGTGGTGCAATGACGTTGATGTTTTCCATGATTGCCATTGCGGGTATCCGCATCATTATTACCAACGGATTAAAGCGCCGTGAAACACTTATTGTCGCCACTTCTTTAGGTTTAGGACTTGGTGTTTCTTATGACCCCGAAATTTTTAAAATATTGCCCGCCTCAATATATGTATTAGTTGAAAATCCTATTTGTGCCGGAGGCCTAACTGCGATTTTATTAAATATTATCCTCCCTGGTGGCTACCGACAGGAAAACGTTCTGCCGGGTATTACCTCTGCGGAAGAGATGGATTAACAGTAAAGGAGTCAATGATGTCAGGGGAACACACGTTAAAAGCAGTACGAGGCAGTTTTATTGATGTCACCCGTACTGTCGATAATCCAGAAGAGATCGCTTCTGCGCTGCGATTTATTGAGGATGGTTTATTACTCATTAAACAGGGGAAAGTGGAATGGTTTGGTGAATGGGAACAGGGCAAGCATCAAATCCCGGACACCATTCGCGTCCGTGATTATCGCGGCAAACTGATAGTACCGGGCTTTGTCGATACGCATATCCATTATCCGCAGAGTGAAATGGTCGGTGCCTATGGCGAGCAGTTACTGGAATGGCTGAATAAACACACCTTCCCTACTGAGCGCCGTTATGAGGATTTAGAGTACGCCCGCGAAATGTCGGCATTCTTCATCAAGCAGCTTTTACGTAACGGAACCACCACGGCGCTGGTGTTTGGTACCGTCCATCCGCAATCCGTTGATGCACTGTTTGAAGCCGCCAGTCATATCAATATGCGCATGATTGCCGGTAAGGTGATGATGGACCGCAACGCACCGGATTATCTGCTCGATACGGCCGAAAGCAGCTATCACCAAAGCAAAGAACTGATCGAACGCTGGCACAAAAATGGTCGTCTGTTATATGCCATTACGCCACGCTTCGCCCCAACATCTTCACCTGAACAGATGGCGATGGCGCAACGCCTGAAAGAAGAGTATCCAGATACGTGGGTACATACCCATCTCTGTGAAAACAAAGATGAAATTGCCTGGGTGAAATCACTCTATCCTGAACATGATGGTTATCTGGATGTTTACCACCAGTACGGCCTGACAGGAAAAAACTGCGTCTTTGCTCACTGCGTCCATCTCGAAGAAAAAGAGTGGGATCGTCTCAGCGAAACCAAATCCAGCATCGCTTTCTGCCCAACTTCAAACCTCTACCTGGGCAGTGGTCTATTCAACCTACAAAAAGCCTGGAAGAAAAAAGTCAAAGTGGGCATGGGAACTGACATTGGTGCCGGAACCACCTTCAACATGCTGCAAACGTTGAATGAAGCCTACAAAGTATTGCAGTTACAGGGATACCGCCTCTCCGCGTATGAAGCGTTTTACCTTGCCACCCTTGGTGGCGCGAAATCTCTGGGCCTTGATGACCTTATCGGCAACTTTTTACCCGGCAAAGAGGCTGATTTTGTGGTGATGGAACCCACGGCCACACCACTACAGCAACTGCGCTATGACAACTCTGTTTCTTTAGTCGACAAATTGTTCGTGATGATGACGTTGGGCGATGACCGTTCGATCTACCGCACCTACGTTGATGGTCGTCTGGTGTACGAACGCAACTAATAATAAAACCTTAACATCCTCGTGAGGACATCATTATGTCTGGAGACATCCTACAAACACCGGTCGCACCAAAGCCACAGGGCGCGCTGGATAGTTATTTTAAAATAACCGCTCGTGGCAGTACCGTTCGCCAGGAAGTACTGGCAGGCTTAACCACCTTTCTGGCCATGGTTTATTCTGTAATCGTGGTTCCCGGCATGTTGGGCAAAGCTGGTTTTCCCCCTGCTGCAGTCTTTGTTGCTACTTGTCTGGTCGCGGGCTTCGGTTCGCTGCTAATGGGGCTGTGGGCCAATTTGCCAATGGCGATCGGCTGCGCCATCTCCTTGACGGCATTTACCGCATTCAGTCTGGTACTCGGGCAACAAATTAGCGTTCCCGTCGCGCTGGGCGCGGTCTTCCTGATGGGCCTCATCTTCACCGCCATCTCCGTAACCGGTATACGAACCTGGATCTTACGCAATTTACCGATGGGTATTGCCCACGGAACAGGCATTGGTATCGGCCTGTTCCTGCTGCTGATTGCAGCTAACGGCGTTGGTATGGTTATCAAAAACCCGATTGAAGGTTTACCGGTAGCGCTCGGGGCATTTACCTCTTTCCCTGTGATGATGAGCTTGCTGGGATTAGCGGTAATTTTTGGTCTGGAGAAGTGCCGCGTACCAGGAGGGATCTTACTGGTAATTATCGCCATCTCGATAATCGGCTTAATCTTTGACCCCGCGGTGGAATACCACGGTCTGGTGGCGATGCCGAGCCTGACAGGAGAAGATGGTAAGTCGCTAATTTTCAGCCTCGACATTATGGGTGCACTCCAGCCAACCGTTCTCCCGAGTGTACTGGCACTGGTGATGACCGCCGTATTTGATGCCACCGGTACCATCCGCGCAGTAGCCGGTCAGGCGAATCTCCTGGATAAAGACAACCAGATAATCAACGGTGGTAAAGCCCTGACCAGCGATTCCGTCAGCTCGATATTTTCTGGGCTGGTAGGTGCTGCGCCTGCGGCGGTCTATATCGAATCTGCTGCAGGAACAGCTGCGGGTGGCAAAACAGGTCTGACAGCGACGATTGTTGGCTTACTGTTCCTGTTGATTCTGTTTTTATCACCGTTATCGTTTCTGATCCCCGGTTATGCCACAGCGCCCGCACTGATGTACGTGGGTCTGCTGATGCTAAGTAACGTCTCAAAACTGGACTTCAATGACTTTATTGATGCGATGGCGGGCCTGGTTTGCGCTGTCTTTATCGTCCTGACCTGTAATATCGTCACCGGCATTATGCTGGGCTTTGTAACTCTCGTAGTGGGTCGTGTTTTTGCTCGCGAATGGAACAAACTCAATATTGGTACTGTCATCATAACTGTCGCCCTGGTCGCGTTTTACGCGGGTGGCTGGGCTATCTAGAAGAACCTCCGCGCCATACAGCGCGGAGTTTTGTCAGAGTGGATTCTTGCCGCTGGCAGCAATACGCTGCTGGCGGACTCGCCTGAGTTCTCCTTCGGTTAACAACTGCAACGCCTGCGTCGGGCAAGATGCAACACAAGCCGGTCCCTCTTCCCGCTGTTCGCAAAGGTCACATTTCACGATTTCTGGCCGAACATTTCCCGGCAACATTTGAATTGTGATCATCCCAAACGGACACGCGCTGACGCAACTCTGGCAGCCGATACAACGGGCAGAATTTGCCTGCACCACCTGCTCACCCATCGTCAGCGCCTGCACGGGGCAGGCCCCAACGCAAGGCGCATTTTCGCACTGGTGACACATCACCGGAGCACTAATTCGATCCAAACGCTGCACCTTTAAGCGAGGCAAAAAGAAGCTGGCATTTAAAGTCTGCTCTGACGGATGGGCGACAACACAGGCTACTTCACAAGTGCGACAGCCAATACAGTCAGCCGGATTAACGATAATTAACGATTTCATCACGATGCCTTCGTATCAAACATAGTTAACATATCGCGCGCCGCCTGCCGTCCTGCCGCCATTGCAGTGACAACGAGATCCGCACCATGAACCGCGTCCCCCCCGGCAAAGACCTTTTTCAGATGCGTCTGAGTAGCGAAATATCCCGCGTCACCGGTTTTAATCAGTCCCCATTTATCGAGTTTTATTCCACTCCCCTGTAACCACGGCATTGCATGTGCCTGAAAACCAAACGCCATAATCAGAACATCGGCGGGCAGTTCAAACTCAGAGCCCGCCACCGGACGTGGACGACGGCGCCCATCTGGTCCCGGCTCGCCCATTGCGGTACGAATCAGGCCCACCGCAGTTAAACGCCCATCATCGTCACAAGCAATATATTGCGGCTGAACATTGAACTGAAACTCAACGCCTTCCTCGCGCGCGTTGACTACCTCTTTACGCGAACCGGGCATACTGACTTCATCACGGCGATACGCGCAGGTCACGCTGGCAGCATTGAGGCGGATGGAAGTACGCAAACAATCCATTGTCGTATCGCCGCCACCCAAAACCACGACGCGTTTACCTTCAACATCCGTCAGCGGATACTCTTCAGACTCCGGCAGTCCCATAAGCTGGCGGGTATGGGCAGTCAGGAACGGGAGCGCCTGAATGACGCCCGGCGCATCTTCATGCGGCAGATCTGCACGCATCATGCCGTAAGTCCCCACGCCGAGGAAAATAGCATCATATTCCGCCGTTAATTCGTTGAAAGAGATATCGCGGCCAATTTCACAATTGAGATGAAAGTCGATTCCCATTGCGGTGAATATCTCCCGCCGCTGGCTTAATACCATTTTATCGAGCTTGAACGGAGGAATGCCAAAAGTCAGCATACCGCCAATTTCTGGATGGCGATCAAAGACATCAACATGAACACCCGCCCTCGCCAGAATGTCGGCACATCCCAGCCCCGCGGGTCCTGCGCCAATCACCGCCACTTTTTCTATGCGGGGAACAACCTGGCTGACATCAGGACGCCAGCCCATCGCCAGCGCAGTATCAGTAATATAGCGTTCCAGATTACCGATAGAGACTGCGCCAGAGTGATCTTTTAAAGTACATGCGCCTTCACAAAGCCGGTCCTGCGGACACACCCTACCGCAAATTTCCGGTAATGAACTGGTCTGGTGGCAGAGTTCTGCCGCTTCAATAATCTTCCCTTCCTGCACCAGGCGGACGTAATCAGGGATAGCGTTATGCAGCGGGCAATGCCAGTTACAGTTGGCTTTTTCGGCGCAATAGACACAACGGTCGCTTTCATACGCTGCTTGTTTTTGATCAAGGCTGCAATAAATTTCGCCAAAGTGGGTCTTCCGCTCGCTTGCTGTAACTTTATCCGCCCCTTTGCGTGGAGTGACAGGGAGCAATGCCTCGCGACGCGATGATTGTGGTTTTTCCGATGCTTTTCCCTCCGCCGTCCTGCGCTGTCGCAGCGTTTTCATCTGCTGCAAGCCGCTCTCATCCATCAGCCGCAACGCCTGGGTTGGGCAGACTTCAATACAGGCTTGCGCGCCGGAATTGCGCTGGTTACAAAGGTCACATTTCTGCGCAATAGCATCGACCATCTCAATTACCCCAAAGGGGCAAGCGATTGCGCATCTTTTACAACCAATGCATTTTTGTTCGTCCAGTTGTACGCTATCGGGCTGGAAAGTCAGGGCATTTACCGGGCAAGCCGTAACGCAGGGGGCATTGTTGCAATGATGGCAAGCCACTGGATTTGCAGCCAGACCTTTCCCAACAACGTGGATACGGGGTCGAAAATCACCATGACTCTGCGGCCAGTTTTCTTGATTATGAGCCACCGCACAGGCAATTTCACAGGCATGACAGCCTATACATTCCGCAGCATCAGCTGCGATAAACTTGTTCATTTGCATCCCTTTCATTTGATGAGTTATGTCTTCTCAAATGTCGCAATGCAATAAACGGGCATATATGAGGAAACGAGTCAGTTTTAATTATAATTTTGTGAGAGATATCAAATTATCGCCCCTCAATCTGTGCCGTTTTCAATATTTAAACATCGCCGTTCAAAAAAATGCCATCCGGATAAAAAGTATTAAATACGAGAGTGCGACATGCCAGAATGATTAATGAAATATCAATATGAGAAAATTAAAGATAATTTCATTGTCTATTTTTATTCTCATTTTCTCGGTTTAACCCCGATTATGTGATTGCCCCCGCATTTCCATCTTGTAACGTCCCCTCCTTGTGAAAACTGGCATCCCACGAGCATGTCATTAAAGAGTTTTAGTGAACGTAAACGGTTGCTTTTTACTCTGGCGAGCGAAAGGAGAAAGACTGATGAGCGCCATAGATTCTCAAATTCCCTCATCTTCAGGGCAAGACCGCCCAACGGATGAGGTGGACCGCATATTATCACCAGGAAAGCTGATCATACTCGGTCTGCAACACGTCCTTGTTATGTACGCAGGCGCAGTCGCCGTCCCACTGATGATTGGTGACAGACTCGGACTCTCGAAAGAAGCTATCGCAATGCTGATTAGCTCCGATCTCTTTTGCTGCGGTATCGTCACATTATTGCAATGTATCGGCATTGGTCGCTTTATGGGAATTCGCCTGCCGGTGATTATGTCGGTGACCTTTGCGGCTGTAACACCAATGATTGCCATTGGGATGAACCCGGATATCGGTCTGCTGGGGATTTTTGGCGCGACCATTGCGGCCGGTTTTATCACCACGCTATTAGCACCACTTATTGGTCGCTTAATGCCTTTATTCCCACCGTTAGTTACCGGTGTGGTTATTACCTCTATCGGCCTGAGTATTATTCAGGTAGGCATTGACTGGGCTGCTGGCGGTAAAGGAAATCCACAATATGGCAATCCGGTTTATTTAACCATTTCCTTCGCCGTCTTAATTTTCATCTTGCTTATCACCCGTTACGCCAAAGGATTTATGTCCAATGTCGCCGTATTACTGGGGATTGTATTTGGCTTCTTGTTGTCGTGGATGATGAATGAAGTGAATCTGTCTGGGCTGAATGATGCTTCGTGGTTCGCCATTGTCACGCCAATGTCGTTTGGTACGCCAGTTTTCGATCCGGTTTCCATTCTGACCATGACCGCAGTGTTAATCATCGTATTTATTGAGTCGATGGGGATGTTCCTGGCCTTGGGGGAAATTGTCGGTAGAAAACTTTCTTCACAAGACATTATTCGCGGGCTACGCGTAGATGGCATAGGGACAATGATTGGCGGCACGTTTAACAGCTTCCCGCATACTTCCTTTTCGCAAAACGTTGGCCTGGTCAGCGTGACGCGCGTTCACAGTCGCTGGGTGTGTATCTCTTCCGGGATTATATTAATCATGTTCGGGATGGTACCCAAAATGGCGGTGCTGGTGGCTTCCATTCCGCAATTTGTACTAGGCGGTGCAGGATTAGTAATGTTCGGTATGGTGCTGGCGACGGGGATCCGCATTCTGTCGCGCTGTAACTACACCACCAACCGCTACAACCTTTATATCGTGGCTATTAGCCTTGGCGTGGGTATGACCCCGACGCTTTCTCATGATTTCTTTTCTAAGTTACCGGCTGTACTGCAACCGTTGTTACATAGCGGCATTATGTTGGCGACTATCAGTGCGGTGGTGCTGAACGTCTTTTTCAATGGTTATCAGCATCATGCCGATCTGGTGAAGGAATCTGTTTCTGATAAAGATTTAAAAGTCAGAACAGTGCGTATGTGGCTTTTGATGCGCAAGCTAAAGAAAAATGAGCATGGTGAATGATATGAACCTATTAATACGCACTATATTCAGTCTGTTATTACTCTTAATGATCTCCATTCCTGTCATTTCTGACTGCGTGGCAATGGCTATTGAAAGTCGCTTCAACTATATGATGCTGCTTTTTTAAATGACCTTTCTCTGTCAGCATCCGCTCAAAACGGGCGGATGCCGATAAACACTCACTTGGTTAATCATTTGACTCTTCAGTTATCTATAATGACGAGTGATTAGAATTACATGTGAGAAATTATGCAAACGGAACACGTCATTTTACTGAATGCACAGGGAGTCCCCTCGGGTACGCTGGAAAAATATGCCGCACACACGGCAGACACCCCCTTACATCTCGCGTTCTCCTGCTGGCTATTTAATGCTAAGGGACAACTGCTGGTTACCCGCCGCGCACTTAGCAAAAAAGCGTGGCCAGGCGTGTGGACTAACTCGGTGTGCGGTCATCCACAACTGGGCGAAAGCAATGAAGAGGCGGTAATCCGCCGTTGCCGCTATGAACTGGGCGTGGAAATAACGTCACCCGAATCGGTTTATCCAGACTTCCACTATCGCGCCACTGACCCGAATGGCATTGTCGAAAATGAAATGTGTCCAGTCTTTGCCGCACGAATTACCAGCGCGTTACAGCCCAACGGTGATGAAGTGATGGATTATCAATGGTGTGATTTATCAGATGTTTTGCGCGCTATTGATGCTACGCCGTGGGCGTTTAGTCCGTGGATGGTGATGCAGGCAGCCAATAGCAAAGCCAGAAATGTATTATCTGTTTTCGCAAAGAGAGAATAAAAAACCCCGACAAATGCCGGGGTTAAGTGCATACGCGTAACGCTTATTTTACCGGACGCATTGCCGGGAACAGAATAACGTCGCGGATGGTATGGCTGTTGGTGAACAGCATTACCATACGGTCGATACCAATACCCAGACCAGCTGTCGGCGGCAAACCATGTTCCAGTGCGGTGACGTAATCTTCGTCGTAGAACATTGCTTCGTCGTCGCCTGCATCTTTCGCTGCAACCTGATCCAGGAAGCGCTGCGCCTGATCTTCGGCATCGTTCAGCTCGCTAAAGCCGTTACCGATTTCACGACCGCCAATGAAGAACTCAAAGCGGTCAGTGATTTCCGGGTTAACGTCGTTACGACGCGCCAGCGGGGAAACTTCTGCCGGATATTCAGTAATGAAGGTCGGCTGAATCAGATGTGCTTCTGCCACTTCTTCGAAGATCTCGGTAACGATACGGCCCAGACCCCAGCTCTTCTCAACGTGGATGCCGATAGATTCAGCAATCGCTTTCGCAGAGTCGAAGTTGTCCAGATCTGCCATGTCGGTTTCCGGGCGATATTTCTTGATCGCTTCACGCATGGTCAGTTTTTCGAACGGTTTACCGAAGTCCAGCGTTACGTCGCCGTAGGTCACTTCCGTCTTACCGAGAATATTCTGTGCCAGAGTACGGAACAGCGATTCAGTCAGTTCAATCAGATCTTTGTAATCCGCGTAAGCCATATAGAGTTCCATCATGGTGA
This sequence comes from Escherichia sp. E2748, assembly GCF_005781125.1. Taxonomy (NCBI): domain Bacteria; kingdom Pseudomonadati; phylum Pseudomonadota; class Gammaproteobacteria; order Enterobacterales; family Enterobacteriaceae; genus Escherichia; species Escherichia sp. E2748. Next base: position 81,551 of record NZ_VATP01000013.1, read on the forward strand.
ACTCTGGGTTATGACGCACGGAAATACCTTCGTTACGGAAGTTACGGTTGATTTCGAACACACGTTCAAAGCCGCCAACCACCAGACGCTTGAGGTACAGTTCCGGCGCAATACGCAGGTACATGTCGAGATCCAGCGCGTTGTGATGGGTGATGAACGGACGCGCAGCCGCACCGCCAGGGATCACCTGCATCATCGGAGTTTCAACTTCCATAAAGCCGCGGTTCACCATGAACTGGCGAATACCAGAGAGGATCTGCGAGCGCACTTTAAAGGTGTTGCGGGATTCATCGTTAGAGATGAGATCCAGATAACGCTGACGATAGCGCGCTTCCTGATCCTGCAAGCCGTGGAATTTGTCCGGCAGCGGACGCAGTGCTTTGGTCAGCAGACGCAGCTCGGTGCAGTGGATAGACAGTTCGCCGGTTTTGGTTTTGAACAGTTTACCTTTCGCGCCGAGGATGTCGCCGAGGTCCCATTTTTTGAACTGCTCGTTGTAAACACCTTCCGGCAGATCGTCACGGGCAACGTACAGCTGAATGCGGCCACCCACATCCTGCAGGGTAACGAAAGACGCTTTACCCATAATACGGCGGGTCATCATGCGGCCAGCAACGGCAACTTCGATGTTCAGCGCTTCCAGTTCTTCGTTCTCTTTACCGTCGAATTCTGCGTGCAATTGGTCAGAGGTATGATCGCGACGGAAATCGTTCGGGAAGGCAATCCCCTGCTCGCGCAGGTTCGCCAGCTTCTCACGACGCGTTTTCAGTTCATTGTTAAGATCGACTACCGCGTCAGCGCCCTGTGCGTGTTGTTCAGACATGTTGGTTCCTCATAACCCTGCTTTCAAACTTGCTTCGATAAATTGATCCAGGCTGCCGTCCAGCACGGCCTGCGTGTTGCGGGTTTCTACCCCGGTACGCAGATCTTTAATGCGGGAGTCATCAAGGACATAAGAACGAATCTGGCTGCCCCAGCCGATGTCGGACTTGGTGTCTTCCATCGCCTGTTTCTCGGCATTCTTCTTCTGCATCTCCAGTTCATAAAGCTTCGCTTTCATCTGCTTCATGGCCTGGTCTTTGTTCTTGTGCTGGGAACGGTCGTTCTGGCACTGGGTCACGATCCCGGTTGGGATGTGAGTAATACGCACCGCAGATTCGGTACGGTTAACGTGCTGACCACCCGCGCCGGACGCGCGATAAACGTCAATGCGCAGATCCGCCGGATTGATTTCGATATCAATATCATCATCAACTTCCGGGTAAACAAACGCGGAGCTGAACGACGTGTGGCGACGACCGCCGGAGTCAAACGGACTCTTACGCACCAGGCGGTGAACACCTGTTTCTGTACGCAGCCAGCCGTAAGCGTAATCGCCGGAGATTTTGATCGTCACGGATTTAATACCCGCCACTTCACCTTCCGACTCTTCGATGATTTCAGTTTTGAAACCACGCGATTCTGCCCAGCGCAAATACATACGCTCAAGCATGCTCGCCCAGTCCTGTGCTTCCGTACCGCCAGACCCCGCCTGAATATCGAGGTAGCAGTCGGCGCTGTCATATTCACCAGAGAACATACGGCGGAACTCAAGCTGCGCCAGTTTTTCTTCCAGGGCGTCGAGTTCAGCAACGGCTTCGTTAAAGGTTTCTTCGTCGTCAGCTTCTACAGCCAGTTCCAGCAGACCAGAAACATCTTCCAGCCCCTGTTTCATTTGGTCGAGGGTGTCGACAACGGCTTCGAGGGAGGAACGCTCTTTACCCAGCGCCTGTGCGCGTTCGGGTTCGTTCCAGACATCCGGCTGTTCCAGCTCGGCGTTTACTTCTTCCAGACGCTCTTTCTTGGCGTCATAGTCAAAGATACCCCCTAAGAACGTCGGAGCGTTCCGTGAGGTCCTGAATGCGATTATTTACCGGATTAATTTCAAACATGGTCTGATTTCTTTTATTGAGCTAGTCAAAATGCGGTGATAAGAGCGGGATTGTACCGGATCCCGGCTCAATTTTATACATACTAAATTCGTCAGACAGGCCAGATATTGTCGATGATAATTTGCAGGCTGCGGTTGCCGCGAAACTCGTTGATATCCAGTTTATAGGCTAGTTGCACTTCACGCACACCGTTATCCGGCCAGAGGGCCGTATCAACGTTAAACGCAATACCATCCAGCAACGGGCCACCACCGACCGGTTCGACCATCACTTTCAGATGACGCTCGCCTACCAACCGCTGTTGCAGCAGGCGGAAATGGCCATCAAACAGTGGTTCCGGGAACATCTGCCCCCACGGGCCAGCATCACGTAGCAGCTGCGCCACTTCCATGGTCATCTCTTCAGCGCTTAACGGGCCGTCGGAGACGACTTCACCCTGTAATAATGCGGGGTCCAGCCACTCGGTAACCAGTTCGCCAAAGCGTTGCTGAAAAAGTTCGAATTTATCCTCTTCCAGCGACAGGCCTGCCGCCATCGCATGGCCGCCAAACTTGAGCATCATGCCCGGATAGAGCGTGTCTAAGCGCTCCAGCGCATCGCGCATATGCAGCCCCTGAATGGAGCGTCCAGAACCTTTTAACGTACCGTCTCCCGCTGGCGCAAACGCAATAACCGGACGGTGAAAACGCTCTTTAATACGCGAAGCCAGAATACCGACAACCCCCTGATGCCATTCAGGATGATACATTGCCAGCCCGCCGGGCAGCGTGTCGCGACTGCGCTCCAATTTCTCGCACAGAGTTAGCGCCTCAACCTGCATTCCCTGTTCAATCTCTTTGCGCGTCTGGTTTAGGGCGTCGAGTTCATTTGCCAGCACACGCGCTTCGCCGATGTTGTCGCACAGTAACAGCGCCACTCCGACGGACATATCATCCAGTCGCCCGGCAGCATTGAGACGTGGCCCCAGCGCAAAACCTAAATCGCTGGCGGCGAGTTTTTGCGGATCGCGGTTTGCCACTTCCAGCAGCGCTTTAATCCCTGGGCGGCACTTCCCGGCGCGGATTCGGCTCATGCCCTGCCAGGTCAGGATACGGTTATTCGCATCCAGCGGCACCACGTCCGCCACCGTCCCAAGCGCCACCAGATCCAGCAACTCCGCCAGATTAGGGATTGCAATGCCACGGTCATCAAACCAGCCCTGATCGCGCAAAAAGGTGCGCAGCGCCAGCATCAGATAAAATGCGACGCCTACGCCTGCCAGTGACTTCGATGGAAAGTCACAGTCACGCAAGTTAGGGTTAATAATGGCTTCCGCCGCGGGTAACGTATCGCCCGGCAAATGGTGATCGGTAACAATAACCGGAATGCCCAGCGTGCGAGCGTGTTCAACGCCCGCGTGAGAGGAAATGCCGTTATCCACCGTCACAATCAACTGCGCGCCACGGGCATGCGCCTGCTCAACCACTTCCGGGCTTAAGCCGTAACCGTCTTCAAAACGGTTCGGCACCAGGAAGTCGATGTTGGCGCAGCCAAGCGAACGCATCGCCAGCACGCTAAGGGCGGTACTGGTCGCGCCGTCGGCGTCGAAATCTCCGACCACAATTATCCGCGTTCCTTCGCGAAAAGCGTTGTAAAGGATCTCAACGGCCTTTTCGACGCCGCTCAGTTGCTGCCAGGGCAGCATCCCTTTAACACCGCGTTCCAGTTCCTGCGCGCTACGCACGCCCCGGCTGGCGTATAAACGACGCAGCAAGGGCGGCAGATCAGCAGGCAGGTCTGCCGTTTCATCGATTTCACGGCGACGAAGTTTTATCTGTTGTTTCACGCGAATTATTTACCGCTGGTCATTTTTTGGTGTTCGTCGAGGAATTCTTTCATGTCTTTCGGCGGCTGGTAGCCTGGCACCAGAGTACCGTTGCTCAGCACAATCGCCGGAGTACCGCTGACGCCAAGCTGGACGCCAAGCGCGTAATGGTTGGCAATATCCACGTCGCAACTGGCTGGCGCGACGCTTTTACCCGCCATCACATCATCAAACGCTTTGTTTTTATCTTTCGCACACCAGATGGCTTTCATTTGTTGCTCAGCCTGGCTCTCCACCCCCTGGCGCGGGAAAGCGAGATAACGCACGGTGATCCCCAGCGCGTTGTAGTCTGCCATCTGCTCATGCAGCTTGTGGCAGTAGCCACAAGTAATATCGGTGAACACGGTGATGACGTGTTTTTCCTGCGGCGCTTTATAAACAATCATATCTTTTTCAAGCGCGTTCAGTTGCTTTAACAGCATCTTATTGGTGACATTGACCGGAGCCGTGCCGCTAACGTCATACATTGGCCCCTGAATGATATGTTTACCATCATCGGTGATGTACAACACACCGCTGTTAGTCAGAACTGTCTTCATGCCAGCCACGGGCGCGGGCTGAATATCGCTGCTTTTGATGCCCATTTTGGCTAACGTTTGTTGAATTGCCGCGTCATCCGCCTGAACAAAGCCTGAAAACGCCGCCAACAAAGTAAATAACATAAAACCTTTCTTCATAAATCTTCCCGTTCTTTTCAGACATCACGCCCGTGGGTGATGCTGTTGATGAAGTTGCCGCAGACGCTCGGTAGCGACATGCGTATAAATTTGCGTGGTGGAGAGATCGCTATGGCCCAACAACATCTGCACCACGCGTAAGTCCGCACCATGATTTAACAAATGAGTGGCAAAGGCATGACGCAACACATGCGGTGACAGCTTTTCGCTATCGATACCCGCCAGCACGGCATAATGTTTAATGCGGTGCCAAAAGGTCTGGCGCGTCATCTGCTGCGCGCGCTGGCTGGGAAACAGCACATCAATCGACACACCGTTCAATAGCCATGGCCGCCCGTGTTCCAGATAGTTTTCCAGCCAGTAGACCGCCTCTTCACCTAATGGCACCAGGCGTTCTTTGTTGCCTTTACCAATGACCCGTACCACGCCCTGGCGCAGGCTGATATCACTCATTGTCAGCCCGACCAGTTCCGAGACACGCAGCCCGGTAGCATACAACACTTCAAGCATGGCTTTGTCGCGAAGCTCCAGAGGCTGATCGACTAAAGGTGCCTGTAATAATCTTTCAACCTGCGCTTCGCTTAAATCTTTCGGCAAACGCTGGGGCAATTTCGGCGAAGCCAGATGCGCACTGGGATCGTCTTCACGAAACTTTTCGCGATAAAGATACTGGAACAATCGGCGCACCGCACTCAGCAAACGTGCTGAACTGGTGGCTTTATACCCGCCCTCCAGCCGTTCTGCCAGTAATGCCTGCAAATCGTCACTTTGTGCCGTTGCCAGCGTCAGCCCACGATGATGCAACCACTCCACCATCATTGACAGATCGCGACGGTATGCGTTCAACGTATTTTCGGCGAGATTTTTTTCCAGCCACAGGGCATCCAGAAACTGCTCGATGCGTGCCAGATCTTGTTTCACTTGCGCCCCTTATCGTTACTCGTTTGATCCATTATGCCTTATTGTGCCGTGACTAAAGCGATTCTGATACACTAGCCGCAAAAGCCACAGCAGAATCGAGAAGCTTACGTTATGAATATGGGTCTTTTTTACGGTTCCAGCACCTGTTACACCGAAATGGCGGCGGAAAAAATCCGCGATATTATCGGCCCAGAACTGGTGACCTTACATAACCTCAAGGACGACTCCCCGAAATTAATGGAGCAGTACGATGTGCTCATTCTGGGTATCCCGACCTGGGATTTTGGCGAAATCCAGGAAGACTGGGAAGCCGTCTGGGATCAGCTCGACGACCTGAACCTCGAAGGTAAAATTGTTGCGTTATATGGGCTTGGCGATCAGCTGGGATACGGCGAGTGGTTCCTTGATGCGCTCGGCATGCTGCATGACAAACTCTCGACCAAAGGCGTGAAGTTCGTCGGCTACTGGCCAACGGAAGGATATGAGTTTACCAGCCCGAAACCGGTGATTGCTGACGGACAGCTGTTCGTGGGTCTGGCGCTGGATGAAACTAACCAGTATGACCTTAGCGACGAGCGTATTCAGAGCTGGTGTGAGCAAATCCTTAACGAAATGGCAGAGTATTACGCCTGATGTGACTGACGGCTTTGCGCATTAGCGTTGCCGTCATGTTTACCTTTGCGTCTCTTGTTGCAACAAAATTCGCCGTAAATCCCGCCATTCGGCTTCGTCCATGCTGTCTGCTGCCAGCCATAAATGTTGCCGTTTACCGCTGTCAGAACGTAAACGCAGCATCATGCCGCTTTTAATCATCCACGGCGCTTTGACGATGCTCCACTCCTGTCCTTGCCAACGCAAACGCCCGTCCATCAACAGGCGAATCTCCCCCTGACGAGCATTAATGCGCCGCTGGCTGCGAACGCAATCAAACACCACCAGCGAAAGCAACACCATCCATAACGGGGTGTAACTGAGCGGCCAGGGCATGAGTAAAATAACAGCGGCAACCAGCCCATGAATCAGCAAGGAAAGCCACTGTGCGCGCCAGGAGACGCGCAAATCAGATTGCCACAGGACCACGTTCCCGGTTCCGTGTCTGGATAAGTCGGACCATCATTTCCAGTTCTGCATCGGCCGGTTTACCGTGATTCATCAGCCAGTTGAACAGGTCCGGGTCGTCGCATTCCAGCAGACGAATAAAGATGCGTTTTTCGTCATCACTTAAACTGTCGTACTCATGTTCGAAAAACGGCATGATTGAAATATCGAGTTCGCGCATACCACGGCGGCATGCCCAATGAATGCGGGCTTTGTTGTTAATGTCCATCTTCTTCCTGTCTCACGAAAATCCAGTACCAGGCTATTGTAACGTGTTTTTCGACTTCTTTTGCGGGAATATCGGTAAACACAATCGCGATCGCGAAATTAATCCGCAACAATTCAATGGCTTCATTTTTTTGGATGTCGCCTCGCAAAGCATATCAGAAGGCACAGATCGCGTAGTGAAAGCACTTGCATTGCCTCATAGCTCTTTTACCATTAGTCATTAATACGCCGTTTGTTACACAGGACTCCATTATGGCTTTTACACCTTTTCCTCCCCGTCAGCCTACGGCTTCTGCCCGTTTACCACTGACGCTGATGACGCTTGATGACTGGGCGCTTGCCACCATTACTGGCGCGGACAGCGAAAAATATATGCAGGGTCAGGTGACAGCAGACGTCAGCCAGATGTCAGAAGACCAGCATTTGCTCGCCGCGCATTGCGACGCCAAAGGTAAAATGTGGAGCAATTTGCGTCTGTTCCGCGACGGCGATGGCTTTGCGTGGATTGAACGCCGCAGCGTGCGTGATTCGCAGCTGACTGAACTGAAAAAATATGCGGTGTTTTCTAAAGTGACCATCGTGCCGGACGATGAACGTGTGCTGCTCGGTGTTGCCGGTTTTCAGGCACGCGCCGCGCTGGAAAATCTCTTCAGCGAAATGCCTTCGAAGGAAAAACAGGTAGTTAGAGAAGGTGCGACCACACTGCTATGGTTTGAACATCCGGCAGAACGTTTTCTGATCGTAACCGATGAAGCTACCGCTAATACTTTGACCGATAAACTGCGCGGTGAAGCGGAACTGAACAATAGCCAACAGTGGCTGGCATTAAACATTGAAGCGGGTTTCCCTGTTATTGACGCTGCTAACAGTGGGCAGTTTATCCCGCAGGCGACTAACCTTCAGGCGCTGGGCGGTATCAGCTTTAAGAAAGGCTGCTATACCGGGCAAGAGATGGTGGCACGAGCTAAGTTCCGCGGAGCCAACAAACGCGCGCTCTGGTTGCTGGCGGGTAGCGCCAGCCGTTTGCCGGCAGCTGGTGAAGACTTAGAGCTGAAAATGGGCGAAAACTGGCGTCGTACCGGTACGGTGCTGGCTGCGGTAAAACTGGAAGATGGTCAGGTAGTGGTTCAGGTCGTCATGAATAACGATATGGAACCGGACAGCATCTTCCGCGTTCGTGATGATGCGAATACATTGCGTATCGAGCCGCTGCCGTATTCGCTGGAAGAGTAAATCGCTGTATCGCTTCGGGCATCTATTGCCTGATGCGACGCTGGCGCGTCTTATCAGGCATGGGATTTGGTGCCTTTTTCACAAATGGGAAGCGGCCCGTAGGCCGGATAAGGCGTTCACACCACATCCGGCAGTTGCGCTCCGATGCCTGATGCGACGCTGGCGCGTCTTATCAGGCCTGGGATTTGGTGCCTTTTTCACAAGTGGGAAGCGGCCCGTAGGCCGGATAAGGCGTTCACGCCGCATCCGGCAGTTGCGCTCCGATGCCTGATGCGACGCTGGTGCGTCTTATCAGGCCTTCAACTTGGTGCCTTTTTCACAAATGGAAAGCGGCCCGTAGGCCGGATAAGGCGTTCACGCCGCATCCGGCAGTTGTACTCCGATGCCTGATGCGGCGCTGGCGTGTCTTTTCATGCCGACAAAGACACAGCCATTACGGCTGTCCAATATACAAATAGATCGCCAGGAAATGGCACACACTGCCGCCGAGCACAAAGCCGTGCCAGATGGCGTGGTTGTAGGGGATGCGTTTGCAGACGTAGAAAATCACCCCAAGCGAGTAAACCACACCGCCTACTGCCAGTAAGGTAACGCTGCCCGCCGCGAGTTTAACTGCCATTTCATAAATCACCACCAGTGACAGCCAACCCATCGCCAGATAAGTCACCAGAGATAAAATTTTGAATCGGTGCGCGATGGTCAGTTTGAACAGAATCCCCAGCAATGCCAGGCTCCAGATAACAATCATCAACCCGCGCGCTAACGGAGAATCCAGCCCCACCAGCAAAAACGGCGTGTAGGTTCCGGCAATCAACAGGTAAATGGCGCAATGGTCAAATTTCTTCAGCCACATTTTTGCCCGTTGATGGGGAATGGCGTGATAAAGCGTCGAAGCGAGAAACAGCAGGATCATACTGCCGCCATAAAGGCTGTAACTGGTTATCGCCGTGGCGCTGGCATTAAGATTCACCGCCTGAACCAGTAGCAATACCAACCCGACGATACCAAACACCAGCCCAATACCGTGACTGATGCTGTTGGCAATTTCCTCTGCCAGCGAATATCCCTGCTTAATGAGAGGCTTCTGAACCATAACTTACTCCGGAGAAACGTACACGCACGTGAACACTTCTCCAGCGTAACTGAGAATAGTTCCAGTGAACACCTGTTAGCTAAAATAAATTCTGATTTGAGAGTAATCTCCGAAAAATCATGAAATTAAATGTGAAATTTCAACTAACAGGCGTGAGTTCAACTTAAAGGCATTTAAATTCAATTACATAAAACTGTGTCTGACCAGGATAGATGTCGGCAATGACTTTTTTCAGTTCAGGCAGGGTCATATTTTCCTGTTGTGCATGTTTTTCTGTGAGAGTATCCAGCGTTACGGTTGAAGTTGCGGTAACTTCAATGGTGCAAAAATAGCCGTCATCTTCAAAGCGCCCGACGCGGAGCACATCGCCCGGTTTAAAGTGCGATTCAGACTCGTCGCGAATAGTGATGGTTTTACGCCCAGCCAGAATGTCATCCTGGAAACGTTGAAAAAAAGTGATGTCGTTTGGCTGCATGGTACTATTTCCTGTAAGAATTGACTCATTTGGAGCCTATGATAGTGAAAAAACTCACCTTACCGAAAGATTTCTTATGGGGTGGCGCAGTTGCCGCTCATCAGGTCGAAGGCGGCTGGAACAAAGGCGGCAAAGGGCCGAGTATTTGTGACGTGCTAACCGGTGGCGCACACGGCGTGCCGCGCGAAATCACCAAAGAAGTTTTGCCCGGCAAATACTATCCGAACCATGAAGCCGTTGATTTTTATGGCCGCTACAAAGAAGACATCAAGCTGTTTGCCGAAATGGGCTTCAAATGTTTTCGTACATCCATCGCCTGGACGCGCATTTTTCCAAAAGGCGATGAAACACAGCCAAACGAAGAAGGGCTTAAATTCTACGATGATATGTTCGATGAACTGCTGAAATACAACATCGAACCGGTGATCACCCTCTCCCACTTTGAAATGCCACTGCATCTGGTGCAGCAATACGGTAGCTGGACCAACCGTAAAGTGGTTGACTTCTTTGTGCGTTTCGCGGAAGTGGTATTTGAACGCTATAAGCACAAAGTCAAATACTGGATGACCTTCAACGAAATTAACAACCAGCGTAACTGGCGTGCGCCGCTGTTCGGTTACTGCTGCTCCGGCGTGGTGTATACCGAGCATGAAAACCCGGAAGAGACGATGTATCAGGTGCTGCATCATCAGTTTGTCGCCAGCGCCCTGGCGGTGAAAGCCGCGCATCGCATCAACCCGGAGATGAAAGTCGGTTGTATGCTGGCGATGGTGCCGCTCTATCCTTACTCCTGTAACCCGGACGATGTGATGTTCGCTCAGGAGTCGATGCGCGAGCGCTACGTCTTTACCGATGTGCAGCTGCGTGGCTATTACCCGTCCTATGTGTTGAACGAGTGGGAGCGTCGCGGATTTAACATCAAGATGGAAGATGGCGATCTGGATATACTGCGCGAAGGCACCTGCGATTATCTTGGCTTCAGTTATTACATGACCAACGCGGTGAAGGCCGAAGGCGGCACCGGCGATGCGATCTCTGGTTTTGAAGGCAGTGTACCGAACCCATTTGTTAAAGCGTCGGACTGGGGATGGCAGATTGATCCGGTGGGTCTGCGCTATGCACTATGCGAATTGTATGAGCGTTATCAGAAGCCGCTGTTTATTGTCGAAAACGGTTTTGGCGCTTACGACAAAGTGGAAGAAGACGGCAGCATCAACGACGACTACCGTATTGATTACCTGCGCGCCCATATCGAAGAGATGAAAAAAGCGGTGACTTACGATGGCGTGGATCTGATGGGCTACACACCGTGGGGCTGCATCGACTGCGTGTCATTCACTACCGGGCAGTACAGCAAACGCTACGGCTTTATCTATGTGAATAAACATGACGACGGTACTGGCGATATGTCGCGTTCACGTAAGAAGAGCTTTGACTGGTACAAAGAAGTGATTGCCAGCAACGGCGAGAAACTGTAATTCCCGCATGTTACCCGCCAGCAGGCGGGTAACATTCTGCACCTGATTTACCAGGTCTTACCGATTTTAAATTCCCAGCGAACATCTTCCATCTTAGCTGGCGACTTCGCTTCCTGCATTACCGGAAAGAAAGCCCCGGCACCAAACCATAACTTCAGTGAATCAACGGCAACGTTAAATGACGGTCCAACAACCCATTCGGTAGTACCTGAGTGGTTATTAATGGTGCTGCCATTAGGCAATTTTTTTGTACCTGAAGCGTTATTGCTGTAGGCACTTTCCAGACCAATATCCAGCGGTAAATCACTGAACATATAACGCACCTGGGTATTCCATTGAAATTCACTGCCGCGCTTCACATCCTGGTTTCCACGCTCAAATGGCCCTTGATAAACAAAATCCATATCTCCTTTAATATTGGGCGTGAATGATTTTGTTAAAGAGAGTGATACCCGCCCTCCCCAGGCGCTGTTCCCAGGCAAATGATTATCTCCATCTTGCCCGGTGGGTAGTAATAACGCCCCACCTACCGTAACCCAAAACGGATCCCCTCTTCGCTGGCTCATTAAAGCATAAGTTGCCCCCACCGATTGGTCGCCCATTCCCTCTATATGTTCAGGAGACAGATTGTCTCGTTTGTTATTGATATAAGAGCCCACAGTTGATAATTCCAGTCTGTCGGTCAGACCATAACGAATCTTCAATAACCATATTTGGGAGTAAACATCCGGACTTCCGTGCCCCTCGATTTGATGTTCTTTATCACGAAATGAGCTATTCACGGCGGTTAATAGCATTCCTTCTGGCAATACTGAACCTCCAGAAATAGCGGTATTAACTGGCGCACCTAACAGATTGCTGGGCCTGTTTTCTCCTTCAACTGCCACTGCATTCATTGATAAAAAGCATGGTATTAATGGTAGAAATATAAATCGTTTCATCATTCCCTCCAGGTATGAAAAACAAAGCGTTAAATTAAGAATCATTCTTGTTATTTATATTTGTTTTGCTTTTATTATTTAGGCAAATAACTTAATGGAGTTAATATACGGAAAGTTTTTCAATTATATTGAGAGCTAAATAACGATTCCGGAGAGAAACCATTTGTAATTACATGTAAACATAGTGTGTTGTTTTTATTAAATAACGACACGATGAAAATAATTCTCGATAAATAATTAGCAAGAAGCGCAATAAAAACAGGAAAATTAAATTTAGGCTAACAGACTAATGAGAAACGAAAAGTTGCCTAATGCGTTGCGATTACCAAGCTTGTTTTTACTGCAATATATTTAATTTTAAAATGCTGTGGGGCGGGTAAGACACTCACGTCGCATCCGGCATAAACAAAGCACGAAAAGGCGCCGAAGCGCCTTTAGAAGATAGTCGAATCAGTGAATTACTGGTATTCGCTAATCGGTACGCAGGAGCAGAACAGGTTACGGTCGCCGTAAACATCATCCAGACGTTTCACCGTCGGCCAGTATTTGTCTGCCACGCCTGCCGGGAATACTGCAACTTCACGGCTGTACGGATGCGCCCACTCGGCGACCAGTTCGCTCTGAATGTGCGGCGCGTTCACCAGCGGGTTATCTTCCAGCGGCCAGACACCAGCTTTCACCTGGTCAATTTCCGCACGAATTGCCAGCATCGCGTCGATAAAGCGATCCAGTTCCACTTTGCTTTCAGATTCAGTCGGTTCAACCATCAGCGTACCCGCCACCGGGAACGACATAGTCGGCGCGTGGAAACCGTAGTCGATCAGGCGCTTGGCAATATCCAGCTCGCTGATGCCGGTTTCTTCTTTCAGCGGGCGAATATCGAGAATACATTCGTGCGCCACGCGACCGTCGCGACCGGTATACAGCACCGGGAAAGCATCCTGCAGGCGGCTGGCAATATAGTTGGCGTTGAGGATTGCCACCTGGCTTGCTTTTTTCAGCCCTTCTGCGCCCATCATGCGGATGTACATCCAGCTGATTGGCAGAATGGATGCGCTACCGAACGGTGCCGCAGAAACCGCGCCCTGACGGGTTAACATGCCTTCGATTTGCACCACGCTATGGCCCGGCACAAACGGCGCCAGATGCGCTTTCACGCCGATCGGTCCCATACCTGGGCCGCCACCGCCGTGCGGAATGCAGAAAGTTTTATGTAGGTTAAGGTGCGAAACGTCCGCGCCAATAAAGCCCGGCGAGGTGATGCCAACCTGGGCGTTCATGTTCGCGCCATCAAGGTAAACCTGACCGCCGAACTGATGCACGACTTCACACACCTCACGGATCGTTTCTTCGTACACGCCGTGGGTGGAAGGATAGGTCACCATGATACAGGAGAGGTTATCGCCCGCCTGTTCCGCTTTCGCGCGCAGATCAGTCAGAGCGATGTTGCCGTTTTTATCACACGCCACAACTACCACCTGCATTCCTGCCATATGTGCAGAAGCAGGGTTAGTTCCGTGCGCAGAAGCCGGGATCAGGCAGATATCGCGATGCCCTTCGTTGCGGCTTTCATGATAATGACGAATCGCCAGCAGGCCCGCGTATTCGCCCTGTGCACCAGAGTTCGGCTGCATACAAACGGTGTCGTAACCGGTCAATTTCACCAGCCAGTCAGCCAGCTGCGCGATCATCTGCTGATAACCTTCGGCCTGTTCCGGCGGGCAGAACGGGTGCAGTTCGGCAAATTCCGGCCAGGTGATCGGGATCATCTCGGCGGCGGCGTTCAGTTTCATGGTACAGGAACCCAGCGGAATCATCGCCTGATTCAGCGCCAGATCTTTACGCTCCAGCGAGTGCATATAGCGCATCATTTCGGTTTCGCTGTGGTAGCGATTAAACACCGGATGGGTGAGGATTTCGTCATCACGCAGCATCGCAGGTTGAATAGAGCGACTGTCGTGAGCCACGTCTTTATCCAGCGTGTCGATCTCCAGCCCGTGGTTATCGCCCAACAGCACGCTGAAAAGCTGCATCACGTTTTCGCGCGTGGTTGTTTCATCAAGGGTGATCCCAACCGCGTTCAGAATATCGCTACGCAGGTTAATTTCAGCCGCTTCGGCACGCGCCAGTACGCCCGCTTTGTCGGCCACTTCCACACACAAAGTGTCGAAATAGTGCGCATGGCGCAGCTTCAGACCTTTTTGTTGCAGGCCCGCCGCCAAAATATCGGTCAGGCGGTGGATGCGGTTAGCGATACGTTTCAGGCCAACCGGACCGTGATAAACGGCGTACAGGCTGGCGATGTTTGCCAGCAGTACCTGGGAAGTACAAATGTTGGAGTTCGCTTTCTCACGACGAATATGTTGCTCGCGAGTCTGCATCGCCATGCGCAGAGCGGTATTGCCAGCTGCATCTTTCGATACACCGATAATGCGACCCGGCATTGAGCGTTTGTATTCATCTTTCGCCGCAAAGAATGCTGCGTGCGGGCCACCGTAGCCCATCGGTACGCCAAAGCGTTGCGCCGAACCAAAAACAATATCCGCGCCCTGTTTACCCGGCGCGGTTAACAGCACCAGCGCCATAATATCGGCGGCGACGCTGACCACAATTTTGCGTGATTTCAGTTCGCTGATAAGCGCAGTGTAGTCGTGAATTTCACCAGTAGTGCCGACCTGCTGTAACAGCACGCCGAACACATCCTGATGCTCGAGCACTTTTTGCGCGTCATCGACAATCACTTCAAAACCAAAGGTTTCGGCACGAGTACGTACCACATCCAGCGTTTGCGGATGAACGTCAGAAGCAACAAAGAAGCGGTTGGCATTTTTCAGTTTGCTGACGCGTTTAGCCATCGCCATTGCTTCGGCGGCAGCGGTGGCTTCGTCCAGAAGAGAAGCCGAAGCCATATCCAGCCCGGTTAAATCCAGCGTTACCTGCTGGAAGTTGAGCAGTGCTTCGAGGCGGCCCTGGGAGACTTCAGGTTGATACGGAGTATACGCGGTATACCAGCCCGGATTTTCCAGCATGTTACGCAGAATAACCGGCGGCAACTGCACGGCGGTGTAACCCATGCCAATGTAAGACGTGAAGCGTTTATTGCGACTGGCAATAGCCTTGAGTTCAGCCAGCGCGGCGTATTCGGTCGCCGGTGCGCCAACCTGCGGCGGGGTCGCAAGCTGAATATCTTTCGGCACAATCTGGCCGGTCAGCGCGTTTAACGATTGTGCGCCAACGGCATTCAGCATTTCTTGCTGTTGCGCGGCGTCCGGTCCGATATGGCGTTCAATAAAAGCGCCGCTGTTTTCAAGCTGGCTTAACGTCTGTGTCATGAGCGATGGTTCCTGAAACGTGCAGTGAATTGTGAACCTCTCTCCTTGCGAAGAGAGTGAGGGTGAGGCGTAAATTTTCCTCACCCTGATCCTCTCCCGCAGAAGAGGATTAAAGCCGTTACTCGTCTTCTAACAATGCTTCGTATGCGGTCGCATCCAGCAGTGATTCCAGTTCGCTTTCATCGCTGGCTTTGATTTTAAAGACCCAGCCGCCTGCATACGGTTCGCTGTTCACCAGTTCCGGGGAATCGCTCAGTGCGTCGTTTACCGCCACAATTTCACCGCTTACTGGCGCATAAATGTCTGACGCCGCTTTTACTGATTCGGCAACCGCGCAGTCATCGCCCGCGCTAACCGTTGCGCCCACTTCCGGCAGGTCAACAAACACCATATCGCCTAACAGCTCCTGGGCGTGCTCGGTGATGCCAACGGTGTAAGTGCCATCTGCTTCTTTACGCAGCCATTCGTGTTCTTTGCTGTATTTAAGTTCTGCTGGTACGTTGCTCATCAATCAATCTCCAAAAAAGTAAATCACGCGACGGCTTTGCCGTTACGCACAAAAGCAGGTTTCGTCACTTTAACCGGCATTTCACGGTTGCGAATTTGCACAATCGCTGTTTCACCAATGCCTTCCGGCACGCGCGCCAGCGCAATGCTGTAACCCAGCGTCGGGGAGAAAGTACCGCTGGTGATAACACCTTCATGCTGGTTGCCCTGCGCATCGGTAAAACGTACCGGCAGTTCATTACGCAGCACGCCTTTTTCGGTCATCACCAGACCAACCAGTTTTTCTGTGCCATGTTCACGCTGCGCTTCCAGGGCTTCACGACCGATGAAGTCACGATCTGCCGGTTCCCAGGCGATAGTCCAGCCCATGTTGGCGGCTAAAGGAGAAATGGTTTCGTCCATCTCCTGACCATAAAGATTCATACCCGCTTCCAGACGCAGCGTGTCACGCGCGCCCAGGCCACATGGCTTAACGCCCGCTTCCACCAGCGCGCGCCAGAAATCAGCCGCTTTTTCATTGGGCAGCGCAATTTCGTAGCCCGCTTCACCGGTGTAACCGGTGGTGGCAATAAACAGATCGCCCGCCTGCACGCCAAAGAACGGTTTCATCCCTTCCACCGCCTGACGCTGGGCGTCATTAAACAGTGTGGCAGCTTTTGCCTGCGCATTCGGCCCTTGTACGGCAATCATGGAAAGGTCATCACGAACGGTAATTTCGATGCCGAAAGGTTCAGCGTGTTGGGTAATCCAGGAGAGGTCTTTTTCGCGGGTGGCGGAGTTAACAACGAGGCGGAAGAAATCTTCAGTGAAGTAGTAAACGATGAGGTCATCTATCACACCGCCAGAGGCATTCAACATCCCCGAGTAAAGGGCTTTGCCGCTTTTGGTGAGCTTCGCCACATCGTTCGCCAGCAGATAACGCAGAAACTCCCGGGTGCGGCTGCCGCGGAGATCGACGATGGTCATATGCGACACATCAAACATTCCGGCATCGGTACGTACCGCATGATGTTCGTCGATTTGCGAACCGTAATGCAGCGGCATCATCCAGCCGTGGAAATCCACCATGCGAGCGCCGCAAAGCGTGTGTTGTTCGTACAAAGGAGTCTGTTGTGCCATCTTGTCCTCATTGAATAAGCGGGGCTGACAACTTTTCGTGGTGAAATTGTCACCACGAAACCCAGCACTGGAGCCACTCCCGGTCCCCAACGCAATCGTTCTCTTTTCCCTGAACTTACCACCGAAACAGACGGTTAACCATAAGGAAAAATTGATCATCACATTAGCTTATGGTTAAAAATCTCAAAAATGACAACAGGACAAAAAACCAAATAACGCGATACACGCAAACAAACATAACGAGTTAATAAAACAGTTTTGAATAAAGCGATATTAAGAACTAAAAAATTGTCAAAAATCGCTAAATCAAAAATTCACGGCATTAGAAAATATAATGCGAAATTACGGGTGAAATTAGTTTATTTCAAATGAGGAAAATCTCCCGGCGAAAAACCGGGAGATGAAAGTGTGATGGGTATCAAATAAACAAAAGAGGAGAAATTTTTAACGCAGCCATTCAGGCAAATCGTTTAATCCCATTGCCTGACGAATAAGTTGCGGTTTAACGCCAGGAAGCGTATCGGCCAGTTTCAGACCAATATCACGCAGCAGTTTTTTCGCTGGATTAGCTCCAGAAAACAGATCGCGGAATCCTTGCATACCTGCCAGCATCAGCGCCGCGCTGTGCTTGCGGCTACGCTCATAGCGACGCAGGTAAATGTACTGCCCGATGTCTTTACCCTGACGATGCAGTCGTTTCAGTTCAGCAATCAGCTCTGCAGCATCCATAAAGCCGAGATTTACCCCCTGCCCCGCCAGCGGGTGGATGGTATGCGCGGCGTCGCCCACCAGCGCCAGACGGTGCGCGGCAAACTGGCGCGCATAACGCCCCGTCAGCGGGAACACCTGACGCTCGCTCTCAACCTTGCATAAGCCCAGTCGATTATCAAAAGCGATATTTAACGCGCGATTAAATTCGTCTTCCCCTGCCTGCTGCATCCGCTGCGCTTCCTCTGGCGACAGTGACCAGACAATCGAGCAAAGATGCGGATCGCTAAGCGGTAAAAAGGCCAGAATGCCTTCGCCATGGAAAACCTGCCGCGCCACCGCATCATGCGGTTCTTCCGTGCGAATGGTCGCCACCAGTGCGTGATGCTGATAATCCCAGAAAGTCAGCGGAATATCGGCCTTGTTGCGCAACCAGGAATTAGCGCCGTCCGCACCAATTACCAGACGCGCCGTTAACATGCTGCCATCTTTCAGCGTCAGGAAGGTTTCGTTTTCCCCCCAGGCGACCTGTTGTAATTCTGCGGGGGCCAGCAGGGTGATATCTGACGACTGCAGCGCTTTGTTCCACAGCGCGTAGTGAATCACTGAGTTTTCAACGATATGCCCAAGATGGCTATAACCCATGCTTTGATCGTCAAACGAAATGTGACCAAAACTGTCTTTATCCCACACTTCCATACCGTGATAACAGCTGGCTCTGCGAGAGAGGATGTCCTGCCAGACGCCAAGACGGGTGAGTAATTTTTCGCTGGCGGCATTGATAGCCGAAACGCGCAGTTGTGGTGGTGCATCCGCCGCCAGAGGTTCCGGTATGCGCTGCTCCAGTACGGCAACGCGTAAGCCGCTCCCCTGTAAGCCGCAGGCAACCGCCAGCCCCACCATGCCGCCGCCAACAATGGCTACATCAACACTTTGCATTGTTTATTCCTTAAAACCGCCTTCAACGCGCCACCCAACCGAGGGTGCGCTGCGCCAGCACATCGCGTGCCGGGGTGAATAATTCCATCGTCATCAGCCCGATGTTGCGCCCGACAACCAACGGCGCCCAACGGTTGGCAAAAAGATGTACCAGACTGTCCGTGACGCCGATGGTTGCTTCGCGATCGCTCTGTCGACGCTGCTGATAACGGCACAATACGCCGTAATCACCAATGTCTTCTGCGCGCTCCTGCGCCTGGGTCAGGGTTTCCGCAAGGCTCATGACATCACGCATACCGAGGTTAAATCCTTGCCCGGCAATCGGGTGCAGGGTTTGTGCCGCATTGCCCACCAGCACGGTGCGATGGGTAATCGGTCTGGCGGCGCGGGTTAACGCCAGCGGATAAGCACTGCGTTTACCGGCGTGGGTAATTTGCCCCAGTCGCCAGCCAAAGGCAGACTGGAGTTCACGGCAAAACTTCTCGTCGCTCCACGCCAACACTTCTTCGCGCCGTTCCAGTGGATGACACCAGACCAGCGAACAGCGTCCTTCAGACATCGGCAACATCGCCAGTGGACCATGTTGCGTAAAGCGTTCAAAAGCGCGGCCTTCGTGCGCAACGGAAGTCGCAACGTTCGCAATCACAGCCAGTTGTTCGTAGGGCTCCTGCTGCCAGTCAACGCCACAGGTAGTAGCTAACGCGGAATGCGTACCGTCAGCCGCCACCAGCACGCGGCCCGTCAGCGTCTCGCCACTCTCCAGCGTCACTTCAACGTTAGCTGGGGTACGAACAACATTAGCAATGCGATCCGGGCAATGCAGCGTTACGCCAGGCGCTTTACGCAACAGCGCAAACAGCCGTTGCCCGACATTGTGTAATTCGACAACCTGCCCCAGCGCCGCCAGTTGGTAATCTTCTGCGGCGAGGGTGACGAATCCGGCATGACCACGATCGCTGACATGCACGGTGGTGATGGCGGTTGCGCAATCAGCCAGAGATTGCCAGACGCCGATGCGCGCCAGTTGCTGACAGGTGCCCGCCGCCAGCGCAATAGCCCGTCCATCAAAGCCCGGATGAGCATGAGACTCTGGCGCGGTCGCTTCAATTAAATGTACCGACAGCGTCCCGTGACTTAACCGGGAAATAGCCAGCGCCAGCGTCGCGCCAGCCATGCCGCCACCGACGATGATTACGCTCATTGCTTTCTCGCAGCTGCCATCAATGCTTCGATTTCTTCCGGCTTTTTCACCACGCTGGCGGTGAGGTTTTCGTTGCCGTTTTCGGTAATCACAATGTCGTCTTCAATACGAATGCCGATACCGCGATATTGTTCTGGCACTTCTGCATCCGGCGCAATATACAGCCCTGGCTCTACGGTCAGTACCATGCCCGGTTCCAGAATGCGCGAGCGATCCTGGCCATAAACGCCAACGTCATGGACATCCAGTCCTAACCAGTGGCTAAGGCCATGCATAAAGAAAGGACGATGTGCGTTCTGAGCGATCAGTTCATCAACATCACCTTTCAGGATGCCGAGTTTTACCAGGCCGCTAATCATGATGCGCACCACTTCACCGGTGACTTCCTGAATGGATGTTCCCGGACGATACAGGCGCAGGCTGGTTTCAAGAGATTCCAGCACAATGTCGTAGATTTCACGCTGGGCCTGGGTGAATTTGCCATTGACCGGGAAGGTACGGGTGATGTCGCCCGCGTAACCTTTATATTCACAACCTGCGTCAATCAACACCAGGTCGCCGTCGCGCAATTCACACTCGTTTTCGGTGTAATGAAGAATGCAGCCGTTTTCACCGCTGCCGACAATGGTGTTATAGGAAGGATAGCGCGCACCGTGGCGGTTGAATTCGTGGTGAATTTCGCCTTCCAGATGGTACTCGAACCTCCCCGGACGGCATTTTTCCATCGCCCGGGTATGCGCCAGTGCGCTGATTTCACCCGCGCGGCGAAGTACGGCAATCTCTTCCGGCGATTTGAACAGGCGCATTTCATGAACAATGGGACGCCAGTCGATCATCGTTGCTGGCGCGGTGAGATTTTGCCGCGAGCCTTTACGCAGTTTTTCCAGCGCACTATTCACGATTTCATCAGCATATGCATATTCGCCCTGGGCGTGGTAAACCACATCCAGACCATTAAGCAGTTGATAAAGTTGCTGATTAATTTCACTGAACGCCAGAGCGCGATCAACGCCCAGTTTCTCTGGCGCGGCATCCTGACCTAAACGACGGCCAAACCAGATCTCCGCCGTCAGGTCGCGCACGCGGTTAAACAAAACGCTGTGGTTATGAGTGTCATCGCTTTTAATCAGCACCAGCACCGCTTCCGGTTCATTAAAGCCGGTGAAGTACCAGAAGTCACTGTTCTGACGATAGGGGTATTCGCTGTCGGCGCTTCGGGTCACTTCTGGTGCCGCAAAAATCAGCGCGGCGCTGCCGGGTTGCATTTGCTCTACCAGGGCCTGACGGCGGCGCTGAAATTCCTGCTGAGATATCTCACTCATAACACTCTCCTTACGTTTTTTGTTTTTAGTGTAGAGTTGGTTTTTGTACTTCTGGTGCGGTCGGTTGCGGATGAGTAAAGGTGTCGTGGCATAACAGCGCAGCAACACGGACGTACTCGATGATCTCTTCAAGCGACATTTCCAGCTCTTCTTGATCTTCGTCTTCGTCGTAGCCCAGCTGCGCGATGTTACGCAGATCGTCAATGGCTTCGCCGGTTTCGCCAGTCACTTTATCCAGCTTCGGCTGAGTGACGCCAAGACCGAGCAGGAAGTGATTTACC
Source organism: Escherichia sp. E2748 (assembly GCF_005781125.1). NCBI lineage: Bacteria > Pseudomonadati > Pseudomonadota > Gammaproteobacteria > Enterobacterales > Enterobacteriaceae > Escherichia > Escherichia sp. E2748. The sequence continues at coordinate 102,899 of NZ_VATP01000013.1, forward strand.
CAGCCTGCCAACGCATCAGCGCGATCGAAAACGCTAACGCCATCGCCATCAGGCAGATAAAGCTGAAAAAGGAAGCCGTCATCTTGCAAGGCATCACTGGTGGCAGAGTGCATTTTGCGCAATGCCTGGGCAAGTTCATGCCCGAAAGCCATACCTTCGTTCGTCAGGTCGTGAAGCAGCGGCAGCCAGGAGCTGTCATCATTACCGCCACATATCATCCCACTGATTAAACCATGCATCTCAGCAGGGGTCAGACCTGTCCCTTGTTGGTTCAGATACTGGTTCATTTCATTGTAACCAGGCATTTCGTTCTGTATTGACATAAGCATTCGGCATCAAAGGGAGGAAGATTCATGATATGCTATCACTTTGGACCCTGGTGGACCAGAAAAGGGCTTGTCTCATTGCACCAGGGTAGCTATAGTTTCGCCCCTTCGCAGACCAAAGGTCTGAAGGCGAAGGCAGCGCAGTCAATCAGCAGGAAGGTGGCATGTCTGCACAACCCGTCGATATCCAAATTTTTGGCCGTTCACTGCGTGTGAACTGCCCGCCTGACCAAAGGGATGCGTTGAATCAGGCTGCGGACGATCTGAACCAACGGTTGCAAGATCTGAAAGAACGCACTAGAGTCACAAATACTGAACAGTTGGTTTTCATTGCCGCATTGAATATCAGCTACGAGTTAGCGCAAGAAAAAGCGAAGACTCGTGACTACGCGGCAAGCATGGAACAGCGTATTCGGATGCTGCAACAGACCATCGAACAAGCGTTACTTGAACAAGGTCGCATCACCGAAAAAACGAACCAAAACTTTGAATGACACTTTCCGGTTTACTGTGGTAGAGTAACCGTGAAGACAAAATTTCTCTGAGATGTTCGCAAGCGGGCCAGTCCCCTGAGCCGATATTTCATACCACAAGAATGTGGCGCTCCGTGGTTGGTGAGCATGCTCGGTCCGTCCGAGAAGCCTTAAAACTGCGACGACACATTCACCTTGAACCAAGGGTTCAAGGGTTACAGCCTGCGGCGGCATCTCGGAGATTCCCTTCTTATCTGGCACCAGCCATGACACAACTACCAGAACTCCCACTGACATTATCCCGACAAGAAATCCGCAAAATGATTCGGCAACGTCGTCGTGCGTTAACGCCGGAACAACAACGTGAAATGGGCCAGCAGGCTGCCATGCGGATGATGAGTTATCCCCCTGTTGTGATGGCGCATACGGTCGCTGTATTCCTCTCTTTTGATGGCGAACTCGACACCCAGCCGCTCATAGAGCAACTCTGGCGCGCAGGTAAGCGCGTGTATCTTCCCGTTTTGCATCCCTTTAGTGCCGGTAATTTACTGTTCCTGAATTATCATCCTAAGAGTGAACTGGTAATGAACAGGTTGAAGATCCACGAGCCAAAACTGGACGTGCGTGACGTGCTACCCCTTTCCCGATTAGACGTCCTGATAACGCCGCTGGTCGCCTTTGATGAGTTCGGTCAACGGCTGGGAATGGGCGGTGGATTTTATGATCGGACATTGCAAAACTGGCAGCACTACAACATGCAGCCAGTAGGTTATGCCCATGATTGCCAGTTGGTGGAAAAACTCCCCGTAGAAGAATGGGACGTCCCGCTGCCTGCGGTGGTTACGCCATCGAAAATCTGGGAGTGGTGAGAGCGACACACCTGCATCGCCCTGATTGACATAGTTGATTCTTTAACCTAATTTAGTGAGTAAGGGTAAGGGAGGATTGCTCCTCCCCTGAGACTGACTGTTAATAAGCTGGGAAACTTATGAGTAACAGTACAATCAGTATGATGACAAGTCGCATCATAACCCTTCTCTTTTAAGCCCTCGCTTCGGTGAGGGCTTTACCGTTACAGCCCTGTGCTGCCCCGCCATCGTAAATCCTCTTTGAATAAACACAACGCATTGATCTGGCTTTAATTTATTTCTTCGAGCAGGCTCGCAAAGGCGATTACACAGCGATGCAAATGCCGTAATTAGCGCGGTAAAAGGGATAAAAAAACGGGCAAGTCAGTGACCTGCCCGTTGATTGTCAAAGAAGGGGAATTAGTACAGCAGACGGGCGCGAATGGTACCCGGAATAGCTTTCATAGCCTGCAGAGCTTTTTCGGCAACGTCTTCGTCAGCTTCAATATCAATAACGACGTAACCCATCTGGGCAGAAGTTTGCAGATACTGGGCAGCGATGTTAACGCCCTGCTCGGCAAATATTTTGTTCAGCGCAGTCAGCACGCCCGGACGGTTTTCGTGGATGTGCATCAGACGACGCCCACCGTGCAGTGGCAGAGAGACTTCCGGGAAGTTCACCGCAGAGAGCGTTGAGCCATTGTCAGAGTACTTGATTAATTTGCCCGCAACTTCCAGGCCGATATTCTCCTGTGCTTCCTGAGTCGAACCGCCAATGTGTGGCGTCAGCAGAACATTGTCGAATTCGCACAGCGGAGAGGTAAATGGATCGCTGTTAGTCGCCGGTTCCGTCGGGAACACGTCGATTGCGGCCCCTGCCAGATGTTTGCTCGCCAGCGCGTCACACAGCGCCGGAATATCAACCACCGTTCCGCGCGAAGCGTTAATCAGTAGCGAGCCCGGCTTCATCAGCGAGATCTCTTTCGCGCCCATCATATTTTTGGTAGACGCATTCTCTGGCACATGCAGACTCACTACATCGCTCATATTCAGCAGGTCGGAAAGATGTTGCACCTGAGTGGCGTTGCCCAACGGCAGTTTGTTTTCAATATCATAGAAGTAAACATACATCCCCAGCGATTCTGCCAGAATGCCCAGTTGTGTACCAATATGACCATAACCAATAATGCCCAGCTTTTTGCCGCGCGCTTCAAAAGAACCTGCGGCCAGCTTGTTCCATACGCCACGGTGCGCTTTGGCGTTGGCTTCCGGCACTCCGCGTAATAGCAGCAGAAGTTCGCCAATCACCAGCTCAGCAACGGAACGCGTATTTGAAAACGGGGCATTAAATACCGGGATCCCGCGTTTTGCCGCAGCATTCAAATCAACCTGGTTGGTCCCAATGCAGAAACAGCCAATAGCGACCAGTTTTTCAGCAGCGTTGATCACGTCTTCGGTCAGATGGGTACGGGATCGCAAGCCGATGAAGTGGGCATCGCGGATGGATTCTTTTAATTGTTCATCATCCAGCGCGCCTTTGTGAAATTCGATGTTGGTATAACCTGCCGCACGAAGGCTTTCGAGCGCCTTTTGATGCACGCCTTCTACCAGCAGAAACTTAATCTTGTCTTTCTCCAGCGATACCTTTGCCATTTACCCAATCCTGTCTTTGAAATGTTGTGTGCGGATTTGCGTCCGCCTTTCAACATATCAAAAAATAATATTGCGGCAATATGAACGTTTGCGTCGCGATGTTGAGGAAATATCACGCAAAGGTATTTCTTGGATGAATATGCTGGATTAGAGGATTTATTTAGAGCAATCAGCAATAGCCAAGTAAAAACGTGATACATGTCACCAAATTTAACGAAGAGAATTTTTTTAACGGGGGAGGTTCCCCCGTCAGATCATTTCACAATGGTTTTGACACCGTCAGGTGTGCCAATCAGCGCAACGTCCGCGCCACGGTTAGCAAACAAGCCAACGGTCACCACGCCAGGAATCGCATTTATAGCGTTTTCCATCGCGATCGGGTCAAGGATTTCCATGCCATGGACGTCGAGGATCACGTTGCCATTATCGGTCACCACACCCTGACGGTATTCCGGACGACCGCCCAGTTTCACCAGCTGGCGCGCCACTGCACTACGTGCCATCGGAATAACTTCTACTGGCAGCGGGAATTTGCCCAGAATATCAACCTGCTTGGAAGCATCTGCAATACAGATAAATTTTTCCGCAACCGAAGCAATGATTTTTTCACGGGTCAGAGCCGCGCCGCCGCCTTTGATCATTTGCATGTGGCCGTTGATTTCATCTGCGCCATCAACGTAGATGCCGAGGCTGTCTACTTCATTGAGATCAAAAACGTGAATGCCGAGGCTCTTCAGTTTTTCAGTGGATGCATCCGAGCTGGAAACTGCCCCTTCAATCTGATCTTTCATCGTGCCGAGCGCATCAATAAAGTGTGCGGCGGTGGAACCTGTACCTACGCCAACAATGGTACCGGGCTGAACATACTGAAGTGCCGCCCATCCTACTGCTTTTTTCAATTCATCCTGCGTCATGATCGTTTCGCCTGTGGTATGAAATTTCACACGCATTATATACAAAAAAAGCGACCCGGACCCCGTCAGCAAGTCGGCGACGCATTTATCCATGAAATAACAGGTAACACCGGACATCCTCTTTTGCCCTGGTAAGCCAGGGGCTTGATAATATGACGAATATGAATAATATCCATTGCGGGTTTCGCGCCTCACAAAGACTAAAAAAGCACGATAAAGCCAACCAAAATTTCCATTATGACTGCTTTTGCATACGTTAAATGCTCTGTACCCAAAGCAAAATTATGTCATAGTTCGGCATAAGAAAATTTGAGGAGCAGGTTAAAGCAATGAAACGCCCGGACTACAGGACATTACAGGCACTGGATGCGGTGATACGTGAACGAGGATTTGAGCGCGCGGCACAGAAATTGTGCATTACGCAATCAGCCGTCTCACAGCGCATTAAGCAGCTGGAAAATATGTTCGGGCAGCCGCTGTTGGTGCGAACGGTTCCCCCGCGCCCGACAGAACAAGGGCAAAAATTACTGGCACTGCTTCGCCAGGTCGAGCTGCTGGAAGAAGAGTGGCTGGGCGATGAACAAACCGGTTCCACCCCACTACTGCTCTCGCTGGCAGTCAACGCCGACAGTCTGGCAACCTGGTTGCTTCCGGCACTGGCTCCTGTACTGGCTGATTCACCTATTCGCCTGAACTTACAGGTGGAAGATGAAACTCGCACCCAGGAGCGTCTGCGTCGAGGTGAAGTGGTCGGCGCGGTGAGTATTCAACATCAGGCGCTGCCCAGTTGCCTGGTCGATAAACTTGGCGCGCTCGACTATCTGTTCGTCAGCTCCAAACCGTTTGCCGAGAAATACTTCCCCAACGGAGTAAGCCGTTCTGCGCTGCTCAAAGCACCAGTAGTCGCGTTTGACCATCTTGACGATATGCACCAGGCATTTTTGCAGCAAAACTTCGATCTGCCGCCAGGTAGCGTACCGTGCCATATCGTTAACTCGTCCGAAGCCTTCGTGCAGCTCGCTCGCCAGGGTACAACCTGCTGTATGATCCCACACCTGCAAATTGAAAAAGAATTGGCCAGCGGAGAGTTGATTGATCTGACGCCCGGGCTATTCCAACGGCGAATGCTCTACTGGCATCGCTTTGCCCCAGAAAGCCGCATGATGCGTAAAGTCACTGATGCTTTGCTCGACTATGGTCACAAAGTGCTTCGTCAGGATTAATCAATCAGTTAACGCCTGATAGCACATATCAGGCGTTTTTCTTTTTTTCTTTTTTATTCTTTGAATAACGTCACAAAACAGACAAATCTCACACGGCAAAAAACGACGCCCCATTCCATTTTTTTTGCTGGCGACAAACCCGTATAAAAAGCTCACCGTAAGCGCAAACACCCTCATTTTTATTGCGTTTTATGGAGCAAATAATGTCAAACGTGCAAGAGTGGCAACAGCTTGCCAACAAGGAGTTGAGCCGTCGGGAGAAAACCGTCGACTCACTGGTTCAGCAAACGGCGGAAGGGATCGCCATCAAGCCACTGTATACCGAAGCCGATCTCGACAATCTGGAAGTGACCGGTACCCTTCCTGGCTTGCCGCCTTACGTTCGTGGTCCCCGCGCCACCATGTATACCGCCCAACCGTGGACCATCCGTCAGTATGCCGGTTTCTCGACAGCCAAAGAGTCCAACGCTTTTTATCGCCGTAACCTGGCTGCTGGGCAAAAAGGTCTTTCCGTGGCGTTTGACCTTGCCACCCACCGTGGCTACGACTCCGATAACCCGCGTGTGGCGGGCGATGTTGGCAAAGCGGGCGTCGCTATCGACACCGTAGAAGATATGAAAGTGCTCTTCGACCAAATCCCGCTGGATAAAATGTCGGTTTCGATGACCATGAACGGCGCAGTCCTGCCAGTGATGGCCTTTTATATCGTGGCGGCAGAAGAGCAAGGCGTTCCCCCCGATAAACTGACGGGTACAATTCAGAACGATATCCTCAAAGAGTACCTCTGCCGCAATACCTATATTTACCCACCGAAACCTTCTATGCGCATTATCGCTGACATTATCGCCTGGTGTTCAGGCAATATGCCGCGCTTCAATACCATTAGCATCAGCGGCTACCACATGGGCGAAGCCGGTGCGAACTGTGTGCAACAGGTGGCGTTTACTCTCGCCGATGGGATTGAGTACATCAAAGCAGCTCTCTCTGCTGGCTTAAAAATTGATGACTTCGCCCCGCGCCTGTCGTTCTTCTTTGGTATCGGCATGGACCTGTTTATGAACGTCGCCATGCTGCGCGCCGCACGCTATCTCTGGAGCGAAGCAGTAAGCGGGTTTGGTGCTAAAGATCCGAAATCGCTGGCGCTACGCACCCACTGTCAAACCTCCGGCTGGAGTCTCACCGAACAGGATCCGTATAACAACGTTATCCGCACCACCATTGAAGCGTTGGCAGCTACCCTTGGCGGAACCCAGTCGCTGCATACAAATGCCTTTGATGAAGCGCTTGGTTTACCGACCGATTTTTCGGCACGTATTGCCCGTAACACCCAGATCATTATTCAGGAAGAGTCAGAACTCTGTCGCACCGTCGATCCGCTGGCCGGTTCTTATTACGTTGAGTCACTAACCGATCAGATCGTGAAACAGGCCAGAGCCATCATTGATCAGATCGACGAAGCCGGAGGCATGGCGAAGGCGATCGAAGCAGGTCTGCCAAAAAGGATGATCGAAGAAGCGTCTGCTCGTGAACAGTCGTTGATCGACCAGGGCAAACGCGTGATCGTCGGCGTCAACAAGTACAAACTGGATCACGAAGATGAAACTGATGTCCTTGAAATCGACAACGTGATGGTGCGTAACGAGCAAATTGCTTCGCTGGAACGCATTCGCGCCACCCGTGATGATGCCGCCGTAACCGCCGCGTTGAACGCTCTGACTCACGCTGCACAGCATAACGAAAATCTGCTGGCTGCCGCTGTTAATGCGGCTCGCGTTCGCGCGACGCTGGGTGAAATATCCGATGCGCTGGAAGCCGCTTTTGACCGTTATCTGGTACCGAGCCAGTGTGTTACCGGCGTCATTGCGCAAAGCTATCATCAGTCGGAAAAATCAGCCTTCGAGTTTGATGCCATTGTTGCGCAAACGGAGCTGTTCCTTGCCGACAATGGTCGTCGCCCGCGCATTCTGATCGCCAAAATGGGACAAGATGGACACGATCGCGGAGCGAAAGTCATTGCCAGCGCCTATTCCGATCTTGGTTTCGACGTTGATTTGAGTCCCATGTTCTCCACGCCGGAAGAGATCGCCCGCCTGGCAGTGGAAAACGACGTTCATGTGGTGGGCGCATCCTCGCTTGCAGCAGGACATAAAACGCTGATCCCGGAACTGGTTGAAGCCCTGAAAAAATGGGGGCGCGAAGATATTTGCGTGGTCGCCGGTGGCGTTATTCCGCCGCAAGATTATGCCTTCCTGCAAGAGCGTGGCGTGGCGGCGATTTACGGTCCTGGTACTCCCATGCTCGACAGCGTGCGTGATGTGCTGAACCGGATTAGCCAACATCATGATTAACGAAGCCACGCTGGCAGACAGCATTCGACGCCTACGTCTGGGTGAGCGAGCCACGCTCGCCCAGGCCATGACGCTGGTTGAGAGCCGTCACCCTCGCCATCAGGCACTCAGCACTCAACTGCTTGATGCCATCATGCCGTTTTGTGGTAACGCCCTGCGACTGGGCGTTACCGGCACGCCAGGAGCAGGAAAAAGTACCTTTCTTGAAGCCTTTGGCATGTTACTGATTCGCCAGGGGCTGAAAGTCGCGGTGATTGCCGTCGATCCCAGCAGCCCAGTGACCGGTGGCAGCATCCTTGGGGATAAGACTCGCATGACCGAACTGGCGCGTGCCGATGCAGCGTTTATTCGCCCGGTTCCGTCCTCTGGTCACCTTGGCGGCGCCAGCCAGCGAGCGCGGGAGTTAATGCTGTTATGTGAAGCGGCGGGTTATGACGTGGTGATCGTTGAAACCGTCGGCGTCGGGCAGTCAGAAACGGAAGTCGCCCGCATGGTGGACTGCTTTATCTCGCTGCAAATTGCCGGTGGTGGCGATGATCTCCAGGGCATTAAAAAGGGTTTGATGGAGATGGCGGATCTGATTGTCATCAACAAAGATGATGGTGATAACCACACCAATGTCGCCATTACCCGCCATATGTACGAAAGCGCTCTGCATATTTTGCGTCGCAAATATGACGAATGGCAGCCCCAGGTCCTCACCTGTAGTGCACTGGAAAAATGCGGCATCGATGAAATTTGGCGCGCAATTATCGATTTCAAAACCGCACTGACTACCAGCGGTCGTTTACAACAGGTGCGGCAACAACAGTCGGTGGAATGGCTGCGTAAACAGACCGAAGAAGAGGTACTGCACCACCTGTTCACTAATAAAGATTTCGATCGCTATTACAGCCAAACGCTATTAGCGGTCAAAAATAATATGCTCTCGCCGCGCACAGGTTTGCGGCAGCTCAGTGATTTTATCCAGACTCAATATTTTAATTAAGGGAATTTTTATGTCTTATCAGTATGTTAATGTAGCCATCATCAACAAAGTGGCGGTCATTGAGTTTAACTATGCCCGCAAACTCAATGCGTTAAGTAAAGTCTTTATTGATGACCTGATTCAGGCATTAAATGATCTCAATCGTCCAGAAATCCGCTGCATCATTCTGCGTGCCCCAAGTGGTTCCAAAGTCTTTTCCGCAGGTCACGACATTCATGAGTTGCCGTCAGGAGGTCGCGATCCGCTCTCTTACGATGATCCGCTACGTCAAATTACCCGCGTGATCCAAAAATGCCCCAAACCAGTAATTTCGATGGTCGAAGGTAGCGTCTGGGGTGGCGCATTTGAAATGATCATGAGCTCTGATCTGATCATCGCCGCCAGTACCTCTACCTTCTCAATGACGCCAGTCAACCTGGGCGTACCGTATAACCTGGTGGGGATCCACAACCTGACTCGCGACGCGGGCTTCCACATTGTCAAAGAGCTGATTTTTACCGCTTCGCCAATCACCGCCCAACGCGCGCTGGCTGTTGGCATTCTTAACCACGTTGTTGAGGCCGATGAACTGGAAGATTTCACCTTACAAATGGCTCACCACATTTCCGAAAAAGCGCCGTTAGCCATTGCAGTAATCAAGGAAGAGCTGCGTGTGTTGGGTGAAGCGCACACCATGAATTCAGATGAATTTGAGCGTATTCAAGGGATGCGCCGGGCGGTTTATGACAGCGAAGATTATCAGGAAGGTATGAACGCCTTCCTGGAAAAACGTAAACCTAATTTCGTCGGTCATTAATGATCCACGAACTAAGGAGCAAAGGATGAATATTACCCGGACAAGGATGACCGCCGATGAAGCGGCGGAAATTATCCAGCACAACGATATGGTGGCATTCAGTGGTTTTACCCCTGCGGGTTCGCCCAAGGCTCTTCCTGTTGCCATTGCCCGTCGCGCCAATGAACAACATGAGGCGAAAAAACCGTATCAAATTCGCCTGCTGACCGGAGCGTCGATTAGCGCCGCCGCCGATGACATACTCTCTGAAGCTGACGCCGTTTCATGGCGCGCGCCATACCAGACATCATCGGGATTGCGTAAAAAGATCAATCAGGGATCGGTTAGTTTTGTTGATCTGCATTTGAGCGAAGTTGCGCAAATGGTCAACTACGGCTTTTTCGGCGACATCGATGTTGCGGTAATTGAAGCCTCAGCCCTCGCTCCGGATGGTCGTGTCTGGTTAACCAGTGGGATCGGTAATGCCCCGACCTGGTTGCTGCGCGCAAAGAAAGTGATCATTGAACTCAATCATTATCACGATCCGCGCGTCGCAGAACTGGCGGATATTGTGACTCCTGGCGCACCACCGCGGCGCAATAGCGTGTCGATCTTCCATGCGATGGATCGCGTCGGTACCCGCTATGTACAAATCGATCCGAAAAAAATTGTCGCCGTCGTGGAAACTAACTTACCTGATGCAGGTAACTCGCTGGATAAACAAAATCCTGTGTGCCAGCAAATCGCCGACAATGTGGTCACCTTCTTGTTGCGTGAAATGGCGCAGGGGCGCATTCCGCGGGAATTTCTGCCACTGCAAAGCGGGGTAGGCAACATCAATAATGCGGTAATGGCGCGTCTGGGGGAAAACCCGGAAATTCCTCCGTTTATGATGTATTCGGAAGTGCTACAGGAGTCTGTGGTTCATCTTCTGGAAACCGGCAAAATTACCGGGGCCAGCGCCTCCAGTCTGACAATTTCTGCCGATTCACTGCGCAAGATTTACGCCAATATGGATTACTTCGCCAGTCGCATTGTGTTACGTCCGCAAGAAATTTCCAATAACCCAGAAATTATCCGCCGCCTTGGTGTTATCGCTCTGAATGTCGGCCTCGAGTTTGATATTTACGGACACGCCAACTCCACGCACGTAGTCGGCGTTAATTTAATGAATGGTATCGGCGGTAGCGGTGATTTTGAACGCAACGCGTATCTGTCGATCTTTATGGCACCGTCGATTGCTAAAGAAGGCAAGATCTCAACCATCGTGCCTATGTGCAGCCATGTTGATCACAGCGAACACAGCGTGAAAGTGATCATCACAGAACAAGGGATCGCCGACTTACGTGGCCTCTCCCCACTTCAGCGCGCGCGCACTATCATCGATAACTGCGCACATCCGATGTACCGTGACTATCTGCATCGCTATCTGGAGAAAGCACCCGGCGGGCATATTCACCACGATCTTAGCCACGTTTTCGATCTGCATCGCAATTTGATCGAAACGGGCTCAATGCTAGGTTAATCGCTCGTACCGTCACGATCTTCAGCAATTTGCTGTAGCAGCGTGGCGGTATAGCGATGATTTTTCAGTGAATAAAGGTATTCCTGCATATACATTGGCGTATGCGGTGCATCAAAATATTTCAACGTAGCTGGGTTCACCAGCCGCCATGCAAAATGTGGGATCACCGTAAGAAAATGTCCGTGCTCAACGGCGCTGATTTTGGCCATAAAACTGTATGGGCGATAAATAATTGTTGGATTGATCCCACAAGGGCGCATGTTCGCATCAATCATCGCTTCATAATTAGCACGGTTTTGAAAGCGCATCTGTAGCCAGGGCAACTCCTGTAACAACTCCTGCTCCTGACGCTCTTCATAACGGCGAGAAACGAGAAACCCCAGTCGCAGCGGCGGCAGTTCACTCATTGTTAGATTATCCAACCCGTGTACACGAGCGGAAACATGCTGCGGAGAGATAATAAAATCAAGCTGACGATAGAAGAGATTGTCGATAACCTCATTTTCGCTGAATTCAACCGGCTGGGCCGTCACGCCTTCATACTTATCACCCAGGCTAATTAACTGATCAAAAATAATCGTCGGATAGGTATTATCGATACCAATCACAATTTCACGAGAGCGACGTCCGGAATTATGAATTTCATTATCGATAGCAGAAAGCCGTTGGTAAACCGGGAAGAGCTTTTGATAAAGCTCCTGCCCGGCTTTATTAAGGCTGATGTTATTATCTTTACGGGTAAATAATGTATAACCAATTTGCTCCTCTAGCGCGGCAATACTTTTGCCGAACGGTGAAGCAGTCATATGTAACTTTTCTGCCGCTCGGGCAATATTATTGGTTTGCGCTAATAAAATAAAATTGCGCATCTTTTTCGAAATAAAAATATCCATCGACGCTTCCTCCAAACATCCCTGTCCGCTTAACCGTTTCAGTAAGTTAATCCTTAATGAAATCGCAAGCAAAGATAGGTGCTTATGTCATGGTTTTACAGAAAATTACAGAAAAAAGAGGCGATATCAGATAAAGACATTAGCCCGACAAATGAGTCGGGCTACAAGTATTATTGTGCGGCAGGTGTTTTAGCGGGTTGTTGAGCCACTGGTTCTAACTGGAAGACCACATCGACCTGATCATCAAACTGAATAGCGGCCTGCTCGTAAGTTTCCTGGGCGGAAACCGGTGCGGCATCGGCTTTCATCATGCGTACCATTGGGCTGGGCTGATAATTGGAAACATGGTAGCGCACGCTATATACCGGCCCCAGTTTGCGATTAAAGCCGTTCGCCAGCTCCTGAGCCTGATGAATCGCGTTATCAATCGCTGCCTTACGCGCTTTGTCTTTATAGGCATCTGGCTGTGCCACGCCCAACGACACAGAACGAATTTCGTTGAGTCCGGCCTTCAGCGCGCCATCCAGCAAGGAATTCAGTTTGTCTAACTGACGAAGCGTGACTTCCACCGTTCTCACGGCACGATAGCCTTTCAGGATACTTTTACCATCCTGGTAATCGTAGTCTGGCTGGGTACGCAAATTCGCGGAACTGATATCTTTTTTCGCGATCTGATTGAGTTCAAGGAAAGAAATATATTGCGCGACACGCTCATCCGCCTGCTTCTTGGCAGAAGCGGCATCCTTCGCCGTCACGTTAACTTCAATAGCAAGAATAGCGATATCTGGCAACGCATCAACACTTGCCGTTCCTGAAGTGACAATGTGCGGACCATCCGGTAGTTCATTGGCCTGCACAGCCATCCCGCTGAAACCCATCAATGCCGCCAGGGCGATAACTTTGAACTTCACGTTAGTCTCTCCGTGTTAATTGACTTGCCCAAAATTCAGGACCTCTGGAGGCAAGCTTAGCGTCTCTGTTTTATTTTTCCATCAGATAGCGCCTAACTGAACAAGGCTTGTGCATGAGCAACACCCTCTTTCGCCAGTTGTAGGGCGATAATCCACATAACGCAGCCCACCACGAGATTGATAATGCGCTGCGCTTTGGCAGTACGCAAACGCGGCGCCAGCCAGGCGGCTAATAACGCCAGACCAAAAAACCACAGGAAAGAGGCACTGATCGTCCCGAGGGCAAACCAGCGTTTTGGTTCGGCATCAAGCTGTCCGCCCAGGCTGCCTAATACCACAAAGGTATCCAGGTAAACATGTGGATTCAGCCAGGTTACTGCCAGCATAGTGGCAATAATTTTCCAACGTCCCTGCTTCATCACTTCAGCACTAACCAGCTCAATATTGCTGCTCATCGCCGTTTTAAAAGCACCAAAGCCATACCACAGCAAGAAGGCCACACCGCCCCAGGTCACCAGCGCCAGCAACCACGGTGACTGCATCAATAACGCGCTACCACCAAAAATCCCGGCGCAAATCAGGACCAAATCGCTTATCGCGCAGAGCAAAGCAATCATAATGTGGTACTGACGACGAATGCCCTGATTCATCACAAAAGCATTTTGCGGACCAAGCGGCAGAATCATAGCAGCACCAAGAGCAAGCCCTTGAAAATAATAAGAAAACACGTTGAACATTCCGAACTAATTATCTGATAAAGAGACTATAGCGCGGGATTGTTATTAGATAAAATTTATAATGCTAATAGCATATAAATAATTTTAATAAAAAAATAAATAATTCTATTCGGTAACTGATTTTAGGATAAAGATCTCATCATTCCCCATAACATAAACGGCGTTATGGCTCTCTTTCCTGCTAGCGTTGTAAAGGACTAACACTATGCAAGCCTATGATCTCACTCTTCTCCCCTACCCTATCCACGAAAATATACCGCGGCAACAAGGTTGGTGCTTTGGCCTACCGCCAGGCATAACGCCCGAACAGTGGCCGCTGGATCCAAATAATGGTTTCCCATTGAATCATGGATTTACCCTGCTGTTGCCGGAAGATTATCGGATTTATGGGCCAGAGATTGTCGCGTTATCTTTCTTTGCTGTTGCGCCCGAGCACAACGATGGCGGAACACCATGTACAGAAGAAATATTGGATGTGTTTGAGAATTTTGAATCCTGCCCCCCACCTGAAGATCCAGATCTTTATGTTTTCTGGCAGGCAGAAAAGCAACGACATCCACGGCTATTTCGGATGGAAGATATATTAGGCTGTTCTTATGCGGTGATTTTACTCACCCAGCACGAGTTCAACGGCCCATTTTGTGAGCCGCCTGAACTTATACCTAACCACTATCGCGACCAGCAAGATACGCCAGAATGGCTGACTATCGGCAGTGCTTTTAGTTATTTTCAGGCTAACGTCAGGCCAAAAGATACGCCTGAAAGCAATTTTGTATACCGTAAAATGGGCACCATTCCTGAGCAGTCGCTGGCTTTCAATCTGGCGATTTCATGCGAGCCGCGCGCTTTTGATCCTAATGCGGGAATTAGCCCCACAGAAAGAAATAATACGGAATATCAGTCCATTCGATATTTTTCTAAAGATGCAGAGGGAAAAAGTAAATGTGAAACTCACCAGTGGCATAGTGCACATTTGCCCAATCATCTCGGTGGTTCAATGGCGCCCGTGCAGTCTATACCAAACGGAATGTCGCCTTATTATATTGAGTTTGAAGAGTATTTCGGTGGATATAATTTCGGTGCAGGTAATGCCTGGCTGGACTTTAAAAATATGCAGTTTGATTTTAGTTGTTAAAAATGAGGGCTTATCACCTTGATAAGCCCTCGTACATAATTAGCTATTGCTCTCTTTCACCCGCTTGAAGTTCACATCCATTTGCGGATACGGGAAGCTGATGCCAGCAGCATCAAATTCACGTTTAATACGTTCCAGCACATCCCAGTACACGTTTTGCAGATCGCCACTGTTGCTCCAGGCACGCACGACGAAATTAATCGACGATGCGCCAAGTTCGTTCAGGCGTACTGTAATTTCACGATCTTTTAAAATACGATCTTCGGACTGAATAATATCGGTCAGGATCTGCTTAACCTGATCGATATCAGAATCATACGCTACGCCAATAATAAATTCGTTACGGCGCGCCGGCTCACGAGAGAAGTTAATAATATTACCGGCAATAATTTTACCGTTCGGAATAACAATTATTTTACCGTCTGCGGTACGCATGGTGGTGGAGAAAATCTGCACACTCTGCACAGTACCGGCAACGCCGCCGAGGTCAACATATTCTCCTGCACGGAACGGGCGGAACATAACCAGCAAAACGCCAGCAGCCAGGTTAGATAGTGACCCCTGCAAGGCCAGACCTACAGCTAAACCTGCGGCACCGAGTACGGCAATGACCGATGCGGTTTGTACGCCCACGCGGCCCAGTGCTGCAATTAACGTAAAGGCGATAATTGCGTAACGGATTAATGCAGAAAGAAAATCAGCAACGGTGGCATCTATGTTACGGGAGATCATCAGGCGATTCACCGCGTTGGAAATCATCCGCGCGATAATCAAACCAACGATGATGATCGCGAGTGCCGCCACGATGTTTACAGCATAACTCAGCAACAGCGCCTGGTTGTTTACCAACCAGGATCCTGCGCCGTTTATGCTATCGACAACTTTCAAATCTTCCATTCAATATTCCTTTTCAACTGACTTAAATTGGAGAAACATACTCCGCCGCCTCACGACGGGCAGTCTGACAAGGGTAAACAATAAAGCATAATTTTGCCAAATAGATCACAGATTTCTTAAGTACATCACCTTGCTTTTGGCGAAAAAAAGGTCCGCAGAGCGAGCCTCAGACAGATGACAATGTGCACTTTGTCATGCCGGATGCGGCGTGAACGCCTTATCCGGCCTACAAAAACCTGCAAATTCAATATATTGCAGGATACGTGTAGGCCTGATAAGCGTAGCGCATCAGGCAATTTTGCTTTTGGCGAAAAAAAGGTCCGCAGAGCGGGCCTCAGACAGATGACAAAGAGCGCTTTGTCATGCCGGATGCGGCGTGAACGCCTTATCCGACCTACAAAAACCTGCAAATTCAATATATTGCAGGACACTTGTAGGCCTGATAAGCGTAGCGCATCAGGCAATTTTGCTTTTGGCGAAAAAAAGACCCGCAGAGCGGGCCTTGAGATAAGCAGAAAGGAATATCTTACAGAACGTCGATCGCGTTCAGTTCCTGGAATGCTTTTTCCAGACGAGCGATCATCGAAGTCTGACCGGCACGCAGCCATACGCGCGGATCGTAGTATTTCTTGTTCGGCTGATCTTCGCCTTTCGGGTTGCCCAGCTGGCCCTGCAGGTAAGCTTCATTCGCTTTGTAGTAGTTCAGTACACCTTCCCAGGTCGCCCATTGGGTGTCGGTATCGATGTTCATTTTAACTACACCGTAGCTTACGGAGTCTTTGATTTCCTGAGCAGTAGAACCGGAACCGCCGTGGAATACGAAGTTCAGGCTGTTGTGCGGCAGGTTGTGTTTCTTGGAAACATATTCCTGAGAGTCGCGCAGGATGGTCGGAGTCAGAACAACGTTACCCGGCTTGTAAACACCGTGTACGTTACCAAAGGACGCTGCGATGGTGAAACGCGGGCTGATTTTGCTCAGCTCGGTGTATGCGTAATCAACGTCTTCCGGCTGGGTGTACAGTGCAGAAGCGTCCATGTGGCTGTTGTCCACGCCGTCTTCTTCACCACCGGTGCAACCCAGTTCGATTTCCAGAGTCATGCCGATTTTGGACATGCGCTCCAGGTATTTAGAGCAGATTTCGATGTTCTCTTGCAGAGATTCTTCAGACAGGTCGATCATGTGAGAAGAGAACAGCGGCTTACCGGTAGCAGCGAAGTGTTTTTCACCCGCGTCCAGCAGACCGTCGATCCACGGCAGCAGTTTCTTCGCGCAGTGGTCGGTATGCAGGATAACCGGAACACCATAGTGTTCAGCCATCTGGTGAACGTGATGCGCACCAGAGATCGCACCCAGGATAGCAGCGCCCTGCGGAACGTCAGATTTCACGCCTTTACCAGCGATAAAGGAAGCACCACCGTTGGAGAACTGAACGATAACCGGCGCTTTAACTTTAGCAGCGGTTTCCAGTACGGCGTTGATGGAGTCAGTACCGACGCAGTTTACTGCTGGCAGTGCGAAGTTGTTTTCTTTTGCTACCTGGAAAACTTTCTGTACGTCATCACCAGTAATTACGCCAGGTTTTACGAAATCAAAAATCTTAGACATGTCTCTTGTCCTGTATCGTCGGGCCTTATACTCGCCATACCTCAAGTTGCTGTGCTGCAACTCGAATTATTTAGAGTATGAAAAAGTGCGTGCTTTAAAAGCGCGCTGCAACAAGGGCAGGTTTCCCTGCCCTGTGATTTTTTACTTCTGAGCGCGCTCTTCGAGCATCGCTACTGCAGGCAGTACTTTACCTTCCACGAATTCGAGGAATGCGCCGCCGCCAGTGGAGATGTAGGAGATTTTGTCAGCAATGCCGAACAGGTCGATTGCTGCCAGAGTGTCGCCGCCGCCAGCGATGGAGAACGCTTCGCTGTCTGCGATAGCGTTAGCCACGATTTCAGTACCTTTGCGGAAGTTCGGGAATTCGAACACGCCAACCGGACCGTTCCACAGAATGGTTTTCGCATTCTTCAGGATTTCAGCCAGTTCCTGAGCGGAAGCATCACCGATATCCAGGATCTGCTCGTCAGCTTTCACATCGTTAACAGATTTCAGGGTAGCCGGAGCGGTTTCAGAGAACTCAGTCGCTACGCGAACATCTGACGGAACCGGGATGTTGCAGGTGGTCAGCAGACGTTTTGCTTCGTCAACCAGGTCAGCTTCGTACAGGGATTTACCCACATCGTGGCCTTGTGCCGCGATAAAGGTGTTAGCGATACCACCACCTACGATCAACTGGTCAGCGATTTTAGACAGGGAGTCCAGAACGGTCAGTTTGGTAGATACTTTAGAACCACCAACGATAGCCACCATCGGGCGAGCAGGTTCTTTCAGTGCTTTACCCAGCGCGTCCAGTTCAGCTGCCAGCAGCGGGCCTGCGCACGCAACATCAGCGAATTTACCGATACCGTGAGTAGAAGCCTGCGCGCGGTGAGCTGTACCGAATGCGTCCATTACGAACACGTCACACAGTGCAGCGTATTTTTTGGACAGGGTTTCGTCGTCTTTCTTCTCGCCTTTGTTGAAGCGAACGTTTTCCAGAACAACCAGTTCACCTTCAGCAACGTCAACGCCGTCGAGGTAATCTTTAACCAGACGAACCGGGTTAGACAGTTTGTCTTTCAGGTAGTTAACAACCGGCAGCAGAGAGAATTCTTCG
The DNA here is from genome assembly GCF_005781125.1 of Escherichia sp. E2748. Taxonomy (NCBI): domain Bacteria; kingdom Pseudomonadati; phylum Pseudomonadota; class Gammaproteobacteria; order Enterobacterales; family Enterobacteriaceae; genus Escherichia; species Escherichia sp. E2748. The sequence continues at coordinate 121,250 of NZ_VATP01000013.1, forward strand.
TTGTACTCGCCTTCGGTAGGACGACCCAGGTGGGAAGTTACCATCACTTTCGCGCCTTGTTTCAGGGCCAGTTCGATGGTCGGCAGAGAAGCACGGATACGCGCGTCGCTGGTTACTTTCCCGTCTTTTACTGGTACGTTCAGATCCGCACGGATAAATACACGTTTCCCAGCAAGATCCAGATCGGTCATCTTAATTACAGACATGGTGAATCCTCTCGTTGATTCTAAAAGTTTTGCAGACGCTGCTTGCGTCTTACCTGAAAGCAACAGTAGCCATAGCTAACGTCGTGTCGAGCATTCGGTTAGCAAAGCCCCATTCGTTATCGCACCAGACCAACGTTTTGATCAGGTGTGCGCCACTGACCCGGGTTTGGGTGCCATCGACAATGGCACTGTGCGGATCGTGGTTAAAATCTACAGAGACCAACGGTAATTCCGTATAGTCAACTATACCATGAAATGCATCTTGTGCTGCTTTTTGCAGCAACAGGTTGACTTCATTGGCTTTTACAGGTTTCTTCACCGTCACGCTTAAATCGATTGCCGTCACATTTATGGTTGGCACACGTACCGCAATCGCTTCAAAGCGATCGTTAAATTGCGGAAAAAATCGTGTGATACCGGCGGCCAGTTTGGTATCGACCGGAATGATCGACTGGCTGGCTGCCCGGGTGCGGCGCAGGTCAGGATGGTATGCATCAATAACCTGTTGATCGTGCATGGCGGAGTGAATTGTAGTCACAGTGCCGGACTCAATACCGTACGCATCATCCAACAATTTGATGACAGGAATTATGCAATTCGTGGTACAGGAAGCGTTAGAAACGATGCGGTGTTCCGCACGAAGTTGATCCTGATTGACGCCGTAAACAACGGTCGCGTCGAGATCGTTACTGCCAGGATGTGAAAAGAGCACTTTTTTGGCCCCGGCGGCAAGGTGCGCTTCGCCATGCTCGCGGGTGCCATATACGCCGGTGCAGTCGAGAACCACATCAACGCCTAGTTCACGCCAGGGAAGCGATTGCAGTGAACGTTCATGCAATACGCGGATGACATCATCACCAACAAAAAGTTGATCACGTTCCTCACGGACTTCCCATGCAAAACGGCCATGACTGGTGTCATATTTCAACAAATGCGCCATGCCCGCAGCATCCGCCAGTTCGTTGATTGCCACCACGGTAATTTCCGCCCGGCGTCCTGATTCATACAAAGCACGAACCACATTACGCCCGATGCGACCGAAGCCATTTATCGCTACGCGTACGGTCATAGATCTCCTGCAAGGCTTTCCCTGAGCAAATTTGCCAGACAGAGTAATCCAGCAAATCGTTCGGGGAAACCTTACCTGTCGCAAACTGCGACTGATTGGTTAATTGTCGAACATTTAATCGACTGAAACGCTTCAGCTAGGATAAGCGAAACATGGAATAAAAGGAATGATTGTCCAGTCAAAGAAGACAATTATCTGACTTGCGTCACGTTTTCCGGCCTGATGCGTTGGAATTTATTCCACTTTGCAGAATCACGAATAAGCGTAGCAAAATCTTTTCGTTGTGCCGTCATAAACCCTGACTTATATCAGAATATGACTGATGCAGCGTCGATATTCACCCGTAGCTGTCATCATTAAGGTCAAATTTGCAGGCAGACTCTCTTCAAGCACCCGGCGAACATTCGGACCGTCGGTACGTTCATAAAAGGCTTCTGCGTCTGCCAGCGATAGCCCCCCCGCCAGCTTGCGCCCCACCAGCCGTTCACGCAATGCAGCTGCGGGCGCGTTGATAAAGATCGAAAAATCACAAAATTGCGCAAGCTGGCGCCACTTCTCATCATCCAGCAACAACCAGTTTCCTTCGACGATGATTATTGGTGCGGTAACGTGCAACGCATCTTCTACCGGATCATGTTTTTGTCGATCGTACTGCGGCCACGTACAATCCCCTTCCACGACCTGGCACAGATTTTCCGCCAGTTTCGCAACGTCGAATGTCTCTGGTGCACCTTTGAAGGGGCGTAATTGATGCGCATCCAGCCAGCTATTGTAATGGTGAAAACCATCCATCGGCAGCGTCTGGATAGTGGGTAATTCAGGGTCTTGTTGCGCGAGATATTCCCAGAAGGTAGTTAATGTAGATTTACCCGTCCCCGGCGGAGCGCAAAGAAAAACCACCGTACGTCGCTGCAGATTTACCGCCTGTAAGGCCGCCAGCATACGCAGTAGCGGTTTATGTACATTCTCAATTTCATCATCAGAGTACTGCGCCTGTACCTTTAGTCCATTCACCGTCAGTTCGATTTTCACGGCGTTAATTCCTTTAAAGTTGTCGTTACTGCCAGCGTCAGCGCCGTTTTGACCATCCCGCTAAAACGCGCCTCTGACCAGACGGCGAAATCGGCGAACTTCATCGCTTTTAACGCATCGTAGAGCGTCGCATTGCGGGTTATGCTATTGACGTTGCTGATAAAATCCCAGGTTATATCATCGGTAAATCCGGGCGTTTCATCCTGTTCGTTCAGGTAATGCCAGAACTGGGAAAAGTGCGTGATATCGGCATACAGCCATTTATCCATTTTCCCCAGCGCATAAATCAAACGCAGCGCAACATCAATATCGTCAAGCGGGCCGCTTTGGGCGAGTAACGGCTTCACTGCATATTCCACGATCTCTTCATCGTTATCGACAAACAGCGACGGCAGAAACTGGCGTATCCCCAGGAGCAAAATAGAATGCGCAGTATTCATAAATGACAATAAATTGTCCTGTGCGTCCAGTTGCTCAAGCACATCATCTTCTGTCAGCGTCGCCATTCGTCTTCCGATAGATCACCATCAATGCAGGGAGTCTATTATATTACACGTTTGGTCCGCGCCGCCGATCAGTAATGTCTGCGTCCGCACCCCATTCGCCGTCTGTTGGATACCGTTCACCAGCTCGCCGCTCGTCACGCCCGTAGCGCTAAAGAGGATATCGTTCCCCCTCACCAGTTCATCGAGTGAGTACACACGGTTGACTTCAACCCCCATCTCCTTACAACGCTTACGCTCCTGTTCTGCGATTTGCCGATTTTCGGTGTAGTCACCTTTGGCCTGGCAAAAATCGATTAATTCCACCTGCATATCCCCACCCAATGCTTTAACAGCACAGGCAGAAATAACGCCTTCCGGTGCGCCACCGATGGTGTACATCACATCGTAAGGATTATCCTGCCAGCAGGTCAGCACGCTGGCGGCGACATCGCCATCCGGCAGGGCAAAAACCTTCACGCCCAGCTGTGTTGCTTCCTCAATTGCGGCTCTCAGGCGCGGTTTATCCAGCGTAACCATGCGCAGCTTGTCCAGCGGTTTGCCTAACGCTTTCGCCACGTTGCGCAGGTTGTCCGCCAGGGGCAAAGACAGATCAATCACCCCGGCAGCCAGTCGATTAACAACCAGCTTTTTCATATACATATCGGGCGCATGTAACAGGCTATCTCGAGGGGCGAAAGCCATGACCGCCAGCGCATTGCTCTGCCCCATCGCCACCATCCGCGTGCCTTCAATGGGATCAACCGCGATATCGACTTCTGGCCCATCGCCTTTGCCCACCTCTTCGCCAATCCACAGCATCGGCGCATGATCAATTTCTCCCTCGCCGATAACCACTCGCCCACGAAAAGCAACGTCGTTTAATGCCTGGCGCATCGCGGTGACCGCCAGGCCATCAATTTTATTCTTGTCGCCACAGCCGGTTTGCGGCCAGGCAGCTAACGCTGCCTGTTCCGTAACGCGAAATAATGGCCACGCCAGGGACATCATTGCGCGGCCTCCCCAATATCAACGCCAAATTGCGCCAGCAGATATTTCTCGGCCTGTTCATTCCAGATGCCGTGCGTTTCCTCAACCAGCCGCGCCAGCTCTTTAAACAGCGGATCGGTTTTGCCTTTTTCGGCAAAATCGTCAATGGCAGTGAGCGGCATGGCCACGCCGTTATAAATGAGTTTTTTGCCGCCTGGGATATCCGGCAGATTGAGCACGGTTTCTGGCACCGCATCCAGGCCACCGATATGGGTCACCATAAACGACGGCTGCAACTGCCCCGTGGCGCTAAGGGCAATCGCCTCTTTCATGTCATCCGTTGAACCACCGGATGTACCGACGACGTGAGTGCTGTTGTAATGGACGTTGTAGAAATTAAACGGCACTTTGAAGTTTTTATCCGTCGGACCGGCAAAGAAGTTCAGGCAGCCATCTTCCGCCAGTAATTCGTCAGCCATCTCAACGACAGCAGGCACCGCCGCATAAACAAAAATGTCATCGAACCCGGCATCATCCGTCAGCGCCCGTAGCATCTGGACAGGATCGCTCATCCCTTTGGTATTCACATACACCAGCTCAATGCCTTTACTGGCCGCCAGCTCCACTGGCAGCAACTTCTGCACCTGCGCCAGACGTTTGTCGTCGATATCGACCACCACCACCCGCGACGGTTGTATGCCGCCGTTAATGGCATAATCGATAGCGCCAATTCCCATCGGACCTGCACACGCCAGCAGTGCAATATTGCCGCCAGGTTTGACGCCCATGCGATGCTCATAAACATATTGCGTGGTGTGATAATTGGCATGATAAGCGCCAATAATGCAGCACATAGGCTCTGCCAGCGACGCCGCAGCAAAATAAGAGCCGTGATACGGTAATACGCAGCCCAAATTAATGGCTACCTCTGGAATAATCATATAGGTGGCGTTACCGCCAAAATATTCGTAGCTGTAGCCCGCTGAATATCCGCTTGGTAACCCCATCGCCGGTTGCAATACAAAACGCTGACCTTTTTTATATTTGTCGGTGAGATTTTTACCCACTTCGACAATAACCCCGGCACATTCATGCCCGGTAATGACCGGATGATTTTCTAAATCGTCGGGTACGCGCTTATGTTCACTACCGAGTAACGCCGCTTTCCAGGTCGATAAACAGACGCTGTCAGAAATTACACTCACCAAAAGTTCGTTATCAGTAATTTCTGGCAATTCAAATTCGCGCAGACGGACATCCCGCTTGCCATAAATAGCAGCAACTTTGGTTTTCATTTTTACCTCTGCAATCAGTTTTTATGTTCGGCGGTTAATTGATTAAATAAAGTGTCGAGTTTTGGATCGCCAATATAGTTATTAATCAATATCAGCGGTTTATCCGTCACACGTTTCACACGCCCTTCCAGACTGGCATGAGTAACGACGATATCCGCATCTGCAGGCACGTTTTCTATGGCGTAATGTTTTACTTCAATTGTCAGCCCTGCTTTTTCCAGGCGTTTACGGAAGGTGGTTGCGCCCATCGCGCTGGAGCCCATCCCTGCATCGCAAACAAAGGCAATACGCTTAACACGGCTTAACGAGAATGCGCCTTCCTGCTTCATTGCTTTAACCGCATTGGCTGACTCGGTAAATTCATCTTCGCTCTCAGTCTCCACTGTTTTTTCCATCTTCAGTATCAGGGAAGTGATAACAAAGGACACCAGCGTGCCTACCGTAACTCCGGCAATTGTCGCCAGGAACGAGCCTTTCGGCGTCAGCGCCAGGTAAGCAAAGATAGAACCTGGGCTTGGGCCTGCAACCAGACCACCGTCCAGCAAATTAAACATCCAGGTGCCAGACATACCGCCCGCAATCATGGCGATAATGGTCAACGGCTTCATCAGCACATACGGGAAATACAGTTCGTGGATCCCACCGAGGAAGTGAATAATCATCGCACCAGGTGCAGAGCGCTTACTCATCCCTTTACCAAACAGAGTGAATGCCAGCAGCAGCCCTAAGCCAGGCCCAGGGTTGGATGCCACCATAAAGAAGATGGATTTGCCATTAACTGATGCCTGTTGCATCCCCAGCGGATAATAGACGCCCTGATCTATCGCGTTATTGAGGAAAAGCACTTTCGCCGGTTCATTGATGACTGACAGCAAAGGCAGATAGCCTGCATGTACCAGTGCTTCAATACACTCTTTGACGAAAGTATTGGCAATTAACACCGCCGGGCCGATGACTTCAAAACCCAGCAAACAGAGAATCATCCCAGCGATACCTAATGAGAAGTTATTGATAACCATCTCAAAACCAGCAGGTATGCGTTTTTCCAGTGCTTTATCGATATATTTTATGACCAGCCCACCTAACGGTCCCATGATCATTGAGCCAAGGAACATCGGAATTTCAGCACCGACAATAACGCCAATCGTCCCTATTCCGCCCATGACCGCACCGCGTTTACCACCGACCAGATGACCACCTGTAGAACCAATCATCACGGGCAATAAATAGGTAATCATCGGGCCAACAATTTTGGCGAAATGTTCGTTAGGCAGCCAACCAGTAGGAATAAATAATGCAGTAATAAAACCCCAGGCAATAAAAGCACCAATATTGGGGATGACCATTGCCGTCAAAAAGCCCCCAAAAGCCTGGACCTTTGCACGAGCAGACTTGTTTTCCATAATATTATCCTGTAGAGGAGAGAGTAATTATCCGCGGTTGATTATGTCCGCTAATTGTTTTTCTGATATTGCTGTTAATAGTTGTTCGAGTATTTCTTCTTCGCACAGTAATTCACTTAACGCCTGAATAGCGCCAATGTGCGAATCAGCATCGGCAGCCGAAAGCCCGATGAGTAATTTAATCGGTTCGTCATTCCCCGGAAAATACACTGGTCGTTCGAGTAATGTCAGTGACATCCCGGTTTTAAGCGCCCCACATTCCGGTCGCGCATGAGGCATCGCCACGCCTGGTGCGAGAATATAATAAGGACCGTTGCTAATGGTGGAATCTTTAATAGCCTGAATGTAATTCTCGCTGATATAGTTTTTATCCAGCAATGATGCCATCGAAAAATCGATAGCTTCCTGCCAGTCTTTTGCTGAATGTATAACTGAGATTGATGACTCTGGAAAATAATCAATAAGCCGCATAAATCATCCTTATTTTATTTTTACGGTACCGTCCGGCGGTAAAAATAAAATACGCGTGAGATTTAATGAAAGCAATTGAGCGTCTGAGAGGACAAGTTTCATAAACCAAAATAATAAAACATTAAATAACAATAAGATGAAATCAATATTATTAAAGTCAACTTTGTATTTGCAATGACCGTCACAAAATCAATATTTTATACGTTGATATGTTTGTGACGCATGTCACCATTTGTTTATTGAATATCCGAAAACATACTTATTTGATTTATTGTTTTTCGCGCCTCCCCTTTATAGATTCTTAATTTTCGGTTGCCAGCTGTTTTCTCCTCCCCCCATGTGACATATTCCCACACTTTACTCAAGGAAGATTGTCATGAAAGCACCTGTTTCAATAACCTCATTTCGCCCACAAAAATCTATTGCTATCGCCATTGGCGTGCTTGCCGTGGTTGTGCTGCCATTTCTCTCGTATTACACCGTTAATGAAGGTGAACGCGGCATTTTGCTGCGTTACGGAAAAATCGTAAAAGTTGCCGAGCCGGGCCTGGGTTTTAAGATCCCGTTTATGGAAAGCGTGGAGAAAATTTCCACGCGTAATCAGGCCGTGGTCTATCAGGGATTGCAGGCATACAGCCGCGACCAGCAACCTGCACAAATGACCGTGTCAGTTAGTTTCCACATTAAGCCTTCGGAAGCAGGCGCGGTTTATACCACTTACAACACCATTGAAGCATTAAAAGATCGCCTGATTGTTCGTCAGTTGCCAACTCAACTGGAGAACGTTTTCGGCCAATATACCGCCATCAGCGCCGTACAGGATCGTACAAAACTGGTTCAGGATCTGCAAAATGCCATGCGCAAAGCCGTTGTTGGGCCAGTGGTAATTGACGGGGTCCAGATTGAAAACATCGATTTTTCTGACGCTTATGAAAAGTCGATTGAGGACCGAATGAAAGCAGAAGTCGCCATTGCCACGCGTAAGCAAAATCTGGAAACAGAGAAAATCCAGGCGCAAATTGCGGTAACTCAAGCCCAGGCAGAAGCAGACAGTAAACTGGCGGCAGCCAAAGCAGAAGCAGAGACTATTCGCGTAAGAGGTGCGGCCGAAGCTGAAACTATTCGTTTAAAAAGTGCGGCTGAAGCAGAAGCTATCCGCCTGCGCGGGGAAGCCCTGCGAGATAATCCCGGACTTGTTGCCCTCACCACTGCTGAGCGTTGGGACGGTAAGCTGCCCGATACCATGATCCCCGGCAGCACAGTTCCGTTTATCTCTACTAAGTAAAAAAGGGCCGCTTTCGCGGCCCTTCTCACAAAGCATCTTACCGATTACAGCAACGCTTTTGCTTTCGCAACAACGTTGTCAACGGTGAAGCCGAACTCTTCAAACAGCAGTTCAGCCGGAGCAGATTCACCGAAGGTGGTCATACCGACGATAGCGCCATTCAGGCCAACATACTTGTACCAGTAGTCAGCAATGCCTGCTTCTACTGCAACGCGTGCAGTAACCGCTTTCGGCAGTACAGACTCACGGTAAGCCGCATCCTGTTTGTCGAATGCATCTGTAGACGGCATGGAAACCACGCGCGCTTTCACGCCTTCGGCAGTCAGTTTTTCGTAGGCAGCAACCGCCAGTTCAACTTCAGAACCGGTGGCGATGAAGATCAGTTCCGGCTGACCGGCACAGTCTTTCAGCACATAACCACCGCGCGCGATGTTTGCCAGCTGCTCTTCAGTACGTTCCTGCTGCGCCAGGTTCTGACGGGAGAGGATAAGCGCGGTCGGGCCGTCCTGACGCTCAACGCCGTATTTCCACGCGACCGCGGATTCAACCTGGTCACACGGACGCCATGTAGACATGTTCGGGGTCACGCGCAGAGAAGCGACCTGCTCTACCGGCTGGTGAGTCGGGCCATCTTCGCCCAGACCGATGGAGTCGTGGGTGTAAACCATCACCTGGCGCTGTTTCATCAGCGCAGCCATACGTACGGCATTACGTGCGTATTCCACGAACATCAGGAAGGTGGAGGTGTACGGCAGGAAACCACCGTGCAGGGAGATACCGTTAGCAATCGCGGTCATACCGAACTCGCGAACACCGTAGTGGATGTAGTTACCCGCAGCATCTTCGTTGATTGCTTTAGAACCAGACCACAGGGTCAGGTTAGACGGTGCCAGGTCAGCGGAGCCGCCGAGGAATTCCGGCAACAGCGGACCGAACGCTTCGATAGCATTCTGAGACGCTTTACGGCTGGCGATTTTCGCCGGATTAGCTTGCAGTTTAGCAATGAACTCTTTCGCTTTCGCGTCGAAGTCAGACGGCATCTCGCCTTTCATACGACGGGTAAATTCAGCGGCTTCCTGCGGATAAGCTTTGGCGTAAGCAGCGAATTTCTCGTTCCATGCGGATTCTTTCGCCTGGCCTGCTTCTTTCGCATCCCACTGAGCATAGATTTCAGACGGGATTTCGAACGGCGCATATTTCCAGCCCAGCTGTTCGCGGGTCAGGGCAATTTCAGCGTCGCCCAGCGGCGCACCGTGGGAGTCGTGCGTACCGGCTTTGTTCGGGGAACCGAAACCGATGATGGTTTTGCACATCAGCAGGGACGGTTTGTCGGTCACTGCGCGCGCTTCTTCTACTGCGCGTTTGATGGATGCTGCGTCATGACCGTCGATGTCGCGAATAACGTGCCAGCCGTAGGCTTCGAAACGCATTGCGGTGTCGTCGGTGAACCAGCCTTCAACGTGACCATCGATAGAAATACCGTTGTCATCGTAGAACGCAATCAGTTTACCCAGCTTCAGGGTACCCGCCAGAGAGCAAACTTCGTGGGAGATGCCTTCCATCATGCAGCCGTCGCCCATGAAGGCGTAGGTGTAGTGGTCGACAATGTCGTGACCCGGACGGTTAAACTGCGCCGCCAGCGTTTTTTCTGCAATCGCCATACCGACTGCGTTGGCAATACCCTGACCCAGCGGACCGGTGGTGGTTTCCACACCAGCGGTGTAACCCACTTCCGGGTGACCCGGCGTTTTGGAGTGCAGCTGACGGAAGTTTTTCAGTTCTTCCATCGGCAGATCGTAACCGGTGAGGTGCAGCAAGCTGTAGATCAGCATGGAGCCGTGGCCGTTGGACAGCACGAAGCGGTCACGGTCAGCCCAGGACGGATTCTGCGGGTTGTGTTTCAGGAAATCACGCCACAGGACTTCGGCAATGTCAGCCATCCCCATCGGGGCGCCCGGGTGACCGGATTTGGCTTTCTGTACTGCGTCCATGCTCAGCGCACGAATAGCATTGGCAAGCTCTTTACGTGAGGACATTTTGACTCCAGATCGGATGATGAAGGGCACGCCCTTAACGACTTGACGACAGCGCGTTTTGGGCTACGCCGGAAAATTTGCCAACAATTTACCGCAAGCCGCGCGTCATGTACATGGAACATCCTTTTGCCGTTTCAGAAATCTCTGGATCATGCTCGCATGTTGCGCAATCTGCTCGCCCGTCCGCTGCGCTTTTTCTTATACTTAGGACGAGCGTCGATTCACCTGCAAACGGCGCATTTTTAGAATAATCCTGACCTTGTGCGGAAGAGAAAACATGAAAATTCGCGCCTTATTGGTAGCAATGAGCGTGGCAACGGTACTGACCGGTTGCCAGAATATGGACTCCAGTGGACTGCTCTCATCAGGAGCGGAAGCTTTTCAGGCTTACAGTTTGAGCGATGCGCAGGTAAAAGCCCTGAGCGATCAGGCGTGCCAGGAGATGGACAGCAAGGCGACGATTGCGCCAGACGGTAGTGAATACGCTAAACGTCTGACCACCATTGCTAATGCGCTGGGAAATAACATCAACGGTCAGCCGGTAAATTACAAAGTGTATATGGCGAAGGATGTGAATGCCTTTGCGATGGCAAACGGCTGTATCCGCGTCTATAGCGGCCTGATGGATATGATGACCGATAACGAAGTTGAAGCGGTGATCGGCCATGAAATGGGCCATGTGGCGTTAGGCCATGTGAAGAAAGGGATGCAGGTAGCGCTTGGTACAAATGCCGTGCGAGTAGCTGCGGCCTCTGCGGGCGGGATTGTCGGCAGTTTATCGCAATCACAACTCGGTGACTTGGGCGAAAAATTAGTCAATTCGCAATTCTCCCAGCGCCAGGAAGCAGAGGCGGATGATTATTCCTACGATTTGCTGCGTCAACGCGGCATCAGCCCGGCAGGCCTTGCCACCAGCTTTGAAAAACTGGCGAAACTGGAAGAAGGCCGCCAAAGTTCAATGTTTGACGACCATCCGGCATCCGCCGAACGCGCCCAGCATATTCGCGATCGTATGAGCGCGGATGGAGTTAAGTAAAGCCTACGGGTGCCGAACGTAGGTCAGATAAGGCGTTCACGCCGCATCTGACATTAATGGCACATTTGCTACCCCGTGCGCATTGCCGGATGCGATGCCTGGCGCATCTTATCCGGCCTACGGGTGCCGAACGTAGGTCAGATAAAGCGTTTACGCCGCATCTGACATTAATGGCACATTTGCTACCCCGTGCGCTTACTCGCCCTTTTTCGCCGCCTGAATATACAGCATCTCCAGCGCCAGCGTCGCCGCAGCCAGAGCGGTGATTTCTGACTGATCGTATGCCGGAGCCACTTCCACTACGTCCATCCCAACGATGTTGAGATCTTTCAGGCCGCGTACCAGTTTAATGGCGCGATCGGAGGTCAGACCGCCAATCACCGGCGTACCGGTTCCCGGCGCGAAAGCAGGATCCAGGCAGTCGATATCAAAGGTCAGGTAAACCGGCATATCACCCACAATCTGCTTCACCTGGGCGATAACGTCATCCACGCTGCGATCGTTCACCTGGCAGGCGTCCAGCACGGTAAAGCCGTTGTCTTTATCAAACTCGGTACGAATACCAATCTGCACGGAATGATTCGGGTCGATCAGACCTTCTTTCGGCGCAGTATAGAACATGGTGCCGTGGTCAAATTCACAACCGTTCGCGTAGGTATCGGTGTGGGCGTCAAAGTGTACCAGCGCCATTTTGCCGAAATGCTTCGCATGAGCGCGCAGCAGCGGCAGCGTCACAAAATGGTCACCACCGAAGGAGAGCATACGCTTACCGGCAGCCAGCAGCTTCTCGGCGTGTGCCTGCAGTTTCTCGCTCATCTCACGGGCATCGCCGAAGGCATATACCAGATCACCGCAGTCCACCACGTTCAGACGCTCACGCATGTCGAAATTCCACGGGAAGCGGTTGTGTTCCCAGGCCAGATTCGTCGAAACCTGACGGATAGCTGCCGGACCGTGGCGACCACCCGCACGACCAGAAGTGGCCATATCGAACGGCACGCCAGTAATCACCCAGTCAGCATCGCTGTCATACGGCTGGAAGTTCATCGGCAGGCGTAAAAAACCAAAGGCGTTGGAAACCAGTGAGTTATCGTATTGATGACCTAAGGTGCTCATGGATGGACTCCTATTACAAAGTCGATATAAAAAAACCCTTCCGCGTCGTTAGGCCCGACGAGGAAGGGTTGGATTTGCGAAACACAAGTTTGTGCTAATTATCGCCTTAAATGGGCGAGGCATCAAGCGAGGTTGCTATTTACGGCACGGCGGCGGCGCATAGCCATTGTTGTCTGCCGGAAACGCTTGTCCAGAGCACGGCGGCAGCGCGTTTTGCGCCGGGCCTTGTAATTCAAAGGCGGCAAAGCCGATTACACCGGTATTACGCACATCGCCTTGCGCCGAATTGGCTGCGTAGGAATCAGCAACGTTGGCGAACTGAAAAGCCGCTTCGGTATGTTTATCTTTGCGGAATCCTTTAATCGCTAACGAATCTCCGGCATTCACAATATAACCGTTGTTATTCAGCGAACCTTGTTTACCGTTCAGAACATCCAGGCCATCAACCGTAGCAACGATCTCGTAGTTGGTGTTACGACTGTAATTGCGGACATATAATTGATAATTCATTCCTACTCTGGCATGGACAATATAGCGTGGTTCATTATTTGATGAATCATAAACCCGCGTAATAGGTAGTGAATTAAAATTAGCATCGCGAATAGCATATTCCAGTTCGTTAATACGAATGCTATAAACGCGGTCGTAGCCGGAAGGAACATTAGCTGAATAACTAATAACGATCATCTCCGCCGGATCGCGCCAGGCTCGCTCAGCAGATACGCCCTGAACCGTTGAGTGCACATCCCCACCCCAGGCGGTGCCGACATCGCCAGATGCACTGCTATTATACTGCGCGTTACTGGAACAACCTGCCAACAACACGACTAATGCGACCAGTGCGCCATGTACTTTCCATTTTTTCATAACCGTTCCCTCTGCATTTAATTAATGCAGCGATTGTAGGGAGATTATTTAAGAATAAAAGCAGCCAATTTATTTTTAAGAATATATAAAAATAAATCGGACCGATTCGGCAAAACAAATCGCCCCGCCAGTGGAATAATCTTAATTATTCATCTTCAAGATAGGTTTAACCGTACAAACCTGCCTCGAATTCTTCCAGGAACTGTTGTTGCAGTTCAGCGCAGCCAATCCGGGAAAAAGCTTCTCCAGCGCAAAAGTAGGGCACGGGCTGTCGATATCCAAAGTCAGATAGCTCGGCATATCACCAACAATCTATTTCGCCTGGACGATAATATCATCCACACAGTGATCGTTCACCTGGCAGACATCCAGCACGGTAAAGTTGTCGTCTCCATCGCACTCAATACGAATAGTTCAAGTCGTTCAGATCTTCTTACAATGCGGCAGTGGCCAAACTCACAACTATAGGTATCGATATGGGCATCAAAGTGTGCCTGCGCTATTTTGCTGACAACCAAAGTAGTTTGTAGACAGTGAGCTACAATATTGATGACCTAATGTGCTCATAAATGGGCTGTTTTTACAAAGTCGATATAAAAACCTTCTTCGTCAGGCCCGACGAAGAAGGGTTGGATTTGGTAGAAGTGAATAAGAAGAATTATCGCTGGTAGTCTGCACAAATCAGGTCAATCAGAGCAAAGGCAATAGCCGTTACACTTCCTATGTTTGAGGTCTCACTAAAAATAAATTTACGGCTATGGTCGGGCCGCTGTACCGTCAGGAGTACGCGCTAATGTCCAGCCAGGAATACCGCCATTAATTGGCCATGCTTTTGCTTTATTTTCATCCATTTCAATACCCAGTCCTGGTTTATCACTCACATATGCAAAACCGTCCTTAATCTGGATGCAGCCTGTAAAAACATCTTGCAGCGCCTCATTGACTGGCGTGTATTCCTGAATACCAAAATTACTCGAACTTACAGACAAATGCATGTTAGCGGCTACCCCCACAGGAGAAATGTCTCCTGGTCCATGCCATGCTGTTCTAACTCCAAACATTTCACTCAAAATCGCCAGTTTTCTTGCTGGTGTGATCCCGCCAATTGAACTGACATGGCAGCGAATAAAGTCAATCTGTTGATTAATAATTAATGGTTTATATTCATTAATATTCGTGAATAACTCCCCCATAGCAATAGGAGTTGACGATTGTTGACGAAGTACTTTCAACCACTCCAGGTTTTCCGGGGCCACAGGATCTTCAAGATAAAAAAGTGAGTAAGGTTCAAGTGATTTTGCTAATTGGATTGCGTTAATGGGGCTTATGCGTTCATGAACGTCGTGGATAAATTCAATGCCAAAACCAAACTTATTACGCAAATGATCGAACAAACGAGGAACGCTTCTGGCATACGCTTCCGGATCAAAATAGATGCCAGCAGTTTTGTTAGCTGGCGAGCGTTTCGGTTGAATGTTTTTTGCTCTGGCTAATTTACTGGCAATAAGTTTCAGATCATCGGTTCCAGCCCCACCATACATCCCCATCTGACAGCGAACGTACTGATACCCCTCTGCTATAGCGCTGTGGATATTATCTTCAACTTCAATCTCATCAGCCCCGTCAGTATGGCGGTATAATGGCACGCCATCACGGCATTTCCCCCCCAGTAATTCATAAACAGGGAGTCCGGCGACTTTTCCCTTTAGATCCCACAAAGCCATATCGATCCCTGACAAGGCATTATTCATAATTGGGCCACTACGCCAGTAACCGCTTACACATGCTGATTGCCAGATATCTTCTATACGGGCAGGGTTTTTCCCAATCAAGAAAGGCTTCATATACTCATTTACAGCCTTTTCCACTGCCACTATCCGCTGAGTAAACGTAGCGCATCCAAGCCCATATAAGCCAGGTTCATTCGTTTCAATTTTTACAACGGCCAGATCGATCCCACCGGGTGCAGTAAGGATCGTCCTGACATCTGTTATTTTCAGATTCTGCATATTCATTTCCACTGTAGTTAGCCGATTCGCGCAACCTGTCAGTTGTCCTACATGTGGTGTGGAGCAGTATGAGCTGGATTATTTTCTCAGGCAACTATTTTTTTTCATTAAGCGTCTGGATAACTTTGAGATTGCTCGCCATATGCGTATCAAGAATTTCGGCGGCAGCTTTTGGATCGCGGTTTTTTATTGCCAGATAAATATTCAAGTGTGCATCAATGCTTTCAATAGTGATGCCAAGGGTCCGATTCAACTCTTCAAGATATTGATAATATATGTCTTTTATTGCATGCATGGCTGCAGTAAAAACCGTGTTCTTTGCCGCATTAACAATACCAAGATGGAATTCGTAGTCTGCTTTACTGTACTTTTTATAGTCGTTTTTATTGATTAACATTTGTCCAAGCAGACGTTCGAGAATCGCGATATCTTCATCATCTGCGTGCTGTGCAGCAAGTTCAATGCATTTAAATTCCACGGTTTGCCTGAAAACCAGCATATCACAAAACGCAGCTTCACTAAGATGCATAGCAGGTTTCGCCAGCAAATCATCAATACCATATTTATCTATATTATCAGTTACATATGTCCCTTTACCCTGGTACGTAATCACAGCCCCCATATCACGCAATTTTTGAACTGCACTTCGAACGCTAACTCTGCTTACGCCAAATTGAGCAGCGAGTTGGGCTTCTGAAGGAAGTTTGTAACCCGCTTTCCAGCGACCATCTTGCAGATAGCCTTTCATAGCCTCAAACAAAACAGACACAACATTATGATTTTTAACGGCTTTATTTGAATTCATCTTTCTACAGACTTTATAAAATAAAAATGAGTATAACATGTCCTACAAGTTCAATTTTCTGTTTTTTGTGATTATCAACACATTTTGAAAGCGCTTTTATTGAACAAGTTTTTTAATACTGTATCGTTTTTTACGCAACTTGTCAGACGTCCTACCTTTCAAAAAACTTTCCATGATAAGGGAAACAAAATGCATCATTTATTTGATCTGACAGGTAAAACAGCTCTGATTACAGGCTCCGCCCGCGGTCTGGGATTCGCATATGCAGAAGGATTAGCCAGCGCTGGTGCGCATGTCATTCTAAATGACCTGAATGACGCCGTGTTGCAAGAAGCTGTTGAACAACTCCAGAGCAGAGGCTTGTCTGCACAAGGAATTGCATTCAACGTGGCAGATGAAAAGGCTGTGGAACAAGCATTTCAACAAATAGATGAACAAGATATCGCTATCGATATTCTTATTAATAACGCTGGTATCCAGTACCGTCAGTCGATTGTGGATCTTGCTTTAGCTGACTGGCAAAAAGTTATTGATGTAAATCTCACCAGTGTTTTTCTGGTTTCAAAGGCAGCAGCCTCTCGCATGATAGCTCGCAATACAGGTGGCAAAATTATCAATATTGCCTCTTTAACAAGTGAAGCAGCTCGCCCAACCGTTTCACCTTATACCGCGGCAAAAGGCGGGGTGAAAATGCTTACCCGCTCTATGGCTGCTGAATGGGCAAAATTTAATATTCAGGCAAATGCTATTGGTCCTGGCTATATATTAACGGATATGAATACTGCGCTTATTAATAACGCAGAATTTGATAAATGGGTTAAAAATAGTAATCCAGCAGAACGATGGGGAAAACCAGAGGAGCTAGTAGGAACTGCCATATTCCTGTCCTCTACAGCTTCTGACTATATCAATGGACAAGTTATTTATGTCGATGGTGGTTGGTTGGCAGTATTATAACAATTTATAAGCCAGATTATTAACACCATAAATAAAAAGACAAATACAAATCATATTATTTTATTTAATAAAGGATATTTATATGAAAGCAAAGGAATTTACTTCTGCCGTTCAAAGTCTAAGCTTGGGGATATTATTAGTAAGTTGTAGCTTTTTTTCAACAACCCTTAATGCAGAAGTCAAAGCAGTAAAGCTAGGTCATTCATTTTCAGATGCACATCCAAGAGCCATTGCTATGAAAAAATTTGCGGCAGATGTTGAAAATGCAACTGATGGTGAAATTAAGATTACTGTTTACGGAAATGCTGTTCTCGGATCTGAACAGCAAATGTTGCAAGCAACACGAAGTAATGTTCAGCAACTCTATATGGGCGCCGTTTCTCCGCTTGCAGGTTTTCAGAAACAATTTCAAATATTCGACTTCCCATTTTTATTTTCCTCTAATGACGAAGCTGCAAAAATACTTGATAGTGAATTTGGCGATAAATTATTAACAGATCTTGATAGCATTAACCTGAAAGGACTGACATGGGCAGGTGGCGCTTTTCGTAATGTGGCAAATATAAAACGAGAAGTCACCACGCTTGAAGGTTTTAAAGGCTTAAAAATTCGTGTAATGCCAACACAGGTTGCTATAGACAGTTTTAAAAGCTTAGGTATAAATCCTTCACCTATGGCTTATTCAGAGGTATTTACAGCACTTGAAACTGGCGCTCTTGATGGTCATGAACACCCTTCTGTCGATATCTTACAGAATAAAATGTATGAAGTTGAAAAATATATGACACTGACAGGGCATGTTTATACCCCTGTTGCGTTGATCGTGTCTAAAAAGTGGTTTGATTCGCTGACTGAGAAACAAAGAGAAGTGATCCAGAAAGTTGCCAACAACAATAAAACGTTTCAACGCCAGCAAGAAATTGAACAGGAAAAAGGCGCCATTGACGAACTCAGGAAAAATGGCATGGTAGTCTCCTCCTTACAAGAAGGAGAATTGTCAAAAATCCAGCAAGCCGTTCAACCTGTTATAGAAAAACATAAAAAAACCGTCGGTGAAGATACCATCAAGCATTTTTATGATGTAAAGAAAAAACTCGCTGAATAATACTATCAAGATAGCGGGTAATACTATATCCCCGCTATTCTCAATAAAGGTTTCCATAATGAAAATTTATGAAAAAGCCACAAGGTTTTTCATAGGTAGCCTTGAAGCCATCATGGTGATATGTATCAGCATTATGTTTCTTCTTGTGCTTATCAATGTATTGATGCGTTTTATCTTTAACAGTGGAATAGACATAGCTGAAGAGTTACCTCGATTTTTATTCGTATGGATGATATTTATTGGTGCTGTGGTAGCAATCAAAGATCAGAGCCATATTCGCGTAGACCTTTTCATTAAAAAAATGCCATTATTGGGTCAACAGATTTGCCAATTAGCTTCACAGGTACTTATGTTGGTATGTAGTATAACGCTAATTTACGGTACCTGGATTGAATCTGATATTCTGTCAACGACATATTCACCGGTTTTAGATGTTAATATGTTGCTTATTTTCGGAATTTCATGGCTGACCGGCATTTGTATTTTTATCAGTGCATTGATAAACATTATATCTGTTTTTACAAAAAATTATCTCTTCCGGGCTAAAACGCTTTCTTCCATATCTTCCAGGGAGGGTAAGTAATGGCATTATTAATATTTGCGGGTTCACTTCTGTTATCGATGTTCATCGGCTTACCTATCGCCTTCTCACTAATTATTTGCGCTCTTTCATTAATGTATTTTTTGGATATGACAGATATCCAAATTATTACTCAAAATATGTGGAATGGAGCTAATAACTTCCCGTTACTGGCAGTACCTTTTTTCATGCTGGCGGGAGAGTTTATGAATGCCGGAGGTATGACCAAACGGATTATTGGTATTGCCATGACCTGGGTTGGTCATGTGCGAGGAGGAATGGGATACGTCGCCGTTTTTGCCGCCATTATTATGGCTTCGCTCTCTGGTTCTGCTGCAGCTGATACTGCTGCATTGGCGGCGATTCTCTTACCGATGATGCGTGAAGCTGGGTATAAATTAAATCGGACTGGCGGTTTAATCGGAGCCGGAGGAATAATCGCGCCAGTAATTCCACCATCAGTAGCAATGATTTTGTATGGTGTTACAGGCCAAATTTCCATTACCAAATTGTTTCTTGCGGGTATCGTACCTGGCATAATTATGGGAATGGGATTACTCCTGACCTGGCGACTACTGGCTAAATCAGAAAATGTACAAACAAGTCCGAAGAGCACATTGCGAGACAGGCTGAAAAAGACTCGTGAAGGTTTTTGGGCGTTGTTGCTACCTGTTATTATCGTGGGTGGATTAAGGATTGGTATATTTACCCCAACAGAAGCGGCAGTGATAGCAGCTGCTTATTCATTATTTGTCGGCGTATTTATTTATCGTGGCATTAACTTAGGATCGCTTTATGGATTAATGCTCAATGCCGCTAAGACAACAGCTGTTATTATGTTCCTGGTTGCTGCTGCATCGGTTTCTGCATGGCTTATAGCAGCAGCAGATATTCCAGCACAATTAACGGAACTGCTGGCGCCGGTTATGCATAGCCAAACTTTGTTAATATTAACATTAATGTTGCTGATATTTATCATCGGTACAGCAATGGATTTAACACCCACTATTTTAGTTATGACACCTGTACTTGTACCTTTGATTAAACAGGCAGGAATAGACCCGGTATATTTCGGTGTTCTTTTTGTAATAAATACGTCCATTGGTTTGATAACACCACCAGTAGGCACAGTATTAAATGTAATTTGTGGTATTGGAAAGATAAGTATGGATGAGCTGGTCAAAGGTATATGGCCGTTCTTACTCACATGCGTGGCAATCCTTATTTTACTGGTGCTCTTCCCGCAATTAGTGCTCTTTCCTTTAGCCCTTATGACCTGAGAAAAGGTTGGGTGTTGTATAAAAACACCCAACCATCGGTTTAATTATTCATCTTCAAGATAGGTATAACCGTATAAACCTGCCTCGAACTCTTCCAGGAACTGTTGTTGCAGTTCAGCATCAAGATCGGTTTTCTTCACTTGATCACGGAACTGAGTTAACAGCGTTTTCGGATCGAGCTGTACATATTGCAGCATGTCCGCCACGGTATCGCCTTCGTCAGACAGTTCCACTTCTACGCTGCCGTCAGGGAAGACGAACACGTCAACCGCTTCGGTATCACCGAACAGGTTGTGCATGTTGCCGAGGATCTCCTGATATGCGCCGACCATAAAGAAACCGAGCATCGGCGGATTCTCCGGATCGTACTCCGGCATTGGCATTGTCGTGGCAATACCGTCACCATCGATATAGTGGTCGATAGCACCGTCAGAGTCACAGGTAATATCCAGCAGCACAGCGCGGCGTTCCGGCACTTGATCCAGCCCTTCCAGCGGCAGTACCGGGAACAACTGGTCGATCCCCCATGCGTCCGGCATCGACTGGAACAGCGAGAAGTTGACGTACATTTTGTCCGCCATACGTTCCTGCAGCTCGTCGATAATCGGACGATGAGCACGGTTTTGCGGATCCAGTTGCTTTTGCACTTCATGGCACATGCTCAAATAAAGCTGCTCAGCCCATGCGCGTTCTTGCAGGCTAAAGGTGCCAGAAGAGTAGCCGATATGAATATCGTGCAGATCCATCTGGCTGTCGTGCAACCATTCACGCAGAGAACGGCGAGTTCCCGGTTCGTGCATTTCCTGCCAGGTTTCCCACATGCTTTGCAGTGCGCGCGGCGCATCTTCTGCGGGCGCGGTCGGCACCGTGTATTCGTTACGTTCCACGCCGATGATATTAGACACCAGCACGGTGTGATGCGCAGTCACCGCACGACCCGATTCGGTGATTACCGTCGGATGCGGCAGACCATTTTCTTCACACGCATCACCAATCGCCCAGATGATATTGTTGGCGTATTCATTGAGGCCGTAGTTCACCGAGCAGTCAGACTGCGAACGGGTACCTTCATAGTCCACGCCCAGACCGCCGCCGACGTCGAAGCACTGAATATTGACGCCCAGCTTATGCAGTTCCACATAGAAGCGTGCGGATTCACGAACGCCCGTGGCGATATCGCGAATATTCGCCATCTGCGAACCAAGGTGGAAGTGCAGCAATTGCAGGCTGTCGAGACGCCCGGCTTCACGCAGCGTTTCAACCAATTGCAGTACCTGAGTCGCTGCCAGGCCGAACTTCGATTTTTCCCCGCCGGAAGATTGCCATTTACCCGAGCCCTGTGAGGCCAGACGTGCACGCACGCCCAGACGAGGAACGACATTCAGACGCTCTGCTTCATCCAGCACAATGGCGATTTCTGACATCTTCTCAATGACCAGATAAACCTTGTGGCCCATCTTCTCGCCAATTAATGCCAGGCGGATATATTCGCGGTCTTTATAACCGTTGCAGACGATGACGCTGCGGGTCATGCCAGCATGCGCCAGAACGGCCATCAACTCTGCTTTCGAGCCTGCTTCCAGTCCCAACGGTTCGCCAGAATGAATCAGGGACTCAATCACGCGGCGATGCTGGTTAACTTTGATCGGATAAACGAGGAAGTAGTCACCGTTATAACCGTAGGATTCACGCGCACGTTTAAACGCGGCGTTTATGGAACGCAAACGGTGCTGCAGGATCTGCGGGAAACAGAACAGTGCAGGCAGACGCTGGCCCTGTGCTTCGCGGGTTTTCACCAACTGCGCGAGATCGACGCGAGCTTCCGGTACGTCCGGGTCCGGGCACACGCTGATGTGGCCCAGCTCGTTAACGTCATAGTAGTTATTGCCCCACCAGGCAATATTGTAAGTACGCAGCATCTTGCTGGCTTCCTGGGAGCTCATTGCAACCTCCTGCATGGAGCGTAGTACACCGTGTTCGCCCGCTGACGAAGGCAAACTCATAGACATGTCGTCAGACATAGCGAACCTCAAATTATTTTATTAAGTGTAAAACAGTTAACCACTATCGCAGCCTGAAACTGCGATAACAACCCATAAGCACATGGATTTTCCAGCAGTGTATGCTGACGCTCCGACTGCGCAATCGGTTTCTTTTTCATAACATTATTAAGCACATAACCGAACGTAAGTGTGACAGTTCGGCGAAACCACGAGAAAACTCTTGTTTTTACAAGAGCGCCCTTGTTCAGTCCTCAGTAACTGTAACCAGCTCTTGAATCCTGAGAAGCGCCGAGATGGGTATAACATCGGCAGGTATGCAAAGCAGAGATGCAGAGTGCGGGGAACGAATCTTCACCAGAACGGTGAGACAGGTTAAGCAGCAGACAACGGTTCATTATTTCGTATCACCTCCACGGCCGCCCGTTAAGACGAACCCACAAGCCAAAACTCTGATTTCAACCCGGCTGGAAGTGGCAACACGAAAAAAACGTCGTGTGCTTTTTATTTAAGCCGCGCGCCGCGTTTTATACCCCACAATGGCAGAAAATTGCAAAAGATAAATACGCAGAATGCCAGCATTGTCAGGAAAAATTTCCAGCCACGTTTCTAACAGAATGAGACACGATTCAAAAAAAAGTGGAAATCGGGTGAAGGATTGACCTAGAATAGCCATCCAGATGTTAATCCATCCATACTGATTAACACTCAGACTGCCAGTGTTTTTAACCTGTCGAGTCGTGGTAGGATCCGCTACCACAGAAAATCCACACAACAGTTTGAGCTAACCAAATTCTCTTTAGGTGATATTAAATATGGCAAAACACCTTTTTACGTCCGAGTCCGTCTCTGAAGGGCATCCTGACAAAATTGCTGACCAAATCTCTGATGCCGTTTTAGACGCGATCCTCGAACAGGATCCGAAAGCACGCGTTGCTTGCGAAACCTACGTAAAAACCGGCATGGTTTTAGTTGGCGGTGAAATCACCACCAGCGCCTGGGTAGACATCGAAGAGATCACCCGTAACACCGTTCGCGAAATTGGCTATGTACATTCCGACATGGGCTTTGACGCTAACTCCTGTGCGGTCCTGAGCGCTATCGGCAAACAATCTCCTGACATCAACCAGGGCGTTGACCGTGCCGATCCGCTGGAACAGGGCGCGGGCGACCAGGGTCTGATGTTTGGCTACGCAACCAACGAAACCGACGTGCTGATGCCTGCACCTATCACCTATGCACACCGTCTGGTACAGCGTCAGGCTGAAGTGCGTAAAAACGGCACTCTGCCGTGGCTGCGCCCGGACGCGAAAAGCCAGGTGACTTTCCAGTATGACGACGGCAAAATCGTCGGCATCGATGCTGTCGTGCTTTCCACTCAGCACTCTGAAGATATCGACCAGAAATCGCTGCAAGAAGCGGTAATGGAAGAGATCATCAAGCCGATTCTGCCGGCTGAATGGCTGACTTCAGCAACCAAATTCTTCATCAACCCGACCGGACGTTTTGTTATCGGCGGCCCGATGGGTGACTGCGGTCTGACTGGTCGTAAAATTATCGTAGATACCTACGGCGGCATGGCACGTCACGGTGGCGGCGCGTTCTCCGGTAAAGATCCATCAAAAGTGGACCGTTCCGCAGCGTACGCAGCACGTTATGTCGCGAAAAACATCGTTGCTGCTGGCCTGGCTGACCGTTGCGAAATTCAGGTTTCCTACGCAATTGGCGTGGCTGAACCGACCTCCATCATGGTGGAAACTTTCGGTACCGAGAAAGTGCCTTCTGAACAGCTGACCCTGCTGGTACGTGAGTTTTTCGACCTGCGTCCATACGGTCTGATTCAGATGCTGGATCTGCTGCACCCGATCTACAAAGAAACCGCAGCATACGGTCACTTTGGTCGCGAACATTTCCCGTGGGAAAAAACCGACAAAGCGCAACTGCTGCGTGAAGCTGCCGGTCTGAAGTAATCTTTCTTCACCTGCTTTCAAAGGCCAGCCTCGCGCTGGCCTTTTCTTTTACCTCACCGCGGTGGATAGGCGTTCACGCCGCATCCGGCAAAAAGCCGCCCGCGCAATGACATCATTCTTCCTGAACACGTTTTACCCGCAAATCATCATCACGATTGAAACCGATTACACCAGCAATACAGAGCAAATGTTCACAATATTTTCATCGTATGATTCATTTTTCATAATCGTTACATTTCTTTTCAGTAAAGTCTTAAATGCAGATAACTATGTTTAACCTATGATTATATAACTCAATTATTTTCATACACTTAAATTATAATCATAATGAATGTTAGTGTAAGCGATTACACTGATGTGATTTGCTTCACATCTTTTTACGTCGTACTCACCTATCTTAATTCACAATAAAAAATAACCATATTGGAGGGCATCATGCCTGACGCTAAAAAACAGGGGCGGTCAAACAAGGCAATGACGTTTTTCGTCTGCTTCCTTGCCGCTCTGGCGGGATTACTCTTTGGCCTGGATATCGGTGTAATTGCTGGCGCACTGCCGTTTATTGCAGATGAATTCCAGATTACTTCGCACACGCAAGAATGGGTCGTAAGCTCCATGATGTTCGGTGCGGCAGTCGGTGCGGTGGGTAGCGGCTGGCTCTCCTTTAAACTCGGGCGCAAAAAGAGCCTGATGATCGGCGCAATCCTGTTTGTTGCCGGTTCGCTGTTCTCTGCCGCTGCACCGAACGTTGAAGTGCTGATTCTTTCCCGCGTGCTGCTGGGACTGGCGGTAGGTGTGGCCTCTTATACCGCGCCGCTGTACCTCTCTGAAATTGCGCCAGAGAAAATTCGCGGCAGTATGATCTCGATGTATCAGTTGATGATCACTATCGGGATCCTCGGCGCGTATCTTTCTGATACCGCCTTCAGCTACACCGGTGCATGGCGCTGGATGCTGGGTGTGATTATCATCCCGGCAATTCTGCTACTGATTGGCGTCTTCTTCCTGCCAGACAGCCCACGTTGGTTTGCTGCCAAACGCCGCTTTGTTGATGCCGAACGCGTGCTACTGCGCCTGCGCGACACCAGCACGGAAGCCAAACGTGAACTGGATGAAATCCGTGAAAGTTTGCAGGTTAAACAGAGCGGTTGGGCGCTGTTTAAAGAGAACAGTAACTTCCGTCGCGCGGTGTTCCTGGGTGTACTGTTGCAGGTGATGCAGCAATTCACCGGGATGAACGTCATCATGTATTACGCGCCAAAAATCTTCGAACTGGCGGGATATACCAACACGACGGAACAAATGTGGGGGACCGTGATTGTCGGCCTGACCAACGTACTTGCCACCTTTATCGCAATCGGTCTTGTTGACCGTTGGGGACGTAAACCAACGTTGACGCTGGGCTTCATGGTGATGGCTGTGGGCATGGGCGTACTGGGTACAATGATGCATATCGGTATTCACTCACCGTCGGCGCAATATTTCGCCATCGCCATGCTGCTGATGTTTATTGTCGGTTTTGCCATGAGCGCGGGTCCGTTGATTTGGGTACTGTGTTCTGAAATCCAGCCGCTGAAAGGCCGCGACTTCGGTATCACCTGCTCCACCGCCACCAACTGGATTGCCAACATGATTGTCGGCGCAACCTTCCTGACCATGCTCAACACGCTGGGCAACGCCAATACCTTCTGGGTTTACGCAGGTCTGAATGTGCTGTTTATCCTGCTGACACTGTGGCTGGTGCCGGAAACCAAACACGTTTCGCTGGAACACATTGAACGTAATCTGATGAAAGGTCGTAAACTGCGCGAAATCGGCGCTCACGATTAATCTCCTCAGGCTTCCTCCCGTCGCGGAGGAAGCCACCTCTTGCAGTCATCTTTTCTTCGCTCTATCCTCTGCCGCTATGAAAACATCCCGTCTCCCTATCGCCATCCAACAGGCTGTTATGCGTCGCCTGCGGGAAAAACTCGCCCAGGCCAACCTCAAGCTGGGGCGTAACTATCCGGAGCCAAAACTCTCTTATACCCAGCGTGGCACATCCGCCGGAACAGCCTGGCTGGAAAGCTATGAAATTCGCCTCAATCCGGTGTTGCTGATGGAAAACAGCGAGGCTTTTATAGAAGAAGTGGTGCCACACGAACTGGCGCATCTGCTGGTGTGGAAGCACTTCGGTCGCGTAGCGCCACATGGCAAAGAGTGGAAGTGGATGATGGAAAGCGTGCTGGGCGTTCCCGCCCGCCGTACGCATCAGTTTGAACTGCAATCCGTGCGCCGTAACACTTTCCCCTACCGTTGCAAATGCCAGGAGCATCAGCTTACCGTACGTCGTCATAACCGCGTGGTACGAGGCGAAGCCGTCTATCGCTGCGTTCACTGCGGCGAACAACTGGTTGCCCAATAACCAGCAGAACTATCAGGAATTTTACTGATCTGGCTGATTGCATACCAAAACAACTTTCGCTACGTTGCTCGCTCGTTTTAACACGGAGTAAGTGATGTACCGTAATTTGTCTGTGGCTGCGGTGGTACTGAGCGCAGCATTATCCGGCACGGCGTTAGCCGAAGGCATCAATAGTTTTTCCCAGGCGAAAACAGCAGCGGTAAAAGTCTACGCTGATGTGCCGGGAACATTTTACTGCGGATGTAAAATCAACTGGCAGGGTAAAAAAGGCATCGTGGATCTGGAGTCGTGCGGGTATCAGGTGCGCAAAAATGAAAACCGCGCCAGCCGCGTAGAGTGGGAACATGTTGTTCCCGCCTGGCAGTTCGGCCACCAGCGTCAGTGCTGGCAGGAAGGCGGTCGTAAAAACTGCGCTAAAGATCCGGTTTATCGCCAAATGGAAAGCGATATGCATAACCTGCAGCCCGCGATAGGTGAAGTGAACGGCGATCGCGGCAACTTTATGTACAGCCAGTGGAATGGCGGCGAGGGCCAGTATGGGCAGTGCGCCATGAAGATTGATTTCAAAGAAAAAGTTGCTGAACCGCCAGCTCATGCCCGTGGTTCCATTGCGCGGATTTACTTCTACATGCGTGACCAGTACAACCTGACACTCTCACGCCAGCAAACGCAGCTGTTTAACGCCTGGAACAAAATGTATCCGGTCACCGACTGGGAGTGTGAGCGTGACGAACGCATCGCGAAGGTGCAAGGCAATCACAACCCGTATGTGCAACGCGCTTGCCAGGCGCGAAAGAGCTAACCTACACTAGCGAAATTCTTTTTGTTAACCCTGCCCCACGCGCGCAACCGCGTGGGGAGACGACGCGGATATTTAACCATGCGTATCCCCCGCATTTATCATCCTGAACCACTCACCAGCAATTCGCAGATCGCGCTTTGTGAAGATGCCGCTAACCATATCGGGCGCGTCCTGCGTATGGCGCCAGGTCAGGCATTACAGTTATTTGACGGCAGCAACCAGGTCTTTGACGCAGAAATCACCAGTGCCAGCAAAAAAAGCGTGGAAGTTAAAGTGCTGGAAGGCCAGGTAGACGATCGTGAATCTCCCTTGCATATTCACCTCGGTCAGGTGATGTCGCGCGGAGAAAAAATGGAATTCACTATCCAGAAATCGATAGAACTTGGCGTAAGCCTCATTACGCCACTTTTTTCTGAACGCTGCGGCGTTAAACTGGATAGTGAACGTCTGAACAAGAAGCTCCAGCAGTGGCAGAAAATTGCAATTGCCGCCTGCGAGCAGTGTGGTCGTAATCGGGTACCAGAAATCCGTCCAGCGATGGATCTGGAAGCCTGGTGTGCAGAGCAAGATGAAGGCTTGAAACTCAATCTTCACCCGCGCGCCAGTAACAGCATCAACACGCTGCCGTTACCAGTCGAACGCGTCCGCCTGCTGATTGGCCCGGAAGGCGGTTTGTCGGCAGATGAAATTGCCATGACTGCCCGCTATCAATTTACTGATATCCTGTTGGGACCTCGCGTTCTGCGTACTGAGACAACTGCGCTCACCGCCATTACCGCGCTACAAGTGCGTTTTGGCGATCTGGGCTAACGGAGAAGAATAATGATCAAGCTCGGCATCGTGATGGACCCCATCGCAAGCATCAACATCAAGAAAGATTCCAGTTTCGCTATGTTGCTGGAAGCACAGCGTCGTGGTTACGAACTTCACTATATGGAGATGGCCGATCTCTATTTGATCAATGGTGAGGCTCGCGCTCGTACCCGTACTTTGAGCGTCGAACAGAACTACGATAAATGGTACGAGTTCACGGGTGAGCAGGATCTGCAACTGGCCGATCTCGACGTGATTCTGATGCGTAAAGATCCGCCGTTTGATACCGAGTTTATCTACGCGACCTATATTCTGGAACGCGCCGAAGAGAAAGGAACGCTGATTGTTAACAAGCCGCAGAGCCTGCGCGACTGTAACGAGAAACTGTTTACCGCATGGTTCTCTGACTTAACGCCAGAAACGCTGGTCACGCGCAATAAAGCGCAGTTGAAAGCGTTCTGGGAAAAACACAGCGACATCATTCTTAAGCCGCTGGACGGTATGGGCGGCGCGTCGATTTTCCGCGTGAAAGAAGGCGATCCGAACCTTGGTGTGATTGCCGAAACCTTGACTGAGCACGGCACTCGCTACTGCATGGCACAAAATTATCTGCCAGCGATTAAAGATGGTGACAAGCGCGTGCTGGTGGTGGATGGCGAACCAGTACCGTACTGTCTGGCGCGTATTCCACAGGGCGGCGAAACCCGTGGCAATCTGGCTGCCGGTGGTCGTGGCGAACCTCGTCCGCTAACGGAAAGCGACTGGAAAATCGCCCGTCAGGTAGGACCGACGCTGAAAGAAAAAGGGCTGATTTTTGTTGGTCTGGATATTATCGGTGACCGCCTGACTGAAATTAATGTCACCAGTCCAACCTGTATTCGTGAGATTGAAGCAGAGTTTCCGGTGTCTATCACCGGAATGTTAATGGATGCTATTGAAGCACGATTACAGCAGCAGTAACCCTGTTTAGCGAGAGGGATCTCGTTGAGACTATGAGTGACAGCGCCATACTTTCCACGCATACTGGGCGCTGTTGCTTTTTTGAACCAGGAAACAGAACCTCTGACAATGAATTTACAGCATCACTTTCTTATTGCCATGCCTGCTCTCCAGGATCCGATTTTCCGTCGTTCCGTGGTCTACATTTGCGAACATAATACCAATGGAGCAATGGGGATCATCATTAACAAGCCACTGGAAAATCTCAAAATTGAAGGGATTCTGGAAAAGCTGAAGATCACGCCGGAGCCGCGTGATGAATCTGTCCGTCTGGACAAACCGGTTATGCTTGGCGGCCCGCTAGCTGAAGATCGCGGGTTTATTTTGCATACCCCTCCATCCAATTTTGCGTCCAGCATTCGCATTTCAGATAACACGGTGATGACCACTTCCCGCGATGTGCTGGAAACACTCGGCACCGATAAACAACCTGCTGACGTGATGGTAGCCCTTGGTTACTCCTCCTGGGATAAAGGCCAACTGGAACAAGAAATTCTCGATAACGCGTGGTTAACCGCCCCGGCAGATCTGAATATTCTGTTCAAAACACCGATAGCCGACCGCTGGCGCGATGCGGCAAGGCTGATTGGTGTTGATATTCTAACCATGCCTGGTGTGGCAGGGCATGCCTGATGAGCGGAACATTACTCGCCTTCGACTTCGGCACCAAAAGCATTGGCGTAGCGGTCGGCCAACGCATTACTGGCACCGCTCGCCCGCTGCCCGCAATTAAAGCACAGGACGGTACGCCGGACTGGAACCTTATCGAGCGTTTACTGAAAGAGTGGCAACCAGACGAAATCATCGTCGGTTTGCCGCTGAATATGGACGGCACCGAGCAACCATTGACTGCCAGAGCGCGTAAATTTGCCAACCGTATTCATGGCCGTTTCGGTGTTGAAGTAAAGCTCCATGACGAGCGTCTTAGCACCGTGGAAGCGCGTTCCGGTCTGTTTGAACAGGGCGGCTATCGGGCGCTCAACAAAGGCAAAGTCGACTCTGCCTCTGCGGTTATTATTCTCGAAAGTTATTTCGAGCAAGGATATTAAGGCGATTTAAAAGCCTGGCGGATAGTCGTTACCGTCATCCCGCCATCTTGCCGGACGCGGCGTGAATGACTACGTTTGTAGGCCCGATAAGCTTGCGCATCGGGCATGTTTACAATTCGTATCAGGCACAGCAACGTCACAAACGCCCTTCCCCCACCCGCTGTTGATAACTCTGCTGAAACGTTATCATCCCCACCTGCTGCCCGGTTTGAATAACATGTGGTAACTGGTGGGTTTTCCCTTCGCGAATCAAATTCCCCACCGCAGGTGTGTTAATCAGTAATTCAAACAGCGCCACGCGTCCTTCCTGTTTATCCACTTCCAGCTTTTGTGACAACACCGCCCGTAAACTACCTGCCAGTTGATTACGCACGGGATCTTTTTCCTGCGCCGGAAACGAATCCACCAGTCGCTCAACTGCCTGCGCTGCGCCGCGCGTGTGTAATGTCGCCAGCACCAGGTGCCCGGTTTCTGCCGCCGTTAGCGCCAGACGGATTGTCTCGCTGTCACGCAGCTCTCCGAGCAAAATCACATCAGGATCCTCCCGCAATGCGGCCCGCAATCCCGATGCGAACGTCATACAGTGCAAACCAATTTCCCGCTGCTGGATCAAACATCGCTGGCTGGCATAGAGATATTCCACAGGATCTTCCAGCGTCAGAATATGTGCATCGGCATGTTGATTGAGATAGCCAACCATTGCCGCCAGCGTGGTGGATTTACCACTCCCCGTCGCCCCCGTCACCAGAATCAGTCCATTCTCGCTCTTGAGTAATTCCGGCAATACCGGTGGTGCGCCAAGCTGTTCGAGCTGCGGGCAGTGCGAAGGTAACAGCCGTAACGCCAGAGATATGCCTTGCCGCTGCGCGAACGCACTGCCGCGCAATCGCTGGTTTTCCGCCAGCGACACGGCAAAATCCAGCTGACCATTCTCCAGCAATATTGCCCGCTGATCGTCATCCAGCCACTCCCGCAGTAGCTCTTCGACGTCCGGCGCATCAAACGGCGCAGCTTCCATTCTGCCGCGAATGCGCCATCGTGCGGGCCAGGCGCTGCACAGGTGTAGATCAGAGACGTTATGCTTTACACTAAGGGCCACAATTTCTTCCATATTCATACTAAGATCCTCGGAAAATGAACGATATTGCGCATAACCTGGCACAGGTCCGGGACAAAATCTCAGCGGCTGCAACGCGTTGCGGCCGTTCTCCAGAAGAAATTACGCTGCTTGCAGTCAGTAAAACAAAACCTGCGAGCGCCATCGCAGAAGCCATTGATGCCGGGCAGCGTCAATTTGGTGAAAACTACGTTCAGGAAGGGGTAGATAAAATTCGCCACTTTCAGGAGCTGGGCGTAACAAGATTAGAATGGCATTTTATTGGCCCGTTGCAGTCTAATAAAAGCCGCCTGGTGGCAGAGCATTTCGACTGGTGTCATACCATCGACCGTTTGCGTATCGCCACACGCCTGAACGACCAGCGACCGGCAGAACTTCCCCCTCTTAACGTACTGATTCAAATTAATATTAGTGATGAAAACAGCAAGTCAGGGATTCAACTGGCGGAACTGGACGAGCTGGCAGCGGCGGTCGCTGAACTACCGCGTTTACGTCTACGCGGGCTGATGGCAATCCCGGCGCCTGAGTCAGAATATGTAAGGCAGTTTGAAGTTGCACGCCAAATGGCTGTAGCATTTGCCGGACTGAAAACGCGCTACCCGCATATCGACACGCTCTCTCTGGGAATGTCGGACGATATGGAAGCCGCCATTGCGGCAGGTAGCACGATGGTTCGTATCGGCACTGCCATCTTTGGTGCACGTGATTACTCTAAAAAATAAGGAATCTTAAGAACGCCATGAATACGTTGACTTTCCTGCTTTCAACGGTCATTGAGCTGTATACCATGGTGCTGTTATTACGCATCTGGATGCAGTGGGCTCATTGTGATTTTTATAACCCTTTCTCACAGTTTGTGGTGAAGGTGACACAACCGATTATCGGGCCACTGCGCCGCGTTATTCCGGCAATGGGGCCAATTGATAGCGCCTCGCTGCTGGTTGCCTATATTCTCAGTTTCATCAAAGCCATCGTGCTGTTTAAAGTGGTGACCTTCCTGCCGATCATCTGGATTGCCGGTTTATTGATTCTGCTGAAAACCATCGGCCTGCTGATTTTCTGGGTCCTGCTGGTGATGGCGATTATGAGCTGGGTAAGCCAGGGTCGTAGCCCAATTGAATATGTGCTGATTCAACTTGCCGATCCACTGCTGCGTCCGATTCGCCGCCTGCTACCGGCAATGGGTGGGATTGATTTCTCGCCGATGATCCTCGTTCTGCTACTGTATGTCATTAATATGGGTGTCGCAGAAGTGCTGCAGGCGACCGGAAACATGCTGCTGCCGGGGCTGTGGATGGCGTTATGAGTGCCGTAACAGTTAATGATGACGGTCTGGTTTTACGGCTCTATATTCAGCCGAAAGCCAGCCGTGATTCAATTGTCGGTTTACATGGCGACGAGGTAAAAGTCGCCATTACCGCGCCGCCGGTTGACGGCCAGGCCAACAGCCATCTGGTGAAGTTTCTCGGTAAGCAATTCCGGGTTGCCAAAAGCCAGGTGGTGATTGAGAAAGGCGAACTTGGCCGCCACAAACAAATTAAAATCATTAATCCGCAACAAATCCCGCCAGAAATCGCGGCGTTAATTAATTAGGTATCCTATGCAAAAAGTTGTCCTCGCAACCGGCAATGCCGGTAAAGTGCGTGAGCTGGCGTCGCTGCTTAGCGACTTCGGTCTTGATATCGTGGCCCAAACAGACCTCGGCGTAGATTCCGCTGAAGAAACCGGCCTGACATTTATCGAAAACGCGATTCTGAAAGCGCGCCATGCGGCAAAAGTGACCGGTTTACCGGCAATTGCCGACGACTCCGGTCTGGCGGTAGATGCGCTGGGTGGCGCGCCGGGTATTTACTCCGCGCGTTATTCCGGTGAAGACGCGACCGATCAAAAGAATCTGCAAAAACTGCTGGAAACACTGAAAGACGTACCGGACGACCAACGTCAGGCGCGTTTCCACTGCGTGCTGGTATATCTGCGCCACGCGGA
The DNA here is from genome assembly GCF_005781125.1 of Escherichia sp. E2748. Classification (NCBI taxonomy): domain Bacteria; kingdom Pseudomonadati; phylum Pseudomonadota; class Gammaproteobacteria; order Enterobacterales; family Enterobacteriaceae; genus Escherichia; species Escherichia sp. E2748. Next base: position 154,414 of record NZ_VATP01000013.1, read on the forward strand.
AGATCCCACTCCGCTGGTGTGCCACGGCAGCTGGCCGGGCGTGATTACTCGTGAACCAGCGGGTACTGGCGGCTTTGGTTATGATCCAATCTTCTTCGTACCTTCCGAAGGGAAAACCGCTGCCGAACTGACCCGCGAAGAAAAGAGCGCCATTTCTCACCGTGGTCGGGCGTTGAAACTGCTGCTGGACGCTTTACGTAATGGTTAAATTACCGCCGCTGAGTCTCTACATTCACATCCCGTGGTGCGTGCAGAAATGCCCGTACTGCGATTTCAACTCTCACGCGTTGAAAGGGGAAGTGCCGCACGACGATTACGTTCAGCATCTGCTTTGCGATCTGGACAACGATGTGGCTTACGCTCAGGGCCGTGAAGTGCAGACAATCTTTATTGGCGGTGGTACGCCGAGCCTGCTTTCCGGCCCGGCGATGCAAACGCTGCTGGACGGCGTGCGTGCGCGTTTGCCGCTGGCAGCGGATGCAGAAATTACTATGGAAGCGAACCCTGGTACGGTTGAAGCCGATCGCTTTGTTGATTATCAGCGTGCTGGCGTGAACCGCATCTCTATTGGCGTACAGAGTTTTAGCGAAGAAAAGCTGAAACGACTTGGGCGCATTCATGGCCCGCAAGAAGCGAAACGTGCAGCAAAACTGGCAAGCGGACTGGGGCTGCGTAGCTTTAACCTCGATTTGATGCACGGGCTGCCGGATCAATCACTGGAAGAGGCGCTAGGCGATCTGCGCCAGGCCATTGAACTGAATCCGCCGCATCTTTCCTGGTATCAACTGACCATCGAACCCAATACGCTGTTTGGCTCGCGCCCTCCCGTACTGCCGGACGAGGATGCGTTATGGGATATTTTCGAACAGGGGCATCAGTTGTTAACCGCGGCAGGTTATCAGCAATATGAAACTTCCGCTTACGCTAAGCCCGGTTATCAGTGCCAGCACAATCTCAACTACTGGCGATTTGGCGACTACATCGGTATTGGCTGCGGCGCGCACGGCAAAGTGACCTTCCCGGATGGGCGCATTCTGCGTACCACCAAAACGCGGCATCCGCGCGGTTTTATGCAGGGGCGGTATCTGGAAAGCCAGCGTGATGTCGAAGCCGCAGATAAGCCGTTTGAGTTCTTTATGAATCGCTTCCGTCTGCTGGAGGCCGCGCCGCGCGTGGAGTTTAGCCAGTATACTGGCCTTTCAGAAGAGGTTATTCGCCCTCAGTTAGACGAGGCTATCGCTCAGGGCTATCTCACAGAATGTGCGGATTACTGGCAGATAACGGAACATGGGAAGTTGTTTTTAAATTCGCTGCTGGAGCTTTTTCTGGCTGAGTAAATTTGTATTGCCGGATGCGGCGTGTACGCAACATCCGGCTACAACTCATGCGTCATCGCAACAATTACTTAATCACCCCATTGCGCCGCAATTGTTCGGTATCTTTTTTCCAGCGTTCATTAGCCTGGTTGATATCGTCAATTTTCATCAAAATCGCGACTTTTTTACTGTTTATTTCTGAAATTTTCATCGTTAACGGATATTGCCCTTTTTCGAGCGTTATCCAGTCATCCTGCAATTTACGGCTAAGTTTTTGTGATTGTAGAAAAGTCTGTCGCCGTTGTTCGTTGATATCGAAATCCCGTTTCTGCTGAATCGGCACTTCATAACACTCTTCACTCTGTTTATGACATGCCGCAATCGCCGGTTGATAAACCTCTTTGTCATATTTAACCGCGAACGCCTCGCTATCATTCTGTTTATTAAACTCATCACGCTGTTGGTGAATTTTTTTAAAGGCATCTTCGCGGGTCATTTGCTTGCCGTTTGCATCTTTTCCCCAATAGGCATCTGCTGCTTTCTGCGCCGCCACCATTTGCTTATCAAGCTCTTTTACATCCTTTTCCAGCGCAGGAATCGAGTTCTTCTGGGTATTCAACGCTGATTCAAGCTGACTAAAGCGATAATTGAAATCTTCGCTATTTACGATCAGATATTTATTATTCGTTTTAATATCGTCGACCACCCGCCCACTATCGCTGGCTGCCGCCTGAAAAGAGTAAAAGTTCACCGTCCAGCCAGACGCGGGCGTTCCTTTACTGGTTAACATCGCCGAGAATTTTACTGGTTTATCTTTCGTCCAGGTCTGTTCCAGCAGTTCATAATCGGTCAACTGACCGACCCAGGTATAGAGATCGTCATTGGAAGAGACATCGCCTTCCGCTGACCAGGTGGCCTGATTACCCTTGGCATCAAGATTTTTTAAGCTGATGGCATCAAGCTTGAGAATGCCGTGATACTGCTTTTTGAATTGATCTTTTAAGACATTTTCAGTTGGCGGTTCGCCATCGGCCCAGACATTACCAGACATCAACATAAGCAGCGCCGTGCCTACAATCCATTGCTTTTTCACCGGAACACCCTCGCGCGGAATAATTTATTTCAGTGATTATCATCAGGGTAATAATAATTAGCAATGGACGTGAGTCTGAAGTGAATAAGCCCCGGCGCAATACCGGGGCGAAGTGATTAGTACTGATTGAAAATCTGCTGGATTTGCTGCGGATCTTTGGTTTGCGTCAGAGCCAGTTGTAGCAGAACGCGTGCTTTTTGCGGGTTCAGCGTGCCGGAGGCAACGAAACCATATTTCGCATCATCCACTTCGGCATCCTGAGTGGTAGCGCCCGTCGGTACGCGGGAAGAACGCACTACCGCAGTGCCGTTTTTCGCGGCGGTTGCCAGAGTGTCAAACACGGATTTATACAGGTTGCCGTTACCCACACCAGCGCTCACGATGCCATCATAGCCCGCATCTACCAGGGCTTTAGCCGGAAGATCGGATGCGTTAGCGTAGTTATAAACAATGCCGACTTTCGGCAGTTCATTCAGCTTAGAGACATCGAACGGCGTGTCGCTGGTGTGCTTACGTGCCGGGGTACGCTGATAGTCAATCTTACCGTTGTGAATGTAACCCAGAGGGCCGTAGTTAACAGACTTGAAGGTCGCTACGTCGGTGGTGTTGGTTTTGGTGACATCGCGACCGTCCAGTACGGTGTCGTTCATCACTACCAGCACGCCACGATTGGCGGAGGCTTTATCAGCGGCGGTCACTACCGCGTTATACAGGTTGAATGGACCGTCTGCGCTCATGGAGGTGGATGGGCGCATTGCGCCGACCATCACCACCGGTTTGTCGCATTTCACCGTCAGATCGAGGAAGTAAGCAGTCTCTTCCATCGTGTCGGTACCGTGGGTAATAACGAAGCCGTCAGTCTTATCGCAGTCAGTGTTAATTTTTTTCGCCAGTGTCAGCCAGACATTATCGTTCATGTCCTGGGAGCCGATATTAACGACCTGCTCGCCTTTAACGTTCGCAATGTCCTTCAGTTGCGGCACCGCATTGACCAGATTTTCTACGCCAACTTTACCCGCTGTGTAGTTAGATTTGGTTGCGGAGTCACCACCACCGGCAATCGTCCCGCCAGTCGCTAAAATGGTGATATTGGGTAATGCCAATGCTGCACCACTAAAACCCATAACCAGTGCGGCAAGTGCCGTCTTTTTGAAAAACTCCATTTCATTCCTCCAGTTACGTGAACGCTACGTATTATCCCTTAGCTTTGTATAGGAAATTTGACGTTAAACAATTTACTTTGTGAATAGATTTTGGAGATCTATAAAGTTAGAGGCAGGTAACAAAATGAAGAATTAAACGGCATAAAAAAGCATTATGCCGTCTTAAACTAGAGGATTATTTCAAATTTCCGACCAGGGCTTTACGGCTGTCTTCCAGAGTCACAACACGGCTACAAACATCTTTGCCAAATTGCTGGAAATCTTTTTCCTGTTTTTTCCACTCGGTCTGGATTGAGGATTGCAGTCCCCCCAGGCTTCCCAGCACATTCTGTAACGGGTTGCCGCCGCTTTTCAGCACCGCTTTCGCGCCCATTTCGTTAATGCTGTCCTGCAAAATTCCGCCCATCGCCTGATTCACTAACTGCTGACCTTCGGCGCGAACCTGATCAATGGCTTTATAGTGAAACGTCAGGCCATCGCTGCGCGTTTCGATAATGCGATTCATCTGCTCTTTCAGCTGCGCATCAAGTTTGGTCAGACGGCTGCGCATTTTGCTGCTTTCGCCCATCTCCTGAACGATAATTTTATCCAGCGCAACGCGTGCTTTCTCTACGCGGCTTTTCGCACCTTCATCAATCCACGGCAGCGTGCTGCGCAGTTCGGCCTGATAATCCTTCGCCTGCTCGCGCTGGGCGGCGTTCAGTGAATATTGCTTGCCGTTGTACATCACATTGCCGTCTGGCGTGATCACCAGATTGCCGTTTTCGCCCTTCACCTGCACGGTTTGCGGGCTGACAATCACATCGTCACGCGGCGTGACGCTGCACTGGTAGTCGGCGTGAGCGGTCATTGCCGTCACTGAAAGTGCTGCCGCCAGCAGCATTTTGCGCATCATAGTCTTCCCTCAAGAACAAATCAGGCCAGCATTTGCTGGCCCCAGATTGATAACAAAGTACACGTTGTCCATGCCGGATGCGGCGTAAATGCTTTATCCGGCCTACTCGATCGTGCATCTTTGTAGGCCTGATAAGCGTAGCGCATCAGGCAGTTTTGCATTTGTCATCGCCCGTATGCTTTATTAGTCCCACCAAACGTCGAAAAGTTCGCTGGTGCGTACCTCATCCAGTTTGCGCTCTTCCAGCCACTTACGCACAATCGCCTGATGTTCTTCGGTGCATTTGCCGATTTCCTGCATGCAGATCAGACCTTCCCAGGCCAGATAACCGCTGCCGTCAAAGGCCAGTTTGTTCGGTTCGATAACCTCGTTAATAAAGTCATCAACGGTTTTATCAATCTGCTCTTCCGATGTACCTTCCGGGAATCGCCATGCCACCGAAAATCCTAATTCCTGGAATTCGTCGATGTGCATTTTTTTACGCAGACGACGGCTACGGTTCTTTGCCATTATTTCACCCTCTCGAACATTAAGTCCCATACTCCGTGACCAAGACGATGACCACGTTGTTCAAATTTCGTCACCGGACGTGATGCCGGACGCGGTACGTAATCATTGCTCTCTGACAGGTTTTTATAACCGTCAATAGAAGACATCACTTCGAGCATATGTTCCGCATAAGGTTCCCAGTCGGTCGCCATATGGAATACGCCACCCAGCTGCAGTTTGCTTTTTACCAGTTCAGCAAACGGCACCTGAACGATACGGCGTTTATTATGGCGCGCTTTGTGCCACGGGTCAGGGAAAAAGAGTTGCACCATGCGCAATGAATTGTCAGGAATCATTTTATGCAGCACTTCGACCGCGTCGTGACACATCACGCGCAGGTTGCTTAAGCCCTCTTCATGCGCGGAAGCCAGGCAAGCCCCAACGCCCGGTGAATGCACTTCAATGCCGAGGAAGTCCTGCTCAGGGCGATCTTTAGCCATTGCCACCAGCGACGCCCCCATGCCAAAACCAATCTCAAGCGTCACCGGCGCTTCACGGCCAAACAGCGTCGGGAAATCCAGCATATCTTCGCTGAACTCAACGCCCATCACCGGCCAGTAGTTTTCCAGCGCATGTTCCTGGCCTTTGGTCAGTCGCCCCTGGCGGCGCACAAAACTACGGATACGGCGCAGTGGGCGGCCGTTTTCATCAAATTCCGGTGAAATGACGTCGTTTTTCATAAAGATTTAGTCGCTTGTGAAAGTGTTCTGAAAACGGGCATTATCCAAAGTTAGTTGCCGGATGCAAGCATGATAAGGCCGTGGCTGCGGAAAGTTCCGGTTTACACCCCGCCGCGGCTGTGCTGCAATCTTGCCCCCCACAACAGTGAATTCGGTGACCATGCAAGCGTCGCAATTTTCAGCCCAGGTTCTGGACTGGTACGATAAATACGGGCGGAAAACGCTGCCCTGGCAAATTGACAAGACGCCCTACAAAGTATGGCTCTCAGAAGTGATGTTGCAACAAACTCAGGTTGCGACCGTAATCCCCTATTTTGAACGCTTTATGGCGCGCTTCCCGACGGTGACCGATCTCGCCAACGCGCCGCTCGACGAAGTTCTCCACTTGTGGACCGGGCTTGGCTATTACGCCCGCGCGCGCAATCTGCATAAAGCGGCACAACACGTTGCCACCTTACACGGCGGTAATTTCCCGGAAACCTTTGAAGAAGTTGCGGCGTTACCGGGCGTCGGGCGTTCCACTGCTGGCGCGATTCTCTCACTTTCTCTGGGTAAGCACTTTCCGATTCTCGACGGTAACGTCAAACGCGTGCTGGCGCGCTGCTATGCTGTAAGCGGCTGGCCTGGGAAAAAAGAGGTCGAGAATAAATTATGGAGTTTGAGCGAGCAGGTGACGCCCGCGGTTGGCGTGGAGCGGTTTAATCAGGCGATGATGGATTTAGGTGCGATGATTTGTACGCGTTCGAAGCCGAAATGCTCGCTCTGCCCGCTGCAAAACGGTTGTATTGCCGCCGCCAATAATAGCTGGTCGCTTTATCCGGGCAAAAAGCCGAAACAGACGCTGCCGGAGCGCACCGGTTACTTTCTGCTGTTACAGCACGAAGATGAAGTATTGCTGGCGCAGCGTCCGCCGAGCGGATTGTGGGGCGGTTTATACTGTTTCCCACAGTTTGCCGACGAAGAAAGTTTGCGAGAATGGCTGGCACAACGGCAGATTGCTGCCGATAACCTGACGCAACTGACCGCGTTTCGGCATACCTTCAGCCATTTCCACTTAGATATTGTGCCTATGTGGCTTCCCGTGTCGTCATTCACCGACTGCATGGATGAAGGCAATGCGCTCTGGTATAACTTAGCGCAACCGCCGTCAGTTGGCCTGGCGGCTCCCGTGGAGCGTTTGTTACAGCAGTTACGCACTGGCGCGCCGGTTTAGCGCGTGAGTCGATAAAGAGGATGATTTATGAGCAGAACGATTTTTTGTACTTTCCTGCAGCGTGAAGCAGAAGGTCAGGATTTTCAGCTGTACCCCGGCGAACTGGGAAAACGCATCTATAACGAGATCTCCAAAGAAGCCTGGGCGCAGTGGCAGCACAAACAAACCATGCTGATTAATGAAAAGAAACTCAACATGATGAATGCCGAGCACCGCAAGCTGCTGGAGCAGGAGATGGTTAACTTCCTGTTCGAAGGTAAAGAGGTGCATATCGAGGGCTATACGCCGGAAGATAAAAAATAAAAACAGTGCCGGAGCACGCCTCCGGCAACTTGCATAAAAACAAACACAACACGCACCCGGAATGATGAAAAAATATCTCGCGCTGGCTTTGATTGCGCCGTTGCTCATTTCCTGTTCGACGACCAAAAAAGGCGATACCTATAATGAAGCCTGGGTCAAAGATACCAACGGTTTTGATATTCTGATGGGGCAATTTGCCCACAATATTGAGAACATTTGGGGATTCAAAGAGGTGGTGATCGCCGGTCCTAAGGACTACGTGAAATACACCGATCAATATCAGACCCGCAGCCACATCAACTTCGATGACGGTACGATCACTATCGAAACCATCGCCGGGACAGAACCTGCTGCGCATTTGCGCCGGGCAATTATCAAAACATTATTGATGGGCGACGATCCGAGTTCGGTCGATCTCTATTCCGACGTTGATGATATTACGATTTCGAAAGAACCTTTCCTTTACGGTCAGGTGGTGGATAACACCGGGCAGCCGATTCGCTGGGAAGGCCGTGCGAGTAACTTCGCGGATTATCTGCTGAAAAACCGCCTCAAAAGCCGCAGCAACGGGCTGCGTATCATCTACAGCGTGACCATTAACATGGTGCCGAACCACCTTGATAAACGTGCGCACAAATATCTCGGCATGGTCCGCCAGGCATCACGGAAATATGGCGTTGATGAGTCGCTGATTCTGGCGATTATGCAGACCGAATCTTCCTTTAACCCGTATGCGGTCAGCCGTTCCGATGCGCTGGGATTAATGCAGGTGGTACAACATACTGCCGGGAAAGATGTGTTCCGCTCACAGGGGAAATCCGGCACGCCGAGCCGCAGTTTCTTGTTTGATCCTGCCAGCAATATTGATACCGGCACCGCGTATCTGGCGATGCTGAATAATGTTTATCTCGGCGGAATTGATAACCCAACGTCGCGGCGTTATGCCGTCATCACCGCCTATAACGGTGGTGCAGGCAGCGTATTACGCGTCTTCTCGAACGATAAAATTCAGGCTGCCGCTATTATAAATACTATGACGCCGGGCGATGTTTATCAGACGCTGACAACCCGCCATCCGTCTGCGGAATCTCGTCGCTATCTTTATAAAGTGAACATGGCGCAGAAATCTTACCGCCGCCGATAATTTCACCTTTGCCTCTAACAATACTCCGAGACAAAGTGTTATACGCATCACAATTTCGCCTTGCAAATTGAGATTATTTGCAATTATTTGCTACGGATAACAAAAAAACAGTCAGTGAAGTTGATAGAATCGCATCATCTTGCACGGTCAAATGTGCTTTTTAAAACACTCATCCGCATCACGATGTGAGGAAATTAACATGAATCTTAAGCTGCAGCTGAAAATCCTCTCTTTTCTGCAGTTCTGTCTGTGGGGAAGTTGGCTGACGACCCTCGGCTCATATATGTTCGTTACCCTGAAGTTCGACGGTGCTTCCATTGGCGCTGTTTATAGCTCGCTGGGTATCGCTGCGGTCTTTATGCCTGCTTTGCTGGGGATTGTGGCCGACAAATGGTTAAGTGCGAAATGGGTGTATGCTATTTGTCACACCATCGGCGCAATCACCCTCTTCATGGCGGCACAAGTTACCACTCCGGAGGCGATGTTCCTCGTGATATTGATTAACTCGTTTGCTTATATGCCAACGCTTGGGTTAATCAACACCATCTCCTACTATCGCCTGCAAAATGCAGGAATGGATATCGTGACTGATTTCCCGCCAATCCGTATCTGGGGTACTATCGGCTTTATCATGGCGATGTGGGTTGTGAGCCTGTCTGGCTTTGAATTGAGCCACATGCAGCTATATATTGGCGCAGCACTCTCCGCCGTTCTGGTGCTGTTCACCTTTACGCTGCCGTATATTCCGGTTGCTAAACAGCAAGCTAATCAGAGCTGGACGACGCTGCTCGGCCTCGATGCATTCGCGCTGTTTAAAAACAAGCGTATGGCGATTTTCTTCATCTTCTCGATGCTGCTGGGCGCGGAACTGCAGATTACCAACATGTTCGGTAATACCTTCCTGCACAGCTTCGACAAAGATCCGATGTTTGCCAGCAGCTTTATTGTGCAGCATGCGTCAATCATCATGTCGATTTCGCAAATCTCTGAAACCCTGTTCATTCTGACCATCCCGTTCTTCTTAAGCCGCTACGGTATTAAGAACGTAATGATGATCAGTATCGTGGCATGGATCCTGCGTTTTGCGCTGTTTGCTTACGGCGACCCGACTCCGTTCGGCACCGTACTGCTGGTTCTGTCGATGATTGTTTACGGCTGTGCGTTCGACTTCTTCAACATCTCTGGTTCGGTGTTTGTCGAAAAAGAAGTTAGCCCGGCGATTCGCGCCAGTGCGCAAGGGATGTTCCTGATGATGACCAACGGCTTCGGCTGTATCCTCGGTGGCATCGTGAGCGGTAAAGTGGTTGAGATGTACACCCAAAACGGCATTACCGACTGGCAGACCGTATGGCTGATTTTTGCAGGTTACTCCGTGATTCTGGCCTTCGCATTCATGGCGATGTTTAAATACAAACACGTTCGTGTCCCTGCCGGTACACAAACTGTTAACCACTAATTACGCAAAGAAAAACGGGGTGCCAGAAGGTGCCCCGTTTTTTATTCTTACTTCAACACATAACCGTATAACCGTTTCATTCCATCCGCATCGGTTTCGCTATAGACACCTTGTAGCTCCGGCGAAAATCCCGGCAGCAAATTCACGCCTTCTTCCAGCGCAAGGAAATAACGCTGGACCGCTCCGCCCCACATTTCTCCTGGCACCACGCAAAGCACGCCAGGTGGATACGGCAGCGCGCCTTCCGCCGCAATTCGCCCTTCGGCATCACGAATGCGCACCAACTCCACTTCACCACGAATATAAGCGCTATGCGCGTCCTGGGGATTCATCACCACTGGCGGGAAGCTCTGCTGGCGGAACATCGCTTTTTGCAGGTCTTTGACGTCGAAACTGACATACAGATCGTGCATCTCCTGACACAACTGGCGCAGGGTATAGTCGCGATAGCGCACCGGGTATTTGTTATAAACGCTCGGCAAGACTTCAGACAGCGGCGAGTCATCTTCAATATGCTGTTCAAACTGCACCAGCATCGCCACCAGCTGTGCCAGCTTCTCGTGGCTTTCCGCCGGAGTTAATAAGAACAGAATGGAGTTGAGATCGCACTTCTCCGGCACAATGCCGTTCTCACGCAGATAGTGCGCCAGAATCGTCGCTGGAACGCCAAAATCGCTATATTCGCCGGTTTCAGCATCGATACCCGGCGTAGTGAGTAACAGCTTGCAGGGATCAACAAAATACTGATCCGCGGCATATCCTTCAAAGCCGTGCCACTTCGCCCCCGGCTCAAAACTGAAAAAACGGCGGTCGCTGGCTAACACTGACGTCGGATAATCCTGCCACAATTTGCCATCAACAACTGGCGGTATAAACGGGCGGAACAGCTTACAGCGCGCAAGAATCGCTTTCCGCGCTTCAATCCCTATCTCAACACACTCAGCCCACAGCCGACGCCCACTCTCCCCTTCATGAATTTTGGCGTTAATGTCCAACGCAGCAAACAGCGGGTAAAACGGGCTGGTAGAGGCGTGCAGCATAAAAGCATTGTTCAACCGTTTATGCGGGCAAAAACGCGCCTGTCCGCGGATATGGTTATCTTTTTTATGGATCTGCGACGTCTGCGAGAATCCCGCCTGCTGTTTGTGCACCGACTGAGTCACAAAGATCCCAGGATCGCTTTCGTTAAGCTCTAACAGCAACGGTGAGCAATCCGCCATCATCGGGATAAACTGTTCGTACCCGACCCACGCGGAATCAAACAGAATGTAATCACACAGATGCCCAATGGTATCGATCACCTGGCGGGCGTTGTAGATAGTGCCGTCATAGGTTCCCAGCTGAATAATCGCCAGGCGGAACGGGCGCGGCAGTTCGGCTTTTTCTGGCGCAACGTCGCGAATTTGCTGGCGCAGATACTCTTCATTAAAACAGTGCGCATCAATCCCGCCGATAAACCCGAATGGGTTGCGTGAGGCTTCCAGATACACCGGCGTCGCCCCCGCCTGAATCAGCGCACCGTGATGGTTCGACTTATGGTTGTTACGGTCGAAAAGCACCAGATCACCACGCGTTAACAGCGCATTCGTCACCACTTTATTCGCTGCCGATGTGCCGTTCAGCACAAAATAGGTTTTATCGGCATGAAAAACTTTGGCAGCGAATTTCTGCGCATCCTTTGCGGAACCTTCATGAATAAGCAGATCGCCCAATTTTACGTCAGCGTTACACATATCGGCGCGAAAGACGTTCTCACCAAAGAAATCGTAAAAATGGCGTCCGGCAGGATGCTTTTTAAAGAACGCACCATGTTGATGCCCAGGACAAGCAAAGGTGCTATTGCCCATCTCAACGTACTGGGTCAGCGTGTCATAAAATGGCGGCAGCAAATTCTCTTCATACTGACAGGCTGCGGATTCCAGCTCCAGCCACTGCTGCTCATTGCCGTTGATGATAGCCGTAACGCCCGCGGGCAATTCAACCGCATCTTCAGAATACAAAAACACCGGCAGATGAAAACCGGTGCGCTTAAGTAACGCAAGAATGCCGCTACGACTATCCGCAGCGGTAATGACGACTGCCGCGACGTCCGTAAAATCAGTATCTTCCAGCGCCACCACGCGGCGATGGGTAGAAAGTCGGGAAACCAGTTCACCACTGGCGGCAATACTCATTGATTTCATAAGCGCAAAACCCGTTTCGGGGAAGTAAAAATACCGGGCAAGGTGGAACCCCCTGCCCCATGAGATGTGGGTCAAACTGGTCACCAGCTCCGACCGCCAGACATCAGTAAAAGCAGAAACGCTCTGATTTTACTGTTGCCCTGCAGTGAGCATACGTTAACGTCACCGCATAAAAAGCAGCGTCACAGAACAGGAGACATTTCGCGCGAAACGGCGATAAGCGAAAGAATGTAAGGAGGCGGCGTGCATCAGGCAAGCTCCGTACAGGAAGGAGAAAATTCGCGCAATCATGGCACTTTTCGCTAACGCGTGCAAGCCAGGACTTTGCGACCAGACAAGCAATCGACGGGGCAAAAAGTTCATAATAAAAACATCAAACAACACAATTAACAGGAACTCTTGTGGTCATCGGCCCTTTTATCAACGCAAGTGCAGTATTACTGGGTGGCGCCCTCGGCGCACTGCTTAGCCAACGCTTACCGGAACACATCCGCGTTTCTATGACGTCCATTTTTGGCCTGGCGTCGCTGGGAATTGGTATTTTACTGGTCGTGAAATGTGCCAACCTTCCGGCGATGGTTTTAGCTACGCTACTCGGGGCATTAATCGGCGAAATTTGTCTGCTGGAAAAAGGCGTCAACACTGCGGTCGCTAAAGCGCAGAATCTGTTTCGTCACTCGAGCAAGAAATCTGCGCATGAATCTTTTATTCAGAATTTTGTCGCAATTATTGTCCTGTTTTGTGCCAGCGGCACCGGGATCTTCGGCGCGATGAATGAAGGGATGACAGGCGATCCGAGTATTTTAATCGCCAAGTCATTTCTTGATTTCTTTACAGCGATGATCTTCGCCTGTTCACTTGGCATTGCGGTATCGGTGATTAGTATTCCATTGCTCATCATCCAGTTAACGCTGGCGTGGGCTGCTGCGCTGATATTACCGCTGACCACACCGTCGATGATGGCGGACTTCAGCGCCGTAGGTGGTTTATTGCTGCTGGCAACCGGCTTACGCATCTGCGGCATAAAAATGTTTCCGGTGGTCAATATGCTTCCTGCCCTCCTTCTGGCAATGCCGCTTTCCGCCGCCTGGACCACCTGGTTTGCCTGACATTACGAGCGATAACGGCAAACTGATGATAGATTGTGCAGTCTGCCGTAAATTGAAGAAATTTGATTGACGAGACGAGGCGAATCAGGTTTAATGCGCCCCGTTGCCCGGATAGCTCAGTCGGTAGAGCAGGGGATTGAAAATCCCCGTGTCCTTGGTTCGATTCCGAGTCCGGGCACCACTCATTTATAACCCTCGCTTCGGCGGGGGTTTTTGCTTTCTGAGTCAACAACTTGTTGGTTTAGCAGTAGTTACCACTCTTATCTCCCCTCCGGCCCCGCTTCCCGGTGGTACAAAAAGGTGGTACAAAATGGGCATTATGATAAAGCCTACCAAAGACCGTAACGGCACCTACTACATCCGCAAAGCGGTTCCTCAGGAGCTACGTTTAGCTATCGGCAAAGGTGAACTAAAACGTTCACTAGAGACGAAAGACCTTCACCAAGCCAAACTCAAAGCCCCTGCCGCTCTGGCAGCAATCAACACCATCATTCAGAACGCCCGAGCAGAGCAGACCGTAACGCAGGACGACATAGAAGTGATCGCTTCGGTATGGATGACCAAAATCCTCCAGCAACCAGAAACCATCAAAGCACGATATGTACCGCAATATGGTTATGACCTGACCGCCGATAACGAGAAATTAAGCAATTGTCTGCGTAAGGGTAAACATGCGGGCGAGGAAGATTTAAAGCTTGTCACCCAACTTATGCAGTCAGAACTCGAAGAGGCCCTTCGGTGGATGCCAGCTGTATTGACGCCTGCATGGCGACAAAAGCTCGCTTGGCGTCTGGCAGAGGACAGGCTCAGTACAGCGGAAATGTACATCCTTGATGAACTTCCAGCATACGCCGCCATTACCACCACGCAGAAACAGAAAAGCCTGACCTTCGCTCAATGCCGTTCACTTAAGCGGAGCAGTGCTGCGTTTCACCGGATAACGGGTTTTTGATATCTTAACTGCCCTCGGCCTTGATGGTCGGGGGCGTTTTGTTATGAACACTGCTTCCAGAGCACCCCGCAGATGCTCCAGTCGTTTCGGGATAGTCCCCGGTGATGCCGTATTTCCCAGCACTATCATTTCTGTCGCGATAAACTGGAACGCGAACTTAAAGCTGATTTCTGACGCCGCTTTTTTGTGTTTCTCAGCCGCTTTTGTTGCCTCTGACCCGTCCTGAATAGCGTTGACACGTTCCTGACTTAAATCCGGAGAACGTGATGATGACTGAGTTCAAACGCACCCAACGTGATTATCCTCTATCCTTTAAAATAGCCGTCGTTGAGCAGGTCGAAAAAGGCGAGATGACCTATAAACAGGCCCAGCTACGATATGGCATTCAGGGGCGCTCCACTGTTCTTGTCTGGCTGCGTAAATATGGTCGGCTTGACTGGAGCCCCGGACTTCCTGATCTGGTAAAGAGGAGACTGCCTGTGGCCCTGACGACTGTCCCGCTGACACCCGAGCAAAGAATCAGGGAACTTGAAGAACAGCTTGAGCTGGCAAACCAGAAAGCTGATTTTTTTGAGTCGGTTATTAATGTCCTGAAAAATGATTACGGAGTGAGTATCGTAAAAAAGCGGCCCGGCAAGTCCTCGCGCAAAGTCCGGCCCCAAAAATAACGGTTACGCGCGCATGCCAGTTCCTGGGGCACAGCAGACAGGCATGGTATCAGGACAACACAATGCGCAGAAAACGGCAGGAGCAGCATGCTCAGGTTCTGAAGTTTGTTGCCCGCGTCAGGTGTCGTCAGCCACGAATCGGTACGCGTAAACTGCACTATCTGCTGAACACCCAGGCCTGTAAAAACCTGGCTATAGGACGGGATCGTCTGTTTAACCTGCTGGACGAAAATCGGCTTCTGGTGCCAGTGAAACGGGCATATCACAAAACCACCAACAGTCATCATCGCTTCTACCAGCATCCAAACCTGCTCAAACCAGGCCCTGAACAGGTTACCGCTCTTGAACCGGAACAGGTCTGGGTCGCCGATATTACCTACCTTCCACTGCGCAGTGGCACGGCCTATCTGAGTCTGGTCACCGATGCCTGCTCCAGAAAAATTATGGGCTATCATGTTGGGGAAAACCTGCAGACGGAAAATGTGGTAAAAGCGTTCAGACAGGCTCTGAGGCTGAGAATAACGACGAGTCCCCTGGTGCATCATTCTGACAGAGGGCAGCAATACTGCTCAGCGCTCTATCAGTCAGTCCATGAAAGAAACGGGATAACCTGTTCAATGACAGATGGTTACGACTGCTACCAGAACGCACTGGCTGAGCGAATAAACGGTATTCTGAAGAATGAGTTTTTACTCTCGCGTCCTGCAGACCTGGCGCAGGCCCGGGAAATGGTCAAAGAGTCCGTGGCAATTTATAACCATGAGCGGCCACACCTGGCTCTGAAATACAAAACGCCCGATGACGTTCATCAGGCGTTTTACAGACAGAAAAGTGTCAACTTATATCAGGACTAGTCACTCACGCCGTATCAGGTTGTAAGCCAGCAACATGCCCCACACCTCCTGCTCCAGCAACTCAACCTTACGGCTTCTCAGCACCAGGGCATTGTTCAGCAGGCTGCTTTTCAGGTTTCTGAA